>NZ_DASUFR010000160.1:0-43688 GCF_036274455.1 Nocardioides sp. | reverse complement strand
CTAGGACGGATCCGGCACCCTCCGGCGTCGGCGCTGCCGAGACCGGCGGTCGCCGAGCCGATCGACGATCGATTTCGCCGATCGGCCCGAAAACTGCACATCTCTGCACCGCACCTTTTCGCAACTTTGCCCCATTGACCGGACATGTTGCGCGGGTGGAGATTCCAGACCGGATCCATTCTCGGGCGGTCCGTCACCCGGGGCTGGAGCCTGCCTGGAACCCAGGCACCTTCCATCCAGTGGCTCGATCGAGCCCTTCACAAGGAGATTCTCGGGTGAGAAGAAGACTCGTCACCGGGGGCGTCGCTGTGCCGATCACAGTGGGTGCCCTCGTCACGGCGATGGCCGTGCTCGCGCCCACCGGCGCCGGCGCAACCCCAGCGCACCACCCCGACCGGACCGCACCGTCCAAGGGCGTCGCGGTCAAGCCCGCACCGCACGGCGGTGGAAAGGCCGCCGCTGCCGCCTCCGCGGACCGGCTGGTCCACACCAAGCCGGCGGTGCTGAAGGCGGGCAGGCACGACGCGTTCAGGGCGGGCAAGGTGGTGAGCTCGATGGGGCTCCACTACGTGCCCTACGAGCGCACCTACCGCGGCCTCCCTGTCGTCGGCGGTGACTTCGTCGTGGCGACCGACGCCAACGGCAAGATCCTGACCACCAGCGTGGCGCAGACCCGGCAGGTCAGGCTGCACTCGGTCCGGGCGACGGTGACGAAGGCGCGGGCACGCTCGGTCAGCAGGCACGGCGTGCGCCACGCACAGCTCGGTCGGACCCGGCTGGTGGTGCTGCAGCAGAAGCGCTCCCGGCTGGCCTGGGAGACCATGGTCACCGGCCGCAGGCACGGCGAGCCCTCGCGCCGGTCGGTCTACGTCGACGCGCACACCGGGCGCTACCTCACCGCCAAGGAGCACGTCATGGACGGCACCGGGCACTCGGCCTACGACGGCGACCCGGTGACGATCCCGACCAGCGGGTCGGGCAGCAGCTTCTCGATGACCGACCCCGCCCACCCGACGATCAGGTGCCAGAACGCGTCGACCAACACGACGTTCACGGGCACCGACGACGTCTGGGGCAACGGCTCGAAGACCGACCGGGAGACCGGCTGCGTCGACGCGATGTACGTCGAGGACCAGGAGAACAAGATGCTCGCGGCCTGGGACGGCCGCAACTCGTTCAACGGCAGCGGCGGCGGCTGGCCGATCCGCATCGGCCTCAACGACGAGAACGCCTACTACGACGGCACCCAGGTCCAGATCGGCCACAACACCCAGAACCAGTGGATCCCGGTGCTGGACGTGCTCGGCCACGAGCAGGGCCACGGCGTCGACGACCACACCCCGGGCGGCATCTCCGGTGCGGGCACCCAGGAGTTCGTCGCCGACACCTTCGGCGCCGCGACCGAGTGGTACGCCAACAACGCCGTCGACCGGCCCGACTTCACCGTCGGCGAGATGGTCAACCTGGTCGGCTCCGGCCCGATCCGCTACATGTACAACCCGTCGCTCGCGGGGGACAAGAACTGCTACGACTCCTCGATCCCGAACGGCGAGGTGCACGCCGCCGCCGGCCCGGGCAACCACTGGTTCTACCTACTGGCCATGGGCACCAACCCGACCAACGGGCAGCCCACGAGCCCGACGTGCAACAGCACCAGCATCACCGGGCTCGGGATCCAGAAGGCCGAGCAGATCATGTACAACGCGATGCTGCTCAAGACCAGCTCGTCGTCGTACCTGAAGTACCGCACCTGGACGCTGACCGCGGCCAAGAACCTCTTCCCGGGCAGCTGCACCGAGTTCAACACCGTCAAGGCGGCGTGGAACGCGGTGTCGGTGCCGGCCCAGTCCGCCGACCCGACGTGCACGACGAGCGGTGGCGTGACCGTCACCAGCCCGGGCAACAAGACGGGGACGGTCGGTACGGCGATCTCGTCGTTCACGCTGTCGGCGAGCCCGGCCGGGTCCTACACCTGGTCGGCGACCGGGCTGCCGCCGGGCATCACCATCGGCTCGTCGTCCGGCACCGTCTCGGGCACGCCCACCACGGCCGGCACCTACAACGTGACCGCGACCGCGACGGGGTCGAGCGGCTCGGGGTCGACGACGTTCACCTTCACCATCTCCGGTGGCGGTGGCGGCGGGTGCTCGTCGCCGGGCCAGAAGCTGGGCAACCCCGGCTTCGAGTCGGGGACCTCGCCGTGGACCGGCAGCACCGGCTCCATCGGCAACTGGTCCGCCTACGGTGAGCCGGCGCACTCCGGCACGCGCGCCACCTACCTCGACGGGTACGGCAGCACGCACACCGAGGCGATCAACCAGTCGGTGAGCATCCCGGCAGGCTGCTCGACCTACACGTTGAGCTTCTGGCTCCACATCGACACGGCGGAGACCACCACGTCGGTGGCCTACGACAAGCTCACCGTGAAGCTGGGCTCGACCACGCTGGCGACGTACTCCAACCTCAACAAGAGCTCCGGGTACGCCCAGAAGTCGTTCAACGTCTCCGGGTTCGCCGGGCAGACGGTGACGCTCACCTTCAGTGGGTCCGAGGACGTCTCGCTGCAGACGTCGTTCCTGATCGACGACGCGGCGCTGTCGGTCAGCTGATCCCTTGCGAGGAAGCGGAGGCCGTCACCCTGCACGGGGTGGCGGCCTCCGTCCACGTGGCCCCACCAAAAATAGTTAGCCAAGGACAAGTAATCTGGGGTCAGTGACCACCACCGAGCCCAGCCGCCGCGTCCGCGCCAGCCGCTTCGACGCGGAGCACCCGCACTACCGCTGGGTCGCGCTGTCGAACACGACGCTGGGCATGCTGCTCGCGACGGTCAACGCCTCGATCGTGCTGATCTCGCTGCCGGCCATCTTCCGCGGCATCCACCTCGACCCGCTCGAGCCCGGCAACGTGAGCTACCTGCTGTGGATGATCATGGGTTTCCTGGTCGTCTCGGCCGTGCTCGTGGTGCTGCTGGGTCGGCTCGGCGACATCTACGGCCGGGTCAAGATGTACAACCTCGGCTTCCTCGTCTTCGCGCTGTCGTCGGTCGCGCTCTCGCTGGACCCGCTCGAGCAGGGACAGGGCGCGATGTGGCTGATCGTGTTCCGCGTCGTCCAGGGCGTCGGCGGGGCGATGATCTTCGCCAACTCGACCGCGATCCTCACCGACGCGTTCCCGGCCGACCAGCGCGGGATGGCGCTCGGCATCAACAACGTCGCCGCCGTGGCGGGCTCGTTCATCGGTCTGGTCGTCGGCGGCCTCCTCTCGGAGTGGGACTGGCGGGCGGTCTTCTGGGTCAGCGTCCCGATCGCGATCCTCGGCACCGTGTGGGGCTACCACTCGCTCCGCGAGCTCGGCACCCGGCGTACCTCCCAGATGGACTGGTGGGGCAACCTCACCTTCGCGGTCGGCCTCACCGCGGTCCTGGTCGCGATCACCTACGGGATCCAGCCGTACGGCGGCCATGCCACCGGGTGGACCAACCCCTGGGTGGTGGCCGGGCTCGTCGGCGGCGTCCTGCTCCTGGTGGCGTTCGTGGTGATCGAGAACCGCGTGGCCGACCCGATGTTCTCCATGCACCTGTTCCGGATCCGGCCGTTCGCGGCGGGCAACCTTGCCAGCGTGCTCGCCGCGACCGCGCGGGGCGGCATGCAGTTCATGCTCATCATCTGGCTGCAGGGGATCTGGCTGCCGCTGCACGGCTACGACTACGAGTCCACGCCGCTGTGGGCCGGCATCTACCTGCTGCCGCTGACCGTCGGGTTCCTCGTGGCCGGGCCGCTGGCGGGCCGGCTCTCCGACCGGTACGGCGCCCGGCTGTTCGCGACCGGCGGGCTGGTACTGGTGGCGGCGACCTTCGTCGGCTTCCTGCTGATCCCGGTGGACTTCGACTACTGGGTCTTCGCGCTGCTGCTCCTGGTCAACGGGATCGCGTCGGGCCTGTTCGCCGCGCCCAACGCCACCCAGATCATGAACAGCGTCCCGGCCGACCAGCGCGGCGCCGCCTCCGGCATGCGAGGCACGTTCATGAACTCCGGCAGCGCGCTCTCCATCGGCATCTTCTTCTCGCTGATGATCGCCGGGCTGGCCAGCAGCCTGCCCACCTCGCTGCGGTCCGGGCTGACCGCGCAGGGGGTGCCCGCCGACGTCGCCGGGCAGGTCGCGGACCTCCCGCCGGTCGGCTCGCTGTTCGCGTCGTTCCTCGGCTACAACCCGATCCAGACCCTCCTCGAGCCGTCGGGGACCCTCGACCGGCTCCCGGCCGACCACGCAGCGACGCTGACCGGGAAGCAGTTCTTCCCGGACCTGATCTCACAGCCGTTCCACGACGGGCTGGTGGTGGTCTTCCTCGCGGCGGCCATCATGAGCCTGGTCGCGGCGGTGGCCTCGGCGCTCGCCGGAGCGCACTACGTGCACGAGGAGGACTGACATGGCCGACCCCGATCTCGCGGTCTCCCTCTACGTCGCCATCGGCCGGGTGGTCCGCGCGCTGCGCCAGGAGGCGCCGAGGTCGGACATCGGCCCCGGCGGCCTCGGCGTGCTGGTGAGCCTCGACCAGCTGGGCCCCCAGCGGATCGGCGCGCTCGCGGAGGCGGTGGCCGTCACCGCGCCGTCGATGACCAGGATCGTCAACGCGCTGGAGGCCGAGGGGCTGGTGGTCCGCGATCCGGACCCCGACGACGGCCGAGCCCAGGTGGTCGCGATGACCGACGACGGCGCCGCGCTGCTGACCTCGGGACGAGAGATCAGGGTCGCCGCCCTGCGCCGCCGGCTGGCCGAGCTGCCGGCCGAGGAGCGGGACCGGCTGGAGGCGGCCCTCCCCGCGCTGGAGTTAATGGGTGGCGCCCGGCTCGCCGCGCCGTGACATTTGGTCCATGGAGATCCACCGGTTCGGTCCGGACGACACCGACCGGCTGCAGCAGTACGTCGAGGTCGTCAACGCCGCCAGGGCGGTCGACTCGCCCTGGCAGCACCCCGACACGCTCAGCGGCGTGGAAGGCCGGTTCCGCCACGGCTGGGACGGCGAGGTCGAGGCGCCCTACGTCGGCCTCGACGGCGACCTCCCGGTCGCCGTCGGCCGGGTCGGCACCACCGACTACGACAACCTCCACCTGGCCTGGACCGGCGTCCAGGTGCACCCCGACCACCGGCGCCGCGGCCACGGCACCGCGATGCTCGAGGTGCTGGTCGACGAGGTGAAGGCGCGTGGACGCACCTCGGCCGGCATCGACGGCTGGGACGACGAGAGCACACGCGGCTTCGCGGCCAGGCACGGGTTCGAGCAGAAGAGCGCGGCCATCCAGCGCCGGCAGCACCTGGCCGAGGTCGACTGGGGCGACATCGAGCGGTTGCACAAGGAGGCGGCGGCCGCGGCGTCGGCGTACGACGTGATCCGGCGAGCGGGCCGCACGCCCGACGACGAGCTCGAGGAGCTCGCGGTGATGGCCAGTGCGATCAACGACGCCCCTACCGACGACCTCGACATCGAGGACGAGGTCTTCACCGCCGACCGGATGCGCGCCTACGAGTCGGCCCAGCTCGACCGCGGCAACCGGATCTTCCGCACCGTGGCCCGGCACCGCGGCACCGGCGAGTTGGCCGGTCACTCGGTCGTGGAGGTCGACGGCGAGCGGCCGCAGTACGCCGAGCAGGGCGACACCTCGGTCGTGGCGGCGCACCGCGGCCACAGGCTCGGACTGCTGCTGAAGACGGACATGAACCTCTGGCTGCGCGACGAGCAGCCCCAGATCACCGAGATCAGCACCTGGAACGCCGAGTCCAACGACTTCATGATCGCCGTCAACGAGGCGATCGGCTACCGGGTCATGGGGCGGGAGCTGCAGTTCCAGAAGTCGCTCAGGTGAGCGCAGCCAGCACGGCGACGGCCGCCGCTAGCCTTCGTCCCATGGTTCGATTGCAGCGCTGATTCGATCGGCGATCTCCGAGACCTCGTCGAGCACTCCGGTGGAGACCGCCATCACGAGCTCGTACGCGTCATCGTTGGTCAAGGTCAGTCGGTGTCCGTTGAGACCGAGGAAGGCGATCGTGCTTGCCAGCCCGAGTCGCTTGTTGCCGTCGACCAGAGCATGGTTGCGGGTGACGGAGTGGAGGAGCGCGGCAACCTTCGTCTCCAGGGTGGGATACGCGTCCTGGCTGTAGACCGTCGTCCGAGGGCGTGCGGCCGCCGCGTCGAGTAGCCCGAGGTCGCGGATCTCGGGTGGGCGGCCCAGCACGCGTTCGGCGATGTGCAGCAGGTCGTCCAGGTCGAGGTAGATCACTGACCGAGTCGGTCCAGTGCGTCTTCATAGCGCGGCAGCTCGGTGTCCAGGACGAGGTCCAGGAGCTCTCGTCTGGTGTAGTGCTCGACGTAGGCCTCGATGGCCGCGCGTGCCACTTCCTGCTTCGAGCGCCCTTCGCGTCGTGCGCGCTCGGTCAAGGCGCGATCGAGGTCCGTGTTCAGTCGGAGCGTCATCGCCACCCGTCCATGATACCACCCCTGGTATCACGGGACACCGCGTTTCGATACCGCTCGCCGAGCACCGCCACCGCCTCCACCAGCGCCGGCGGCTCGGTGACGTGGAAGTCCAGGCCGAGCATGCCGATGTAGACCGCGATGATCTCGATGCTGTCGCCACCGGTCACCAGCACGCAGTGGTCCGCGTCGACGCTCTCGACCACACCGACGGTCGGGTTGATGCGGGCGAGCACCTCCTCGGCCGGTGCGTCGACGGCGATCCGCGCGTGGTGCTCCCACCCGGAGAAGGCGACCTCGCGCAGCACGAAGGACGTGTAGTCCCCGCCCGGCAGCGGGTGCGGCGTGAACCGCCGGCCGCCGGGCCGCTTCAGGTCCAGCCAGTCGAGGCGGTACGGCGCCCAGCTGTCGGTCCCGGCGTCGCGGGCAACCACGAACCAGCGCCGCTGCCAGCTCACCAGCCGGTAGGGCTCGACCTGGTGGCGGCCGTCGCGGTAGTCGAACCGGATCTCCTCGTGGTCGCGGACGGCCGCCGCCACCTCGGCCAGCAGCCCCGGGTCGACGACGGGGTCGTCGACGTTCGAGCCGGTGTTCTCCGGCCCGGCGCTGACCGCGTCCGTCAGGGCGTTGACGCGGCGCTGCAGCCGGTGGGGGAGGACGTGCTCGAGCTTGGCCAGTGCCCGGGCGCTGGTCTCCTCGATGCCCTGGACCGACGTGCCGGCGCGCAGCCCGATCGCGACCGCGACCGCCTCGTCCTCCTCGAGGAGCAGCGGCGGCAGCTTGGTGCCCGCGCCGAGCCGGTAGCGCCCGTGCCGACCGCGCACCGCGTCGACGGGGTAGCCCAGGCCGCGCAGCCGGTCGACGTCGTTGCGGACGGTCCGGTCCGAGACGCCCAGCCGCTCGGCGAGCTCGGCGCCGGACCAGTCCGAACGGGCCTGCAGCAGCCCCAGCAGGGCCAGCATCCGGGCCGCGGTGTCCGCCATCGAGAGCACTCCGAAAGTCGCGTGGATTCTAGGAAGAAAACGTTCCTAAAGCGTTCGTAGCGTAGCGCCATGACCACCACCCACGACACCGAGAACCCCGACCACACCGAGGTCCGCCCGTTCACCATCACGATCCCCGAGGAGTCCCTCGCGGATCTGCGCCGCCGCCTCGACCACACCCGATACGCCACGCCGGCGCCGGGCGACGGCTGGGAGTACGGCACACCGGTCTCCTACCTGCAGGACATGGTCGAGCGCTGGAAGAGCTTCGACTGGCGCGCGCAGGAGGCCCGGATGAACGCCGTGCCCAACTTCGTGACCGAGATCGACGGCCAGACCGTCCACTTCGTCCACGTCCGCTCGGCGCGCGAGGACGCGACGCCGCTGCTGCTCCTGCACACCTACCCGGGCTCGTTCGCCGAGTTCCTCGACATGATCGGGCCCCTCACCGACCCCGTGGCGCACGGCGGCCGCGCCGAGGACGCCTTCCACGTTGTGGTGCCCTCGATGCCCGGCTTCGGCTTCTCGACGCCACTGGTCGGCGCCGGCTGGACGATGGCCCGGGTGGCGCGGACCTACGACGCGCTGATGCGGCGGCTGGGCTACTCGTCGTACGGCACCCACGGCAGCGACGGCGGAGCGCTGGTCTCCCGCGAGCTCGCGGTGATGGACCCGGAGGGATTCCTCGGGGCGCACGTGCTGCAGCTGTTCTCCTTCCCGTCCGGCGACCCGGCGGAGTTCGAGAGCTTCGGGCCGAAGGAGTACGCCGCGCTGGAGTTCCTCGGCTGGTTCCAGTCGGTCGGCGGCTACAACCAGATGAACGGCACCCGGCCGCAGACGATCGCCGCCGCGCTGGCGGACTCCCCGGTCGGCCAGCTGGCCTACAACGAGCTGTTCGAGAACTTCGGTAACGGCACCAGCCTGGTCTCACCCGAGCAGGTGCTCACCCAGGTGTCGCTCTACTGGCTCACCAACACCGCTGCCAACGCGGTCCGCTACCACTACGCGGAGGCACACGCCGGGGCCGAGGCGCAGGTCAGCCACGGAAGGACCGGCGTCGCGGTGTTCAAGGACGACTTCCAGACCATCCGGCCGCTGGCCGAGCGCGACAACGACAACATCGTGCACTGGTCGGAGTTCGACCGGGGCGGCCACTACGCCGCGCTGGAGGTGCCTGAGCTGGTCGTCGGCGACCTGCGGGTGTTCTTCGCGACGGACCGCTGACAGTGCACCGGAGCGAGATGGCCGGCCCGGTCTCGACCGGGCCGGCCACCTCCTTGGTGCTACGACGTTGGTGCTACGACGTTGGTGCTTCGACGCTGCTCAGCCGAGGCCGATGGCCCTGGCCAGGCTGCCGTTCACCCGCCCCGAGGCGGCCATCTTGGGCAGCACGACACTCGAGCCGGCCGGGTCGAAGGTGACGGAGTCCAGGAGGACCGGGGCGCCGGCGACGTTGGCGGCCACGGCTCCGGGCGGCAGGACGAACGGGCCGCTGATCAGCCCGGCCGCACCGACGATGATCGTGCCGCCCGAGCTCAGGTCACCGACGATCATGGTCTTCGCCGGGACGTAGCCGGCCGGCAGCGTGAAGACGATGGCGTCGGAGGCCTGACCCGGGGCGCTGGAGTCGCAGACCGCGTCGCCACCGGGACCGTTCATGCCGACCGCGATGCCGCTGAGGTGCACGACACCGAACCGGTCCTTGCGGTAGGTCGGTCCGCCCAGGCCCGGCGCGAGGGCGGCACCGCCCTGCCAGATGCAGTCACCCTCGGTGCCGTTGAGCAGGGTGGCGGCGTGCTGCTGCTCCTCCGCGACCATGTCGGCCGCACCCAGCGAGCCGTCCTTGACCTTGTCGGCGGTCACCGCGTTCTTCTTGATCTTCTTGGCGGTGACGGCGTTCTTCTTGATCTTCTTCGCCGTGATGGCGTTGTTCTTGATGTCGCTGGTGCCGATCTGGCCGGCGGCGTAGCCGACACCGGCCGCGCTGGCGACGAGGGCGAGCAGGGCGACGAGGAGGGCGAGCGGCGAGAGTGCCGACCCGACCCTGCGCAGGGCTTTGTTCACGAAACGTGTCTCCTGGATAGGGGTTACAGAACCTGGGAGAATCTCGCAGGCCGGGGTCCCGGACGCACGCACTTCCGGGGGTGTCGCTCGAAACTGGCTAGACCATGCAGCGCGACGCCCGGCCGAGCTCCTCGACGGCGCCGGCGACGATGCGGTCGACCACCTCCTCGCAGCTGGGGACGTCGTCGATCACGCCGACGACCTGCCCGGAGGCGAGGATGCCGGCTCCGGTGTCACCCTCGACCAGCGCGGCCCGGAGCAGGGTGGGGGTGTTGGCGGCAAGCGCCAGCTGGGCGAGGGTGCGGCCCTGCGCCGTGCGCATCGCCCGGCCGTCGCGGGCGAGCCGGAGCCAGCTCATCCCGCTCTCCTGCTTGAACCGACGGGTCCGCCGCACCGCCGCGCCGAACCGGCGGAGGGCGGATGCCGCCTCGACCTCCTCGACGAACGGCGTGCGCAGCATCCGGTGCGGCATGCCGTCGACCTTGGTGGTCACGACCGTGCCGGTGAGGTCGGTCGTCAAGTAAAGTTCCTTTACTTGTTGCGGAACGGTGGAGTCGCGGGTGAGCAGGAACCGGGTGCCCATCCCGACCGCGGCCGCGCCGTAGGACAGCGCCGCGGCCAGGCCCCGGCCGTCGAAGAAGCCCCCCGCCGCCACGACCGGGATGTCGGCCCCGGCGTCGTGGAGGGCGTCGAGCACGCTCGGCAGCAGGAGCGTCGTCGGCACCGGTCCGGTGTGGCCACCGCCCTCGCCGCCCTGCATCATGACTGCGTCCGCGCCCCAGCCGGCCACCTTGACGGCATGCCGGGCCGCGCCGATGGACGGCATCACGACAACACCGGCGTCCTTGAGCCTCCCGATCAGCTCCGGCTTCGGCGCGAGCGCGAACGACGCGACCTTGACGCCGTGGCGGATCAGCAGGTCGCACCGCTCGCCGGCGTCGCCGGCGTCGGCGCGCAGGTTGACGCCGAAGGGCTGGTCGGTGCGGCTCTTCACCTCGAGGATGGCCTGCTCGAGCTGGTCCACGGTCATCGTGGCGCCGGCCAGGATGCCCAGTCCGCCGGCGTTGGCAGTCCCGGTCACCAGTCGCGGCCCGGACACCCAGCCCATGCCGGTCTGCACGACCGGGTGGCGGACGCCGACCAGGTCGGTGAAGGAGGTGCGCAGCAGCTGGGGGGTCACCGGTCGGGCACCTCCTTGAACCGCAGCCCGTGCGGGTCGAGCACCTCGTTGATCAGGACGAGCTCCTCGGCGGTCGGCAGCCGGGTCTCCGGCACCGAGTCGGGCAGAGTGAGGTCGCACCCGGTCGCCGCGCGTACGTCGTCGAGGGTCACGCCAGGGTGCAGCGACAGCAGCCGGAGCGTGTCGTCCGGTCCCCGGATATCAAGGACCGCGAGGTCGGAGACGATCCGGTGGATGTCGTGGTAGCGGGACGCCGCCGGGCCGGCCGCCTGGGCGCGCTGGGGCCCGACTCCCGAGACGACGTCGACCTGCTCGACGAAGACGCGCGGGGAGTGCTTCGGGACCCAGTACGACGTCCGGTTGTTCACGGTGTTGCCCGGCGCCCCGCGCGAGCCGAGCAGCTGGCGGGTCGGCCGCGAGAAGTCGCCGATCGCGGAGATGTTCTGGTTGCCGTGGCGGTCGACCTGGCTGGCGCCCATCATCACGTGCCGCTTGCCGTTGGCGACGACGTCGAAGACCCGCCGGAACGGGATCCACCCCTCGACGACGTCGCCGCGGGCGGACAGCGGTGGGGGAGAGGCGAGGAACAGCGACTCGCCGTCAGAGATGACCAGGTCGGGGTTCTGGGTGAGCCGGCAGAGCCGGACGCCGAGCGTCGGCAGCAGCCCCATCGGGCTGGCGAACAGCTCGCCGTCGTCGACGAAGGCGTCCGCGATGGCGGCCGCGCACACGTCCGCGCGTGTGGGCGTCATCCCTCGGCCTCCTCGGCGAAGGCAGCCACTGCGGCCTGGTAGGCCGCCTCGTCGCCGGAGAGGAAGCGCTGCTCGAAGGCCGCCCACTCCTTCTCGGTGCCGCCGGCTGCCGCCGCGTAGGCACGTTGGAACCGCTCGTCGCGCTCGTAGTCGGGCGTGCACGTCGTGAAGTGCGCGCCGTTCGGTGTCTCGACCACCCCGTCGACCATCATCCGGCTGACCAGCAGCCGCTGGACGGGGGCGTCGACGCTGAGCCCCGCGGTGTCGACGATCTCCTCGCAGGAGACGTAGGCACGGTCCGCGGCCATGCAGAAGAGGTCGTCGAAGTAGGGGTCCGGGCCGAGGTAGGTCGCGTTGCCGTGCCGGTCCGCGCGGTTGAGGTGCACGAGTGCCACGTCGAGCTCGAGGGCGGGCACGGCGACCAGCTCCTGCCCGTCGTCGTAGGGACTGGTCACGGTCCTGATCCACGGGTTGTTGACCAGCACGTCCGAGCCGAGCCCGGCCCGCATGGGCAGGAACGGCAGCCGCTGGGCGGCGGCGTACAGCCCGGTCTGGAACATGCCCTCGTCGAGCTCGACGACCTCCGCGATGGTGCCGAGCTGGCGGGCGCGCTGGAAGTTCGGCTCCAGCGGGATGGAGTCGAGCGAGACGAACGCGTAGACGAGCCTGCGGAGCTTGCCCGCGCGGGCCAGCAGCCCCACGTCGGCCCCGCCCCAGCTGACCAGCGTGAGGTCCTTCAGGTCGGAGCGGAGGATGGCCCGGACCAGCGCCATCGGCTTGCGTCGCGCTCCCCAGCCGCCGATCCCCAGGGTGATGCCGTCCTCGAGGGTCGCCACGACCTCGTCGACGGTCATCCGCTTGTCGCGGGGCCCCTTCGTCACCGCTCGCCCTGCACGAACCGGTCGCGCAGCTCGTCGCTCACGCCGGAGAGGTTGAGCTCGAAGGTGAACCCCTGCTCGAACCGGTAGCTCCGGTTCACGTCGACCGGGTCGATGCCGTTGAGCGCCTCCTTGGCGGCCCGGATCACTCGGGGGTCCTTGGCCGCGATCTCGCCGGCGACCCCCAGCGCCGCCTCGTCGAGCCGGTCGTGGGGCACCACCTCGAGCACGCTGCCATGGGGGAGCAGGTCGGCGGCCTTGATGGTGCGGCCGGTGAAGTAGAGCGTGCGCATCAGGTGCGGCGGGACCAGCCGGGCGAGGTGCGTGGCGGCGCCGAGGGCGCCCCGATCGACCTCCGGCACGCCGAAGTAGGCGTCGTCGCTGGCCACGACGCAGTCCGCGTTGCCGACCAGGCCGACACCGCCGCCCAGGCAGTGGCCCTGCACGGCCGCGACCACCGGGACCGCGCACTCATAGACCGCCTTGAACGCCGCGTAGCAGCCACGGTTGGCACCGATCAGCGCGTCGAAGCCGCGGGTCCGCTGCATCTCCTTGATGTCGACGCCGGCGTTGAAGCCGCGGCCCTCGGCCCTCAGCACCACGACCCTGGTGTCCGCGTCGGCGGACGCCTCGTCGAGGGCCGCGGCGAGGTCGAACCAGCCCTGCACGGTCAGCGCGTTGACCGGGGGAGCGTCCATCGTGACGAGCCGGATGCCCTCGGGGCGCAGCTCGCTGCGGACGGCCATCGGCGGCTCCTCTCTGTGCCCCGGATCTCTGTGCGCCGGATCTCCGCGCCCAGGGCCAGCGGCTCGGACAACCAAGCATTTGCTTGGTAGGGTAGCAGCCATGGCCCTGACGATCGACCTGACCGGTCGGGTCGTGCTCGTCACCGGCGGCACCCGCGGGATCGGCCTGGGCATCGCCGAGGCGTTCGCGGCGGCGGGGTCGCACGTGGTCACCTGCTCGCGCTCCGAGGTCAGCCCCGGGGTTCAGGTCGTGGACCACCACCTCTGCGACGTGCGGGACCCCGACGCGGTCGCGGCGCTCGTGGCGGCGGTCGTGGCCGGCCACGGGCGGCTGGACGTCCTGGTCAACAACGCGGGCGGAGCGCCGTACGCTCCGGCCGCGGACGCCTCACCTCGGTTCCACGACAAGGTGGTGGGGCTCAACCTGCTCGCTCCGCTCGGCTGCGCGCAGGCCGCCAACGCGGTGATGCAGCAGCAGGAGAGTGGGGGCGTGATCGTCAACGTCTCGTCGGTCTCGGCCACCCGCCCGTCTCCGGGGACGGCTGCCTACGGCGCGGCCAAGGCCGGCCTCGACTCACTGACCGCGTCGCTGGCGGTCGAGTGGGCTCCGAAGGTGCGGGTGAACTCGATCGACGTGGGGCTGTGCCGCACCGACGACACCGCGGACCACTACGGCGGGGACGACCGGGTCGCCGCCATCGAGCGGACCATCCCACTCGGCCGGATGGCCCGGCCCGAGGAGGTCGGGAACGTCGCGGTGTTCCTGGCCAGTGACCTGGCGTCCTACGTGTCCGGCGCCCGGGTCGAGTGCCACGGCGGGGGAGAGCCACCGGTGTTCCTCTCGGCCGGGGCCGGGTCCACATGAGCCTGCTGGAGGGTCGGATCGCGATCGTCACCGGAGCCGGCCGGGGCATCGGACGCGCGCACGCGCTCGAGCTGGCCAGGCACGGTGCCGCGGTCGTGGTGAACGACTTCGGGGTCTCGCCGGCCGGCGAGCGCACCGGCGAGACACCGGCCGACGAGGTCGTGGCCGAGATCGAGGCCGCCGGCGGCCGGGCCGTGGCGAACGCCGCCGATGTGGCCGACTTCGAGCAGGCCGCGGCTATGGTGCGGCAGGCGGTCGACACCTACGGCGGACTCGACGTCCTCGTCAACAACGCCGGGTTCGTCCGCGACCGGATGGTCGTCAACACCTCCGAGGAGGAGTGGGACACCGTCATCCGCGTGCACCTCAAGGGCCACTTCGCGCCGCTCCGGCACGCGGCCGCCTACTGGCGCACCGAGTCGAAGGAGGGCCGGCAGCGCGCGGCCCGCGTGATCAACACCAGCTCGGGCGCCGGGCTGCAGGGTTCGGTCGGGCAGGCGACCTACTCCGCGGCCAAGGCGGGCATCGCCGGGCTCACCCTGGTCGCGGCCCAGGAGCTCGGGCGGTACGGCGTCACGGTCAACGCGATCGCACCGGTCGCCCGGACCCGGATGACCGAGGGCGCGTTCGACACCTCACAGATGGCACTGCCCGAGGACAACTCGCCCGTCGTGGCCTGGCTCGCGTCGGTGGAGGCCGGTGACATCACCGGCCGGGTGATCGAGATCGACGGCAGCACGCTCACCGTGGAGACCGGCTGGCGGCACGGCCCCGCGCGGGACAACGGCAGCCGGTGGGAGGCGGCAGCCGTCGGGCCTGCGCTGCGCGCGCTGCTCGCGGACGCACCGGCGCCCGAGCCCGTCTACGGCGCCTGAAGTCCCGCGGGCGACGGACTTCCGACCCTCGTTCGCGAGCGCGGTCGTCCCTAGCGTCGGAGCATGAGGAGCCGTGTCGTCACGGCCGTCGCACTCCTGGGGCTCGCCGGGTGCGCGGCCACCACCACGGGTGGCGTCGGACCGATCGAGTCCGGCGGCCTGCCGACCGCGACGCCCATCGACCTCGGCTTCGACGCCGAGACGCTGGACCGGCTCGCCGACGACGCAGCGGCGTTCGGCTCGACGTGCTTCCTGGTCTCCCGGCAGGGGAAGGTCGTTTTCGCGCGCTACTGGAACGGCGGCGGGCCCGAGAGCCCGCAGGAGGTCTACTCGGTCACGAAGTCGGTGACGAGCACCCTCGTCGGGCTGGCCCAGGCCGACGGTGACCTGTCGATCGACGACGCCGCGTCGACCTACATCGACAGCTGGCGCGGTACGTCGTCCGAGCCGGTCACCGTGCGCCAGCTCCTGTCCGGCGTCAGCGGCCGGTTCTGGAGCGAGGAGAGCGACTACAGCGAGCTCATCGAGACCTCGGACCGGACGGCGTACGCCGTGGCCCTCGACCAGCAGGAGGAGCCGGGCACCGTCTGGGTCTACAACAACGCGGCGGTGCAGACCCTGGACGCCGTGCTCCGGAGCGCCACCGGGACCGACCCCGCCGGCTTCGCCGAGGAGCGGCTCTTCGGACCCCTCGGCATGGAGCACACCCGGTTGACCGAGGACGACAGCGGCCACTCCACCAACGTCTTCTTCGGGATGCAGTCGACCTGCCCCGACCTGGCGCGGTTCGGGACCCTGTTCGCCCAGGACGGCCGGTGGGACGGCCGCCAGCTGGTGCCGGGCGCGTGGGTGCGCGAGGCGACCGGCCGGCCCTCCCAGCCGCTCAACGTCTCCTACGGGCTGCTGTGGTGGCTGAACACCGACGGCCCGGACCAGCTCGCCCCGAAGGCCCGGCCGGAGCTGTTCGCGGCCCAGGGGCTCGGCGGCCAGGTGGTGCTGGTCGACCCGCGCAGCGACACCGTGGTGGTCCGGCTGGGTGGCGGCGAGGACCAGGGCGCGGAGGGCTACCAGATCGCCGACGCGACCCGGGTGGTCACCGAGGCGATGGTCGCTCCCTACACCGGGTAGGTCACGGGTTCGGCGTGCCGTAGACCTCCAGCTCGGTCAGGTCGGCATGCAGGCAGCCGGTGAACGCGCCGGGGCAGTCGGTGCCGAAGTCCGGCACCTGGTTGCCCAGGATCGTGAACCGGACGAACCGCACGGCGGTCGTGCCCGCGGTCGGTGTCAGCATGTTCAGCCGGCCGAGGTCGCCGGCGGTGAACGTGCCCTGGTTGGCCGTCGTCCAGGTCGTGCCGTCCGGTGAGGTCTCGATCCGGTAGCCGCTGGTCGAGGCGCTGGCCCCGTCGAAGCAGGTTGCCGTCGGGTCGACCGCGAGCTGCTTGAGGTCGACCGGCCGCGGCAGCTTCACGGTGAGGTGCTTGGGCACGAACACGTTGCTCGGCGTGGCCTCGTCGGCCGCGGCCGCGGTCTTCCACCCGCTCACCTGGCTGAGGTCGAGCGCGGCGGCCGGGCCGCAGCCGCCGGCGGTGTGGTCGGTGCCGGTGAACTCCGCGACGGTGGCACCGCCGGCCGTGGCCGCCCAGTCGCGCCGCGCGGAGAAGTCGCGACGGGTGCTGCCCTTGCCCACCGTGACCGCCGCCCGGACGGGCAGGTAGCCGGGCGAGTCGGCCTCGAGCTTGGCGTAGTGACCACGCGGCACGTGGCCGAGGGAGTAGCGCCCCTGCGCGTCGGTGACCGTGGACGGGTTCACCAGCCCGCGACCCTGGAAGGCGAGCGTGACCACGGCGCCCGCGACCGGCTGGCCCGAGTCTGGGTCGGTGACGACTCCGGTGATCCGGCCCGTCGCGTGTCCGGCCGGGGGCCGGGCGAAGCTGGCTCCCGGTGCGGCGTCCTCGCCGCCGAACGAGCCGGCGAAGAAGCCCATGCCGCGGGCGGCGAACACCTTCCAGATGGCGCTGTGGTGGCGGCCCCCGAAGACGGCCGTGTCGGCGACCAGGATGGCGTTGCGGATGTCGAGGAACGACGGGTCGTGCGGTGCCAGCTCCATCGCCCGCGTCACCAGCGACTCGGTGGCCCGCGAGCCGAGCCGGGCGCGCAGCTGCCACAGGGTCTGGGCCCAGATCTCGCCGTCGGAGTGCACCTCGGGGCCGCCGAGCACCTTGGCGTAGTCGCGGTAGGTGTACCCGCCGCGGTGACCGGTCGAGCCGCCGTTGCAGCGGGTGGCCGTCGAGCCGACCGGGCAGTCGATCGGCTCGGTGCGGTCGAGGGCGACCCCGGCGCCGTCGAACTGGAACAGCACCACGTCGACCTTCCTCGGGTCGTCCTTCTGGAGTCCCTGGTCGACCAGGTAGTCCATGGCGTACCAGTCGCTCCACGCCTCGCCCATCGCGCCGGCCTGGACGAAGCCCAGGGTCGACTGGCCGTTGGCGTTGACCACGAGCCGGTTGGACAGGCCGTGGGTGTACTCGTGGTAGACGGTGTCGGCCTCGTCGCCCACGTCGGTGGGCGCGAACGGGTCGCCCTTCGGGTAGGACGTACCGGGCGTGTGCTGGAGGTACATCTGCATCCGCGGCGCCTTGCCGTCGGGAGGCGTGGCCATGTTGGCGTTGTCGACGTGCGCCGGGTCCGGCAGGCCGTGGTCGATCGCGGCACCGTCGTCGGTCTGGGTGTTGACGGCATCCTGGCCGCGACCGAGGTGGGTGCGGTTCTTCGCCTGGAAGTTGCCCGCCGCCTCGGTGAAGCCGATCGGCGCCCGCATCAGGTGGTCGTGCCAGTTGTTGACGAAGAAGAAGACCTGGGTGGCGTTCTGCTTGCGGTTGACCTGCCACGAGAACGGCTTGTCCGGGTTCCAGGTGCACGGGTACGGGTTGTCGCAGAACCGCACGCCCTTGAGGTGGAACGGCGTGAGCGGATAGCTCCAGGTGCCGTTCCTCAGCGGCGGCACCTCCTCGCTCGGGTTCGCCACCTGGTCGTCGTTCACGTCGGAGTAGGTGTGCGAGTTGTTGCCGGAGAGCTTGCGCGCGCCGGCCGGCAGCCAGCCCCGGGCCGTGAAGTCGACGTGCCGCGCGGTGCCACCGCGGGGCGCCCCGGGGAAGTACTCCACCGCGGTGCCGCGGCTGTGCTGGTCCTGGGCCAGCGGCCGGCGGTAGAGGAGCCTTCCGGTGACCGCGTCGAAGACTGCGAGGGTCGGCTGCTCGGCGGACATCGTGGTCGTCTGCCAGGCGGCGTGGCTGGTCCCGTCGGCCACGAACACGACCGGCTCGGCCTCGTCGTCGGGTCCGGGCGCGGTCGACGTCTCGCCACCGTCGCGGCGCGCGGCTGCGATGGCGTCGCCCGCGCCGGCCAGCTTCGGCGTCGCGACCGCCGGCGCGGCGGCCCTGCTCACCGGTGACCCGAAGACGACCAGGAGCCGCCCCGACCGGGTGACCGCGGCCTGGAGGCCGGCGTCGAAGACCTTCGTGCCTCCGATCTCCTGGGTCCAGGACAGGTGGTGGGTGCCCTCGATGTCGACGTAGTCGCGATGGAAGTCGAAGGTCCGCAGGTCGGCGGAGGTGAGGCCGAGCGCGGCGAGGTGGCGGCGCACGTAGCCGAGGGCGACGGCGCGGGCCGGCTTCCGGGACGGCCCGGTGAGGTAGCCGTCGAGCTTCTCCACGATGCGGACGGTGCCGGTGGCCGGGTCGGTCTCGAGCAGCCCGCCGGCGGGGACCGAGCGCCGGACCGAAGCCCCGGTGCCCGACCGGCGTGCGTCGTAGAAGCCGAGGTCGTCGGCCGCGGACCTCCGCTCGGCCCTCGGGGCGGGCGGCGGCGACGGGTGACCGGTCGCCGGGTCGGGTACGACGGCCATCGACAGCACGAGCGCGGCGCTGCCGGCCACGACGAGGAGGGGGCGCATGGGCTCACCCTCTTGTCAGCACCGCGTGCGGGCAAGGCTTCGGCAGTGCCCGAGACCGAATCGTGCCTGCGACGTGCAGGCTCCGGACAGGTAGGGGCTACACCCGCTCCAGGACGGTGCCCGTCGCCATCGCACCACCCGCGCACATCGAGATGAGCGCGAGGTTCGCGTCGCGCCGCTCCAGCTCGTGCAGCGCGGTGGTGATGAGGCGGGTGCCGGTGGAGCCGACCGGGTGCCCGAGCGCGATGGCGCCGCCGTTGACGTTGACCCTGTCCAGGTCGACGCGGTGCTGGCCGGCCCAGGAGAGCACCACCGATGCGAAGGCCTCGTTGACCTCGAACAGGTCGAAGTCCGAGATGGCCATGCCGGTCCGGTCGAGCAGCTTCTGGGTGGCCTCGATCGGGCCGTCGAGGTGGTAGTAGGGATCGGAGCCGACCAGGCAGTGGGCCCGGATCCGCGCCCGCGGAGCGAGGCCGAGCGCCCGCGCACGGTCCTCGTCCATGACCAGCACCGCGGACGCGCCGTCGGAGATCTGCGACGAGGTGCCGGCGGTGTGCAGCCCCTCGGGCAGCACCGGGTCGAGGGCCGCGAGCCCCTCGAGCGTCGTGTCCCGCAGCCCCTGGTCGGCGTCGACGACGCCGTCGGCCGTGGTGTACGGCGCGAGCTCGCGCTTGAACCGGCCCTCGTCGACCGCCACCCTCGCCTTCTGCTGTGAGGCCAGGCCGAACGCGTCGAGGTCGGCGCGGGTCAGGCCTCGGCGCGCCGCGATCCGGTCGGCGGCCTCGAACTGGTTGGGCATGTCGATCGACCAGTCGTCGGGACGCGGGTCGCCCAGCCCCGCGGGCACGTTGGCGCCGAGCGGGATCCGGGACATCGACTCGACGCCGCACGCGACGCCGACGTCGATGGTGCCGGCGGCGACCATGTCGTGCACGAGGTGGGCCGACTGCTGGCCCGACCCGCACTGGGCGTCGATCGCGGTGGCGCCGGTGCGCTGGGGGAGCCCGGCGTACAGCCAGGCCCGGCGGACCATGTCGTTGGACTGCTCACCGGCCTGGGTCACGCAGCCGCCGACCACCTGGTCCACGAAGTCGGGGTCGACCCCGGCCCGGCGCAGGACCTCGGTCTGAACGAAGCCCAGCAGGGCGGCCGGGTGGACGCCGGCCAGCCAGCCGTTCCGCTTGCCCAGCGGCGTCCGGACGGCCTCGACGATCACCGGTGTGCCCATGGGGCCATGATGGCACAGAACTAGAACACGTTCTCGTTCGGAGCCCTTCCGAAACGTACCGCGAGTATGTAGCCTCGCCCGCTAGAACGTGTTTCAGAATTCCGCGAGGGACTCCGAGAGGGACACCGTGACCGACGTCCTGCCCGAGGGCTACGACTTCACCGACCCGGACGTGAACTGGGAGGCGATCCCGCACGACAAGTTCCAGGCGCTGCGGCTCAATGCGCCGGTGCACTGGATCGAGCAGCCTCAGTCCTCGCGGGACGGGATGCTGGGCGGCACCGGCTACTGGGCGGTCTCGAAGCACGCGGACGTCTCCGCGGTCTCCAAGGACAGCAAGAACTTCTCCTCCTCGGAGAACGGCGCGATCATCCGCTTCCAGGAGGGGATGCTGCGCGAGATGGTCGAGTTCCAGCGGGTGATGCTGCTCAACCAGGACCCGCCGGAGCACACGACGACCCGGCAGATCATCTCCCGCGGCTTCACGCCCCGCTCGATCGGCGCGCTCGAGGAGATCATGGCGGACCGGGCGCAGCGGATCGTCGCCGACGCCGTACGCCGCGGGAAGGGCGACTTCGTCACCGAGGTGGCCGCCGAGCTCCCGCTGCAGGCGATCGCCGACCTGCTCGGCGTCCCGCAGGAGGACCGGGCCAAGCTGTTCGACTGGTCCAACCAGATGCTCGCCAACGAGGACCCCGACTACCAGGGCGAGCCCGACCTGGCCGCCACCGAGATCCTGGGCTACGCGATGACGATGGCGGCCGCGCGGCGCGAGGAGCCCAAGGACGACCTCGTCACCAAGCTGATCAACGCTGACAAGGACGGCCGCGGGCTCACCGACGACGAGTTCGGCTACTTCTTCATCATCCTGACCGTGGCAGGGAACGAGACCACGCGCAACGCGATCACCCACGGCATGAACGCGTTCCTGGACAACCCCGACCAGTGGCGGCTCTGGGTGGAGCAGCGCCCGGACACCATGGTCGACGAGGTGATCCGCTGGGCCACCCCGGTCAACGTCTTCCAGCGCACCGCGTTGGACGACGTCCGGGTCGGGGGCGTCGACGTGCAGCGGGGCCAGCGGGTCGGCCTGTTCTACGGCAGCGCGAACTACGACGAGGACGTCTTCGACGACCCCTACACCTTCGACATCACCCGGACGCCCAACCCGCACGTGGCGTTCGGCGGCCACGGGGCGCACTACTGCATCGGCGCCAACCTCGCGCGGCTCGAGGTGCGGCTGATCTTCACCGCCCTGGCCGACCAGGCCCCCGAGATCGCCAAGCTGGCCGAACCGCGCCGGCTGCGCCACGGCTGGATCAACGGGATCAAGGAGCTGCAGGTTAGCTACGCCTAGATGACTGATTCCAAGGGATCGTGCAAGCGAGCGGCGCTCAGCGCCGCGCTGGCAAGGCGCGGGCGCGATGTCGTACTTGGTCGTCCAACGAGCGTCCGCAACGCCGCCAGCGTGGATGCTGGGCGTCGCGTAGCGTGCGAGCCCTTGGAATTAGTCATCTAGCCCCGACCACCCGCTCGAGCGCGGTGAAGGCGCGGTCCACGTCCTCGTGGCTGGTGTAGGCGGCGAAGCTGAGCCGGCAGCTGGCCGGTGGGTTCAGCTTGAGGTCGAGGTGGGCGAGGGTCGCGCAGTGGCAGCCCGCGCGCGCCTCGACCCGGTGCTCGTCGAGGGCCGAGGCGACCTGACGGGAATCTCGTCCGCGGACCGTGAAGGCCACCAGCGGCGACCTCGACACGTCCGGCCCAGGCCCGTAGACCTGCACCCCGGGGATGGCCAGGGCCCGGCGCAGAGCGGCGTCCGTCAGCGACCGGACGTGGCTCGACACGAGTGTCATGGCCGACTCCACATGGGTCCGTGGGAGCGGCCGGGCGGTGCCGAACCACGGCTCGTCCGGGTCGAGCGCGAGGTCGACGAGGAGGCGCAGCGCCTGCGCCGAGGCGATGACCCCGAGCACGTTGGGCGTGCCGGCGGCGTACTTCCAGGGGAGGTCGCCGTACTCGACGAGGTCGGGTGAGACTCGGCCCTCGGCGATCATGTCGCCGCCGTAGAGGAAGGGGAGCGAGCCCTGGAGCAACGGCTCGCGCGCGTAGAGGACCCCCACGCCGAACGGCGCCAGCACCTTGTGGAAGGAGAACGCGAGGTAGTCGACGTCGAGCGCGATGACGTCGATGACGCTCGTGGGTGCGAGCTGGGCCGCGTCGACGAGGAGCAGCGAGCCACTCCTGCCGTCGCCGCGCCGGTAGCCGCTCTCGTCAGCGATCCGCCGGATGCGGTGCAGCGGCGGCTTGGTGCCCAGGAAGTTCGAGGCTCCGGTGACGCACACGAGCTTCGTGCGGTCGTCCACGAGCTCGGCGAGGTGGTCGAGGTCCAGCTCGCCCGTCTCGTGGTCGAAGCGGACGACCCGGCACTCCACGCGCCTGCCCAGGCGCGGCAGGATCTCGCGCGACAGGGCGTACCAGGGGACGAAGTTGGAGTTGTGCTCCATCAGCGTCGTCACGACGTTGTCGCCGTCGCGGAACTCGGTGAGGAGCGAGTACATCACGGCGTTGATGGCCTCGGTCGTGTTGCGGTAGGTGGCGATGCAGCGCCGGCTCGGGGCGTTGAGCCAGGTCGCGATGGTGTCGAAGGACTCCTCGAACTCCTCGGTGATCCGGCGTGACGCGGTCGACTGCCCTCGGTGCACGCTCTCGTACCTGGGGGAGAGCTCCCGGAAGAGCTCGATCAGCTCGCGGGGGGTCTGGGAGGTGGCGGCGTTGTTGGTGACCACGCGGCCGGTGCCCGCGAAGTCGAAGTGGCTGCGCATCCGGTCGACGTCCAGCCGGGGCGGCTCCGGCTCCGGCTTCGGCCGTCGCCGCCGGGGCGGCCAGAGCCGTCCGGTCAGCAGCTGCTCGCTCACGTACCCGTAGTGGCTCATCCTCCGAGCTCCTCCCTGCGACACCGGTCATGAACGTACGCCGGTGTCGCGATAGCTGCAACCAGCAATCTGGCTACACTGGTGTCGCTGTGGAGGGAGTCGCGATGGGGAGGAGTCGATGACCGCCGTGCAGATACCGACCGTGGAGATGACGGAGGACCGGGTCCCACGGTCGGCCGCGCTCGTCCGCGACTTCGTCAACACCGTCGACCGCGAGCTCGGCACCGACGCCCTGGAGTCACCGGCGGGACTCTCGGCGTTCCTGTCCGAGCAGGGGCTCGTCACCCGCCCCGGCCGCGCCTCGTCGGCCCAGCACGGGAGGGCGGTCCGGCTCCGTCGCGCCCTGCACGACGCGCTGGAGCTCAACCACGCGTCGGCCGCCGCAGCGTTGCCCGACCTCGACACGGTCCTGGGGGAGCTGTCGGTCCGCCTGGCCTGGGACGGGCAAGGCGTCGTGGGGCGGCCGGCCGAGGAAGGGGTGGA
This sequence comes from Nocardioides sp., assembly GCF_036274455.1. Classification (GTDB taxonomy): domain Bacteria; phylum Actinomycetota; class Actinomycetes; order Propionibacteriales; family Nocardioidaceae; genus Nocardioides. Next base: position 20,283 of record NZ_DASUFR010000160.1, on the reverse strand, counting down.
CGGGGCCCTCGCCCGGATCGGCCTGGCCGCCCACGAGGCGGTGGCGCAGCAGGTGTGGTGGCGGCTGAAGGTCTGTGCCTTCGACGAGTGCGACTGGGCCTACTACGACCAGTCCAAGAACCGTTCCCGCAGCTACTGCGAGTACGGCTGCGGCAACAAGCTGAAGACTCGCGCCTATCGGGCCCGGCAGCGCTCCGCCCGCCGCTGACGTCGGCCTCGATCCAGGCTCAGCCCTCGAGGTGGCTCCGGTCGGTGAGGACGAGCGGCCCGTCCTTGGTGATCGCCACGGTGTGCTCCATGTGTGCGCCGCGCGAGCCGTCCGCGCTGCGCAGGGTCCAGCCGTCGGCGTCGGTGTAGATCTGGTCGGTCGAGCGCAGGAACCACGGCTCGATCGCGATCACCAGCCCCGGCTTGAGCTTGATCCCGCGGCCGGGCCGGCCGTCGTTGGGCACGTGCGGGTCGCCGTGCATGGTGCGGCCCACGCCGTGGCCGCCGAACTGCAGGTTGACCCCCAGCCCGGCCGCGCGCGCGACGTCACCGATCGCGGCGGAGATGTCGTAGAGACGGTTGCCGACCCGCGCCTGGTGGATCCCGGCCTCGAGGGCGCGGGTGGCCACGTCGATCAGCTCCAGGTCGCCCTCGCGCGGCGTACCGACCACCACGCTGAGCGCCGAGTCGGCCACCCAGCCGTCGACACTGGCGGCGAAGTCCAGGCTCAGCAGGTCGCCGTCGCGGAGGTCGTAGTCGTGGGGGAGGCCGTGCAGCACCGCGTCGTTGACGCTCGTGCAGAGCACCTTGCCGAACGGCGAGGCCCCGAACGACGGGTGGTAGTCGATGTAGCAGGACTCGGCTCCGCGGTCCTTGATCATCTCGTGGGCGAGCGCGTCGAGGTCGAGCAGGTTGACTCCGACGTCGGCGGCGTCGCGCAGCGCGACGAGCACGTCGGCGACGAACCGCCCGGCCGGCCTCATCGCCTCGATCTGCGCGGGCGTGCGGAGCTCGATCATGACCTGAACCCTATGGGTCGAGACCACACCGCATAGGGACACCTCTTGACTTCCACGATCCGGAAGATAATGTCCGGCATGCGAATACTTCACCGGACGAGGAGTGCCACATGCCCCAACGCACGAGTGCCACCGGCCCGACCGGACCGACCGGTGAGCGGCTCGCGGACGCGCTGACCGCGGCACTGGACACCCGGCTCGCCGCCGCGGACGCGGCGCTGGTCCGGCAGTTCCCCGGCGACGCCCCCGACCGGCAGCCGGTGCACACCGTCTACGTGCCGGCGGACCGGTTCGGCGACGACCTGGCCGAGAGCTGGGGCCGGTCCGCGCTCGCGGCCATCGACGAGCACCCGGCGACCTTCGCCGACCTGGCCGGCGGGGAGGCGCAGGCCGACCTGGTCCGCGACAAGCTGCGGCGGGAGCCGATCGAGGATGTGCGGATCGACTTCGAGGACGGCTACGGCGCCCCGGGCGACGACGTGGAGGACGAGCACGTGCGCCGGGCCGCCGCGGCGCTCGCGGCGATGGCCGGGTCCGGGACCGCCCCGCCGTTCCGCGGGATCCGGTTCAAGAGCCTGGAGGCGCCGACGCGCAGGCGGGGGATCCGGACGCTCACGCTGTTCCTCTCCGAGCTGCTCGAGCGCGGCGGCGACCTGGCCGGGTTCGTGCCGACCCTGCCCAAGATCACCAGCGTCGACCAGGTCGAGGCGATGGTCGAGCTGACCGGCCGGCTCGAGGAGGCGCTCGGGCTCGCCGCGAGGTCGCTCCGCTTTGAGCTCCAGATCGAGACCCCGCAGTCGATCCTCGGACCGGACGGAACGGCGCTGGTGGCCCGGATGATCCATGCCGGCGACGGCCGGGTCACCGCGCTCCACTACGGCACCTACGACTACTCGGCGTTCTGCGGGATCCCGGCGGCCTTCCAGAGCATGGAGCACCCCGTGGCCGACCACGCCAAGCTGGTGATGCAGGCGGCCGCGGCCGGCACCGGCGTACGGCTGTCCGACGGCTCCACGAACATCCTGCCGCTCGGTGACGCGGAGGCCGTGCGCCACGGCTGGGAGCTGCACGCCCGGCTGGTGGGCCGCTCGCTCGAGCGCGGCTACTACCAGGGGTGGGACCTGCACCCTGCGCAGCTGCCGAGCCGGTTCGCGTCGACCTACGCCTTCTACCGCGCCGGGTTCGGGGCCGCCGCGCTGCGGCTGCGCAACTACCTCGAGCAGACCGGTTCGAGCGTGGTGGACGAGCCCGCGACGGCCCGGGCGCTGTCGGACTTCGTGGTCCGCGGCGTCGACTGCGGCGCGGTCTCGGCCGCCGAGGTGCAGGAGGCCACCGGCCTCGACAGCGCCGGGCTCACCGCGCTCGCGCGACCACGGCGAGCATGACCCGACGAATGTGAGCACGGTCACCCGAAGGTCTTGACGCCGTTCCCCTCCAGCCCTAATCTTTCCGAAGAACGGTAAAAAGTTTCCGCATACCGGAAACATTGGAGTCTAGGAGAGTGCCATGGGCGTCGTGCTCGGAGCCAACCAGTACGGGAAGTCGGAGAACCGGGTGGTGCGCGTCTACCGCGACACGGACCGCCACGAGATCCGCGACCTCAACGTCTCGACATGGCTCCGCGGCGAGTTCACCGACGCCCACATCACCGGCGACCAGGCCAACGTGCTGCCGACCGACACCCAGAAGAACACCGCCTTCGCCTACGCCAAGGAGCACGGCGTCACCTCGCCGGAGGACTACGCGGTCGCGCTGGGCCGGCACTTCCTCGACGCCGCTCCGCCCGCGACCGGCGCGCTGGTGCAGGTCGACGAGTACGCCTGGGACCGGATCGACGTCGACGGCCAGGGCCACGACCACTCCTTCCTCAGGCGCGGCACCGAGACCCGGCGGACGTGGGTCACCGTCGACGGCCGCGGCGAGGACCAGAAGGTCTGGGTCGTCTCCGGCTTCACCGACCTGACGGTCTTCAAGTCGACCGGCTCGGAGTTCAGGGGCTTCCTCAAGGACCGTTACACCACCCTCCAGGAGACCGACGACCGGATCCTCGCCACCTCGCTGACGGTGTCGTGGCGGCACGAGGGCACCGCACCGCAGCCCGGCACCGACTGGGAGGCGAGCTACGAACGGACCAAGAAGACGCTGCTCGCCACGTTCGCGACCACCTACAGCCGGGCGCTGCAGGAGACGCTCTACGCGATGGGCCAGGCGGTCCTCGAGAGCGACCCGGGCATCGCCGAGCTCAAGTTCTCGGCGCCCAACAAGCACCACTTCCTGGTCGACCTCGACCCCTTCGGCCTCAAGAACGGCGGCGAGGTGTTCATCGCCGCCGACCGCCCCTACGGCCTGATCCAGGCCACGGTGAGCCGCGACGACTCCTCCGAGCCCGGACTGGCCTGGCAGGCCGTGCCGGCGTTCGCCTGAGACCTCCCCACCTGAAACCGGCGCACAGCGCAAACCACTCGGCAAAACCACGAGAAGGTGTGAGATGAGCACAACCACCACCGCCGCGAAGAGACGTCCGCGGCACCCCGTCGACGAGGTGCTGCCCGCGCAGCAGCTCGCGGTCTACGGCCTGCAGCACGTCTTCGCGTTCTACGCCGGAGCCGTCGTCGTCCCGATCCTGCTCGCCGGAGCCATCGGGCTGAACCAGAGTCAGCTGATCCACCTGATCAACGCCGACCTGTTCACCTGCGGCATCGCGTCGATCCTCCAATCCGTCGGGGTCTGGAAGATCGGGGTCCGGCTGCCGCTCCTGCAGGGCGTCACCTTCACCGCGGTCTCGCCGATGATCATCATCGGCCTCGACCACGGCGGTGGGGCGGACAGCCTGACCTTCATCTACGGCGCGGTCATCGTGGCCGGCATCTTCCAGCTGCTCATCGCGCCGTACTTCAGCAGGCTGGTGCGGTTCTTCCCGCCGGTGGTCACCGGCTCGGTGATCACCATCATCGGCATCACGTTGATCCCGGTCGCCGCCTACGACGCGGGTGGCGGGCAGTTCGCCCTCTACAACCCCGACCTGGTCCCCGAGAACATGAAGTTCGGCAGCGCCACCAACCTGAGCCTCGCGTTCTTCACCATCGTCGTGATCCTGCTGATCACCCGGTACGCGCGTGGCTTCCTCGCCACCATCGCGGTGCTCGCGGGGCTGGTGATCGGCACCGCGGTCGCGGCGTTCGTCAGCGACGGCTCCGGCGGCAAGGTCGCCGAGTTCGACTCGGTCAAGGGCTCGGACTGGGTCGGGTTCACCGGGCCGTTCCACTTCGGCGCACCGCAGTTCGCGCTGGTGCCGATCCTGCTGATGATCGTCGTCATGCTGATCACGGCGGTGGAGACCACGGGTGACGTCTACGCCACCGGCCAGATCGTCGAGAAGCCGATCGGCAAGTCCGACATCGCCGCGGCCCTGCGCGCCGACGGGCTCGCGACCTTCCTCGGCGGGGTGATGAACTCCTTCCCCTACACCTGCTTCGCGGAGAACGTCGGCCTGGTGCGGCTGACCCGGGTCAAGAGCCGGTGGGTGGTCGCGACTGCGGGCGGCATCATGATCCTGCTCGGCCTGGTCCCCAAGGCCGGCGCCCTGGTCTCGAGCATCCCCAGCTGCGTGCTGGGTGGCGCGGCGCTGGTCATGTTCGGCACCGTCGCGGCCGTCGGCATCCAGACGCTGGGCCGGGTCGACTTCCACAACCACCGCAACATCATGATCGTGGCGGTGAGCCTCGGGGTCGCCATGATCCCGGTCGCCCTCCCGCAGACCGCGGACGGGCAGTCGGTCTTCCTGACCTCCTTCCCCGACAACGTCCAGGCGTTCTTGAACTCCGGGATCACGGTGGGAAGCGTGACGGCGATCCTGCTCAACCTGTTCCTGAACTACTGGGGCGGCTCCGACGACACCGGCAAGCCCGATCACGAGCTGATCAACATCACCGTGCTCAACACGATGACCCGCGAGGAGTTCATCGCCACCGTCGCCCCGGCGTTCCAGGGAACGTCGGCCGTCGCCGGCGCCGCCGCGGACCGGCGTCCGTTCGCCGACGCCAACGCCCTGCGGGCAACGCTGCAGGACGAGCTGTTCTCGCTGCCGGCCGCGCAGCAGGACGCTCTGATGCACAGCTATCCCGCCCTCGCGGGCGAGGAGCTGCGGGCCGGCGACCTGGGCGAGAACTCGGTGATCGACCAGGCGAGCGCCGGGCTGACCTTCCTCGGCGAGGAGCACCAGGAGGCGTTCAACGAGGTCACCCGGGCATACGAGGAGAAGTTCGGCTTCCCGCTGATCATCGCGGTCCGCGAGCTCAGCGCCGAGCAGGTGCTCGAGCAGGCCTGGAACCGGCTGGACAACTCGCCGACCCAGGAGCACGCCGCGGCGCTGCTGGAGATCGCCAAGATCGCCAACCACCGGTTGGCCGACGTGGTCGCAGACACGGCCCCGATGGGCTCGCAGCGCGCAGCCAGCCTCCAGCGGGTCTACTGAGGGGTCGCGGAGTGACGGTCTCGACCCACGTGCTCGACGCCGTCCACGGCACTCCGGCCCAGGGCATGGCCCTGAGGCTGGAGCGCCTGGACGGCGGCGGGTCCGTACCACTCAGGGAGGGCACGACCAACGCCGACGGCCGGTGCCCCGAGCTGACCGACGGACTCGAGCTGGCCGCCGGGACCTACCGGCTGCGGTTCGCGACGGGGGACTGGTTCGCCCGCACCGGGACGCCGGCGTTCTACCCGATGGTGGACGTCTGCTTCGAGGTCGTCGACCAGGCGGCCCACCACCACGTCCCGCTCCTGCTGGGCCCGTTCGCCTACTCGACCTACCGGGGGAGCTGACCGGCATGACCACCCCGGTGACGGTGATCGAGGGCGGCGTGGTGGCCACCATGGACGGCGTACGCGCGGAGCACGCTCCGGGCCACCTCGTGGTGCGCGACGGCCTGGTCGAGGCGGTGGGCCCGGGTCCGGCCCCTGCCCTCGATCCGGCCACGCCCGTCGACCGGGTGGATGCCCGCGGCTGCCTGGTGACCCCCGGCCTGGTCAACACCCACCACCACCTCTACCAGTGGGCGACCCGCGGGCTGTGCGTCGACGACGGGCTGTTCGGCTGGCTGACCCGCCTCTACCCGGTCTGGGCGCGCATCGACGAGGGCGTCACCGGCGCGGCCGCGGCGGCGGGTCTCGGTTGGCTGGCTCGCACGGGCTGCACGACGACGATGGACCACCACTACGTCTTCCCGAGCGGCGGTGGCGACGTCCTCGGGGCCACCATCGACGCCGCCGACCGGATCGGACTGAGGTTCCTGGCCACGCGCGGCTCGATGGACCTCGGCCGGTCCCGGGGCGGCCTGCCTCCCGACGAGGTCGTCGAGGACATCGACACGATCCTGGCCGCGAGTGCGGCGGCCGTCGATGCGCACCACGACCCGGGGCCGCGGTCGCGGGTCCGGATCGGGCTGGCACCCTGCTCGCCCTTCTCGGTCTCCGCCGACCTGCTCGTGGAGTCGGCCAGGCTCGCCCGCGGGGCCGGGGTCCGGCTGCACACGCACCTGGCCGAGACGCGCGACGAGGACGACTACTGCCGCGAGCACTTCGGGTGCTCGCCGGTCGACCACCTCCAGAAGCTGGGCTGGCTCGGCGACGACGTCTGGTTCGCCCACGGGATCCACTTCGACGACACCGGGATCCGCGAGCTCGCGGCCTCCGGGACCGGTGTCGCCCATTGCCCGTCGTCGAACGCCCGGCTGGGAGCCGGCATCTGCCGCACCCGAGACCTCCGCGACGCGGGCGTCCCCGTGGGGCTCGGCGTCGACGGCGCGGCGAGCAACGAGGCCGGCTCGCTGGTCGAGGAGGCCCGGCAGGCGCTGCTGCTCGCCCGGGCCAGGGGCGGACCCGAGGCGCTCACCGTCCGGGACGCGCTGGAGACCGCCACCATCGGCGGCGCCCGGGTGCTCGGCTGGGACGACCGGATCGGTTCGCTGGAGCCCGGCAAGGAGGCCGACGTGGCCGTCTGGCGGCTCGACACGCTGCCGCACGCCGACATCGTCGACCCGGTGGCCGCGCTGGTCCTCGGCACCCGGCCGCCCCTCGAGCTGCTGCTGGTCGCCGGGCGCCCGGTCGTGGAGCGCGACCGGCTCGTGACCGCTCACGAGCAGGCGCTCGCCGCCGAGGTCGTACGACGCCAGCGCGCGCTGCTCGGCAACGGTTGACGAGCCGCGCCGGCGACGCGTAGTCTCTCGTCCAATGGAAAATATTTTCCGCGATACGGAAGTGATGGAGATGACCGACCACGGGCTGCCGTACCTGGCGAACTGCTCGATGCTGTTCACCGAGCAGCCGTTGCTGGAGCGGCCGCAGGCGGCGAAGGACGCCGGCTTCGACGCGATCGAGTTCTGGTGGCCGTGGCCGGACCAGCCGGTGCCCGCCGACGCCGACGTCGCGGCGTTCGTGGCCGCGGTGCGCGACGCCGGGGTGTCGCTGGTCGGCCTGAACTTCTTCGCCGGTGACCTGGCCGGACCGGACTGCGGGGTGCTGTCGATCCCGGACCGGGCCCAGCAGTTCCGCGACAACATCGACGTCGCGGTCGGCATCGGCGACCAGCTCGGCGTGCGCGCCTTCAACGCGCTCTACGGCAACCGCGTCGACGGTGTGGCCCCGGAGCAGCAGGACGAGCTGGCCCGCGAGCAGCTGCGGGCCGCGGCCGACGCCGCGGCGAGGATCGGGGCGACCGTCCTGGTCGAGCCGGTCAGCGGGCCCAAGCCCTACCCGCTGCGGACCGCCGCCGACGCGGTCGGCGTGGTGACCGCGGTCCGGGCCGACGGGGCGTCGTCCATCGGCTTCCTGTGCGACCTGTTCCACCTCGCCAACAACGGCGACGACCTAGCTGCCGCCATCGAGGCCTACGGGGACCTCGTCGCCCACGTCCAGGTCGCCGACTTCCCGGGCCGGGGCGAGCCGGGCTCCGGCGAGCTCGCGATCGACGACCTGCTCGGAGCGCTCGCCGCCCGGGGCTACGACGGGTGGGTCGGCCTCGAGTACAAGCCCACCACCGACACCGCGGCCAGCCTCGCCTGGCTGCCCAGGGCGCGCCGCGCCGCACCAGCAAGGGAGCAGAACCGATGACCACGATCGCCTTCATCGGCCTCGGCATCATGGGCCAGCCGATGTCCGTCCACCTCCAGAAGGCCGGGTTCGACGTCTGCGGGGTCAACCTGTCGCCCGAGCGGCTCCAGCCGCTCGTCGACGCCGGCGGCCGGGCCGCGTCCTCGATCGCGGAGGCGGTCAAGGGAGCCGACGTGGTCGCGGTGATGGTCCCCGACTCGCCGGACGTCGAGCAGGTGCTGGCCGGTGAGGGCGGCGTGTTCGGCAACGCCGAGCCCGGCACCCTGATCATCGACTTCTCCAGCATCCGGCCCGACGTCACCGCGAGCCTCGCCGAGCAGGCGCGGGCGAAGGGGTTCCGGATGCTCGACGCGCCCGTCTCGGGCGGCGAGAAGGGCGCGATCGACGCCGTCCTCTCGATCATGGTCGGCGGTGCGGCCGAGGACTTCGCCGAGGCGCGGCCGATCCTCGACGCCGTCGGCAGGACGATCGTGCACGTCGGCCCGAGCGGGGCCGGCCAGACCGTGAAGGCCGCCAACCAGCTGATCGTCGCGGTCAACATCGAGGTGCTGGCCGAGGCGCTGGTGTTCCTGGAGGCGTACGGCGTCGACACCGAGGCCGCGCTCGAGGTGCTCGGCGGTGGGCTGGCCGGCTCGAAGGTGCTCGACCAGAAGCGGTCGAACATGCTCAACCGCTCCTTCGACCCGGGCTTCCGCATCGACCTGCACCACAAGGACATGGGCATCGTCACCGCCGCCGCCCGCGAGGCCGGCGTCGTGATCCCCCTGGGCGCGGTCGCGGCCCAGCTGATGGCCTCCGCCCGGGCGAACGGCGACGGCGGCCTCGACCACTCGGCACTGCTGCGGGGAGTCGAGCGGCTCTCCGGCCGCGGCTGACGAGCAGACCACAGCAGACGACGAGGAGCACCGACATGACACGCATGACTGCGGCCCAGGCCGCCGTGGAGATCCTGAAGCTGGAGGGCGTGACCAACGTCTTCGGGCTGCCCGGAGCCGCGATCAACCCCTTCTACAAGGCGATGAAGACCAGCGGCGGCCTCCACCACACGCTGGCGCGCCACGTCGAGGGCGCATCGCACATGGCAGAGGGCTACACCCGCGCGCGGGCCGGCAACATCGGCGTCTGCGTCGGGACCAGCGGGCCGGCCGGCACCGACATGATCACCGGCCTCTACTCCGCGAGCGCCGACTCGATCCCGATCCTGTGCATCACCGGGCAGGCGCCGGTCGCGAAGCTGCACAAGGAGGACTTCCAGGCCGTCGACATCGCCAGCATCGCCGCGCCGCTGACCAAGATGGCGGTCACCGTGCTGGAGCCGGCCCAGGTGCCCGGCACCTTCCAGCAGGCCTTCCACCTGATGCGCTCGGGGCGGCCCGGGCCGGTGCTCATCGACCTGCCGATCGACGTGCAGCTGGCGGAGATCGACTTCGACGTCGAGACCTACGCTCCGCTGCCGGCCTACAAGCCGGCCGCGACCAGGGCCCAGGTCGAGAAGGCGGTCGACATGCTGGTCGCCGCGGAGCGCCCGCTGCTGGTGTCCGGCGGCGGCGTGGTCAACGCCGACGCCGCGGACCTGCTGGTCGAGCTCGCCGAGCTGACCGGGGTGCCGGTGGTGCCGACCCTGATGGGCTGGGGCACCATCCCCGACGACCACGAGCTGAACGCCGGCATGGTCGGGCTGCAGACCTCGCACCGCTACGGCAACGCGACGATGCTGGCCGCCGACTTCGTGCTCGGCATCGGCAACCGGTGGGCCAACCGGCACACCGGTGGCGTGGACACCTACACTCGCGGCCGCACCTTCGTGCACGTCGACATCGAGCCGACCCAGATCGGGCGGGTGTTCGCGCCCGACTACGGGATCGTGTCCGACGCGCGGGCGGCCCTCGAGCTCTTCGTCGAGGTGGCGCGCGACCGCAAGGCCGCCGGGACGCTCCCCGACCGCTCCGCGTGGGCGGCGGAGTGCCTCGAGCGCAAGCAGTCGATGTGGCGGCGTACCAACTTCGACGCGGTGCCGATCAAGCCGCAGCGCGTCTACCAGGAGATGAACCGCGCCTTCGGCAAGGACGTCCGCTACGTCTCCACGATCGGCCTCTCGCAGATCCAGGCCGCCCAGCTCCTGCACGTCTTCGGGCCGCGGCAGTGGATCAACGCCGGTCAGGCCGGGCCGCTGGGGTGGACCGTGCCGGCCGCGCTCGGGGTCGCCACCGCCGACCCCGACAGCACCGTGGTGGCCCTGTCCGGCGACTACGACTTCCAGTTCATGATCGAGGAGCTCGCGGTCGGGGCGCAGTTCAACATCCCCTACATCCACGTGCTGGTGAACAACGCCTACCTCGGGCTGATCCGGCAGGCCCAGCGCGGCTTCGACATGGACTACTGCGTGCAGCTGTCCTTCGACAACATCAACGCGCCCGAGATCAACGGGTACGGCGTCGACCACGTCAAGGTGGCCGAGGGCCTGGGCTGCAAGGCGATCCGCGTCTTCGACCCCGAGGAGATCCTGCCGGCACTCGAGCAGGCGAAGAAGATGCTGGTCGAGCACCGGGTGCCGGTCGTGGTCGAGGTGATCCTCGAGCGGGTCACCAACGTCTCGATGGGCTTGGAGATCGACAACATCACCGAGTTCGAGGAGCTGGCGGAGTCGGGCGAGGACGCCCCCACCGCCCTCTACGCGAACCTCGACTGATGCTCCCGGTCACCTGCCATGTCCCGCGTGCTGCTCGCCCCTGACAAGTTCAAGGGCACGCTCACGGCCGCGGAGGTCGCGGCACACCTGAGCGCCGGGATCCGGGCCGCGCTGCCGAACGCCGAGATCGTGGTGGTCCCGGTGTCCGACGGCGGCGACGGGCTGCTCGACGCAGCGGTCGGCGCAGGCTACGCGCGGGTGCCGGTCCGGGCGTCGGGACCGACCGGGATCGTCGGCGACACCTGGTACGCCCGCCTCGGCGACCGCGCAGCTGTCGAGATGGCCGAAATCTGCGGTCTGGGCAGGCTGCCCGACGGCGTCCCGGCCCCGGCGACCGCGACCACACGCGGCGTGGGCGAGGTGATCGGCGCCGCGCTCGACGCCGGCTGCCGCGAGATCCTGCTGGGCGTCGGCGGCAGCGCGTCGACCGACGGGGGCGCGGGGCTGGTGACGGCCCTCGGCGCCCGGGTGCTGGGCCCAGAGGGAGAGCGGATCGAGGACGGCGGGCTCGCCCTGGCGGGAGCCAGGGCCCTCGACACCTCGGGGCTGCACCCCGCTCTCGCCGAGGCCGAGATCACGGTGGCCTGCGACGTCGACAACCCGCTGTCCGGTCCGGCCGGGGCGGCCGCCGTCTACGGCCCGCAGAAGGGCGCCGCGCCCGACCTGGTCGAGCAGCTGGACGCGGCGCTGTCGCACTGGGCCGACCTCGTGGCCGCCACCACCGGCGCCGACGAGCGCGACCTGCCGGGAGCAGGGGCCGCCGGCGGGCTGGCGTTCGGCGCGGTCGCCGTGCTGGGCGCCCGGCTGCGCACCGGCGCCGAGGTTGTCCAGGAGCTGACCGGGCTCGAGGAGGCCCTTGCCGGCGCCGACCTGGTGGTCACCGGCGAGGGCTCCCTCGACGACCAGACCCTGCGCGGCAAGGCGCCCGCGGGCGTGGCCGCCGCGGCCCGGCGGGCCGGCGTCGCGGTGGTCGCGGTGGCCGGCCGCTGCCTGCTCGACGAGCAGGCGCTGGCCGGTGCCGGGATCGGCTCGGTCCACGCGCTGGAGGACGAGGCGTCCTACCCGGGTGAGGCCTTCGAGAAGCCGGGCCTCCTGCTGGAGCGGATCGGCGCGCGGATCGCGCGCGAGGAGCTGGGGCAGCGATGACCCTCGACCTCGCCGCCGTGGCGCACAAGAACCCGGTCTCGGCCTACGCGGGCCGCCGGCTCGCAGGCGTCGTACGCCGCACCTGGCTGCGTGGGTCGCTCGTCGCCCCTGACCGCCCGCCCCACGGCCGCTTCCTGCTGAGAGGACAACGCTGATGACCGGCCCGACCACCTACTACGCCCCGGCGGCCGGCCTGCCGCCCCAGACCCGGCTGACAACCGACCGGTCCCGCTTCAACGAGGCCTACGTCGTCATCCCGCGTGGTTGCCTGACCGACATCGTGGCCAGCCACCTGCCGTTCTGGGACGACACCCGGCTGTGGGTACTGGCCCGGCCCCTGACCGGCTTCGCCGAGACGTTCAGCCAGTACCTCGTCGAGGTCTCCGAGGGTGGCGGGAGCAGCCGGCCCGAGACCGACCCCGGCGCCGAGGCGGTGCTCTTCGTGCTGGACGGCGCACTGCGGCTCGTGCTCGAGGGCGTCGAGCACGTGCTCGAGGCCGGTGGCTACGCCTACCTGCCTCCCGGCGCCCAGTGGGCCGCGCACCAAACCGGGTCGGGGCCGGTGCGGTTCCACTGGCTGCGCAAGGCCTACGAGTGGGTCGACGGGATCGACGCCCCCGACGCCTTCGTGGTCAACGAGCGGGACGTGGAGCCGCTGGAGATGCCCGGCACCGACGGCGCCTGGACCACGACCCGGTTCGTCGACCAGGCCGACCTCCGCCACGACATGCACGTCAACATCGTCAACTTCCTTCCCGGCGGCGCCATCCCCTTCCCGGAGACGCACGTGATGGAGCACGGCATCTACATCCTCGAGGGCAAGGCGATGTACCTCCTCAACGAGGACTGGGTAGAGGTCCAGGAGGGCGACTTCCTCTGGCTCCGCGCGTTCTGCCCGCAGGCCTGCTACGCCGGCGGTCCCGGGCGGTTCCGCTACCTGCTCTACAAGGACGTGAACCGGCACATGCATCTCTACGAGAGGAGCCACCCGTGAACGCATCGGTGACGACACCGGGAGCGACGGTCAACCGGCAGCCGGCCTCGCTGGGCGGCGTCCCGCCGTACACCTCGGCGCTGGACTGGCTGCGGGACCGGGGGCTGACCGGCGCCAAGGAGGGCTGCGCCGAGGGTGAGTGCGGCGCCTGCGCCATCCTGGTCGCCAGGGAGTCGACCACGGGCGACGGCAGCACGGAGTGGGTCTCGGTCAACGCCTGCCTGATCCCCGCCGGGCTCCTCGAGGGACAGGAGGTGCTCACCGCCGAGGGGCTGGGCACGCCCACCTCCCTCCACCCGGTCCAGCAGGAGATGGCGGTCCGGGGCGGGTCGCAGTGCGGCTACTGCACCCCCGGCTTCGTCTGCAGCATGGCCGCGGAGTACTACCGGGCCGGCCGCTCCCGCTCCAACGGGCACGACGACGCCGAGCACGGCCCGAACGGGTTCGACCTGCATGCCCTGAGCGGCAACCTGTGCCGGTGCACGGGCTACCGGCCGATCAAGGACGCGGCCTACGCCCTGGGCGAGCCGGAGACCGGCGACGAGCTCGCCGCCCGACGCACCCAGGCCCCGCCGCCCGTGCGCCCGGTCCGGATGGCCGCCGAGGGCGCGGAGCTGGTCCGGCCGGCCGACCTGGCCGAGACCGTCCGGCTGCTGGCGGACCGGCCGGATGCACTGCTGGTCGCCGGGTCGACCGACTGGGGCGTCGAGGTCAACCTGCGCGGCGTGCGGGCCGAGCTGGTGCTCGCCGTCGACCGGATCCCGGAGCTGCGGGGGTTCAGCATGGACGCCGACGAGATCAGGCTGGGCGCGGCGCTCACGCTGACCGAGATCGAGCGGCGGCTGGACGCCTCATCGGATGGCGGGGTGCCGCTGCTGGCCGAGCTGTTCCCGCAGTTCGCCTCGCGGCTGATCCGCAACGGGGCGACGCTGGGCGGCAACCTCGGCACCGCGTCGCCCATCGGTGACAGCCCGCCGGCCCTGCTCGCGCTCGAGGCACAGCTGGTGCTGGCCTCGGTGCGGGGGGAGCGGGTCGTGCCGCTCGCCGACTACTTCACCGGCTACCGGCAGAGCGTCCGTGCCGCCGACGAGCTGATCAAGGAGGTCGTGGTCCCGCGCCCGCTCGCGGCGCTGACCGGCTTCCACAAGATCGCCAAGCGGCGCTTCGACGACATCTCCAGTGTCGCGGTCGCGTTCGCCCTGGACCTGGACGGGGGAGTCGTCACGCGCGCGGCGATCGGACTCGGCGGCGTGGCGGCCACGCCGATCCGCGCCCGGGACACCGAGGCGGCGCTAGTCGGCGAGCCCTGGACCGACGAGACGGTCCGGCGGGCGGCCGAGGTCCTGGCCGCCGAAGGGACTCCCATCGACGACCACCGGGCGAGCTCGGCCTACCGCGCTGCGATGCTCGGGCAGTCGCTCCTCAAGCTGCACGCACAGCACCCCCAGGCGGGCGACCCGGAAGGAGCCCCGGCATGAGCCACCTCTCGCAGCGACCAGACGTCGACCCGGCCACGATGGTCGTCGGCAGTGCGATCCCGCACGAGGCCGCGGCCCTGCACGTGACCGGCAAGGCGCTCTACACCGACGACCTCGTCGCCCGCACCAAGGACTGCCTGCACGCCTGGCCGGTGCAGGCCACCGTGGCCCGGGCGCGGATCACCGTGCTCGACGTGACGCCGGCGTACGACGTGCCGGGCGTGGTCCGCGTGCTGACCGCCGCGGACGTGCCCGGCGTCAACGACGCGGGCGTCAAGCACGACGAGCCGCTGTTCCCCGACGAGGTGTGCTTCCACGGCCACGCGGTGTGCTGGGTGCTGGCAGAGACCCTCGAGGCGGCCCGGCTCGGTGCCGCCGCCGTCCGGCTGGAGCTCGAGCCGCTGCCCGCGCTGGTCAACGTCAAGGAGGCGATCGCGGCGCACGCGTTCCAGGGCGCCCAGCCCACGGTGGAGCGCGGCGACGTGGCCGGCGGCATCCAGGCCGCTCCCCACGTCTTCAGCGGCGAGCTCGAGTTCGCGGGGCAGGAGCACTTCTACCTCGAGACCCACTGCGCCCTCTCCGACGTCGACGAGAACGGCCAGGTCTTCGTGCAGTCCAGCACCCAGCACCCCTCGGAGACCCAGGAGATCGTGGCGCACGTGCTCGGGCTGCACAGCCACGAGGTGACCGTGCAGTGCCTGCGGATGGGCGGCGGCTTCGGCGGCAAGGAGATGCAGCCGCACGGCTTCGCCGCGATCGCGGCCCTCGGCAGCACCCTGACCGGGCGTCCGGTCCGGCTCCGGCTGAACCGGACCCAGGACCTCACGATGACCGGCAAGCGGCACGGCTTCCACGCCGACTGGCGGGTGGGCTTCGACGACGACGGCGTGATCCAGGCGCTCGAGGCGACGGTGACTGCGGACGGCGGCTGGAGCCTCGACCTCTCCGAGCCGGTGCTCGCCCGCGCCCTGTGCCACATCGACAACGCCTACTGGATCCCCAACATCCGGGTCAGCGGCCGGATCGCGAGGAGCAACAAGACCTCGCAGACGGCGTTCCGGGGCTTCGGCGGCCCCCAGGGGATGATGGTGATCGAGGACATCCTCGGCCGCTGCGCGCCACTGCTGGGTATCGACCCGGTGGAGCTGCGCCGGCGCAACTTCTACCGGAGCGGCGTCGCGACGCCGCAGACCACGCCCTACGGCCAGCCGGTGCGGCACCCGGAGCGGGTCAACGCGGTCTTCGACCAGGTCATCGAGTCCTCGGACTTCGAGGCCCGACGCGAGGAGGTGGGACGGTTCAACGCCGAGCACGAGCACGTGAAGCGGGCCCTGGCGATCACCCCGGTCAAGTTCGGCATCTCGTTCAACCTGACCGCGTTCAACCAGGCCGGCGCGCTGGTGCACGTCTACAAGGACGGCTCGGTCCTGATCAACCACGGCGGCACCGAGATGGGCCAGGGGCTGCACACCAAGATGCTCCAGGTCGCGGCGACCACGCTGGGCGTGCCGCTGTCCAGGGTGCGGCTGGCGCCGACCCGCACCGACAAGGTGCCTAACACCTCGGCCACCGCGGCCTCGTCCGGCGCCGACCTCAACGGCGGCGCGGTCAAGAACGCGTGCGAGCAGATCCGGCGCCGCCTCGAGCAGGTGGCGTCCGGCGGGCTCGGCGTCCCGGCGGAGGACGTGCGGTTCGTCGACGGCGAGGTGACCGGGCTGGGCCGCTCCGGGTTGTCGCTGACCTGGGAGGAGGTCGTGCGGACGGCGTACTTCCAGCGGGTGCAGCTGTTCGCCGCCGGCTACTACCGCACCGAGGGGCTGCACTGGGACTCCAGCGTCATGCAGGGGTCGCCGTTCAAGTACTTCGCCTACGGCGCGGCGGCCACCGAGGTCGAGGTGGACGGGTTCACCGGCGCCTACACCACCCGGCGCGTCGACATCGTGCACGACGTGGGCGACAGCCTGTCGCCGCTGATCGACATCGGCCAGATCGAGGGCGGCTTCGTCCAGGGCGCCGGCTGGCTGACCCTGGAGGACCTGCGTTGGGACGAGAGCGACGGGCCGCACCGCGGCCGGCTGTCCACCCAGTCGGCGAGCACCTACAAGCTGCCCAGCTTCTCGGAGATGCCGCCCGACTTCAGGGTCACGCTGCTCGAGCGGGCGCACGAGGAGGGTGCCGTCTACGGCTCCAAGGCCGTCGGCGAGCCGCCGCTGATGCTGGCCTTCTCGGTGCGCGAGGCGCTGCGCGAGGCCGCGGCCGCCTTCGGCCCGCCGGGCACGAGCGTCGACCTCGCGTCGCCGGCCACGCCGGAGGCGGTGTGGTGGGCGCTGACCGAGGCGCGCCGCGGTCACGACGAGGGCCACGTGGTCGAGGGCAAGGACGGACACGCACCGGACCGCTCCGACCCCAGCGCTCCCGCCCGCCGGCCGGCCTCCGAGGTCGAGCGGACCGCCGTTCCGCACCTCACCGAGGCGTAGGCAGCGATGGAGTGGTTGAAGGCCGTCGAGGCGCTGCGCTCGCGGCGCGAGGCCGGCGTGCTGGTCACCGTGGCCGCGGTCCGGGGCCACGCGCCCCGCGATGCCGGCGCCAAGATGGTGGTGTCGGCGGGGGAGACCTGGGGCTCGGTCGGCGGCGGCAACCTGGAGGCGGTGGCCGTCGAGCGCGCCCGCGGGCTGCTGGCCGACCCGGCCGCGGGTCCGGAGCTGTTCACCTCCCACCTCACCGACAAGGCGCGGCTGCAGCACGGCGTCCAGTGCTGCGGGGGCGAGGTCACCGTCCTGCTCGAGCCGCTGGCGGTGCTGCCCGCGGTGGCGATCTTCGGGATGGGCCACGTCGGCATCGAGCTGGCCCGGATCCTGGCCCGCCACGACGTCGACCTGCACGTGGTCGACTCCCGGCCCGAGCAGCTCACCGACAAGGCGCTCGAGGTCCTGGCCGATGCCGTGGCCCGGGTGCACCGGCACCACGTCCCCGTGCTCCCGGAGCTGGTGCTCGCCGAGCTCCCACCGGGCACGCACGTCCTGGTGATGACGCACGACCACGCCGAGGACCTCGCGCTGGTCGACGCTGCGCTGCGGGCCTCCCACCTCGGCTCGATCGGGCTGATCGGGTCGAGCGCCAAGTGGAGCCGGTTCCGCTCGCACCTCGTCGCCGACGGCCACGACGACGACGCGATCGCCCGGGTCACCACCCCGATCGGCCTGCCCGGGCTGGCCGGCAAGGAGCCCGCCGTGATCGCGGTGAGCGTGGCCGCCGCCCTGGTGCAGGTGTTCGCGGGCGAAATGCCGCTGATCCCTCAGCTGGCACCGTAGACTTCCGGCATACGGAACAAACTTTCACCATGAGGAGATCGATGACCGCGGAAGCCACGGAGCCGACCGTCAGCCGCAGCTCCGGTGGAGTGCAGTCCCTCGACCGCGCCTTCGCGATCCTCGAGGCGATGGCCGACGCCGGCGGCATCATCGGCCTCTCGCAGCTGGCGGAGAGGTCCGGCCTGCCGCTCGCCACCATCCACCGGCTGGTCCGGACCCTGGTCGACCTCGGCTACGTCCGCCAGGAGGCCTCCCGCCAGTACTCCCTCGGCCCGCGGCTGATGCGCCTCTCCGACACTGCCGCCAAGAGGGTCGGCGCCTGGACGCGGCCGGCGATGACCGCAGCCGTGGACAAGCTGGGGGAGTCGGTCAACCTGGCCACCCTCGACGGCGACGAGATCGTCTACGTCGCCCAGGTCCAGCCGTCGGAGAACTTCATGCGGATGTTCACCGAGGTCGGGCGCCGCACCCGGCCCCATGCCACCGCGGTCGGCAAGGCGATCCTCGCGCGCTTCCCCGACGACGAGGTCGTCTCGCTCCTCGGGCGCACCGGGATGCCGCGCTACACCCCGACCACCATCGGCAGCCCGGAGGAGTTCCTGGCCGCCATGGAGCAGGTCCGCACCGTCGGCTACGCGCTCGACGAGGGCGAGCAGGAGGTCGGCGTGCGGTGTGTCGCCGTGGCCGTTCCCGACGCGCCGCAGCCGATGGCCATCTCGATGTCCGGACCCACCAACCGGATGACCGACGACGTCGTCGAGAAGGCGGCCCAGGTGCTGTCCGAGGCCGCGGCGGAGATCGGCTCGGTGCTCACCCGCACCCCCTGAGCCTCGTCCTCTGCCCAGGGCAGAACCGCCCTCAGCGGATTCGCTGGAACCGGGCCGCCGGGCCGCGCAGGCTCGGAGCATGACCCAGACCATGCAATCCGGCCCCAACCTGGCCGGCCTCTCCGCCGCCGACCGGCTGCTGCACCAGCGGATCATCGTCCTCGGCCAGGAGGTCGACGACGACATCGCCAACAAGCTCTGTGCCGAGCTGCTCCTGCTCTCCGCCGAGGACCCGCGGCGCGACATCGCGCTCTACATCAACTCACCGGGCGGCTCGGTCTCGGCCGGCCTCGCCATCTACGACACCATGCGGCTGATCCCCAACGACGTCGCGACCCTGGCCATGGGGCTCGCGGCGAGCATGGGGCAGTTCCTGCTGTCGGCCGGTACGCCGGGCAAGCGCTACGCGCTCCCGCACAGCCGGATCCTGATGCACCAGGGCTCGGCGGGCATCGGCGGCACTGCGATCGACATCGAGATCCAGGCCGAGAACCTCGAGCACACCAAGGGCGTGGTGCTCGGGCTGATCTCGGAGCACACCGGCCAGCCCCTGGAGAAGATCGAGCAGGATTCGCGGCGGGACAGGTGGTTCACCGCCGAGGAGGCACGTGACTACGGCTTCGTCGACCAGGTGCTCGCCGACGTGGCGTCGGTGACGCCCTACCGCGTGCCCAGCGCCGCGTTCGGAGCGGCGTGATGAGCAGCTACACGATCCCCAGCGTCGTCGAGAAGACCGTGCGCGGCGGCGAACGAGCCGTCGACATCTACAGCCGCCTGCTCACCGACCGCATCGTCTATATCGGCACCGAGATCGACGACGGTGTCGCCAACGTCGTCATCGCCCAGCTCATCCACCTGGAGTCGGACCGTCCCGAGGTCCCGATCGACCTCTACCTCAACTCCCCGGGCGGCTCGGTGACGGCGATGCTGGCGATCTATGACACGATGCAGTTCATCAGCTCGCCGGTCGGCACCACCGCGATCGGACAGGCCGGCTCCTCGGCCGCCGTACTCCTGGCTGCCGGGGACCCCGGCCGGCGGACGGTGCTGCCGCACTCGCGGATGGTGCTGCACCAGCCGTCGGGTGGGGGACAGGGCACTCTCCCGGACCTCGAGCTGCACGCCAAGGAGATCGTCCGGCTGCGCGGCCAGATGGAGGAGATCCTGTCCCGGCACACCGGTCGCACCGTGGAGCAGATACGAGAGGACACCGACCGGGACCTGGTGCTCTCCGCGCAGGAGGCCGTCGACTACGGCCTTGCGGACGAGATCCTGGACAGCCGGAAGCTGGCCCTGGCCCGTTGATTCCGGACTTCCGCCGGTCGACTCCGGACTTCTGCCGGTCGACTCCGGACATCTGCCGGTCGAGTCCGGACTTCTGCCGGTCGAGTCCGGACTTCTGCCGCGACGGAACTCCCGACTCGACCGGCGGAACTCCCGACTCGACCGGCGGAACTCCCGACTCAACGTGGTTGAGCCCTTGAACTCAACCTAACTTGAAGTTTCATGCTGGGAGGCATGACTACTTCAGTGGCTGTGATCACCGGCGCCTCGCAGGGGCTCGGCCGTGCGCTGGCTCAGGAGCTGGCGGGCCGGGGCTGGGCCCTGGTCCTGGACGCGCGGCACGAGGCGACCCTGGCCGAGGCGGTGCGGCAGCTGCCGGGAGGCCCGCACCCGGCCATCGCGGGCGACGTGGCCGACCCGGCCCATCGCCGCGAGCTGGC
>NZ_DASUFR010000159.1:0-19096 GCF_036274455.1 Nocardioides sp. | reverse complement strand
CACCGACATCCGGCCGACCCAGGGGCGATTCCAGGTCATCAGCGAGTTCGAACCCTCGGGCGACCAGCCGACGGCGATCAAGGAGCTCGCCGAGCGGGTCAACCGGGGGGAGCAGGACGTCGTCCTGCTCGGGGCCACCGGCACCGGCAAGACCGCGAGCGTCGCGTGGGCGGTCGAGCGGCTGCAGCGGCCGACGCTGGTGATGCAGCCCAACAAGACGCTCGCCGCGCAGTTCGCCAACGAGCTGCGGCAGCTGATGCCCAACAACGCGATCGAGTACTTCGTCTCCTACTACGACTACTACCAGCCCGAGGCCTACGTCCCGCAGACGGACACCTACATCGAGAAGGACTCCTCGATCAACGAGGAGGTCGAGCGGCTGCGCCACTCGGCGACCAACTCGCTGCTGACCCGACGCGACGTGATCGTGGTGTCGACGGTGTCGTGCATCTACGGCCTCGGCACCCCGCAGGAGTACGTCGACCGGATGATCCGGCTGCGGGTGGGGGAGGAGCACGACCGCGACTCGATCCTGCGGCGGCTCGTCGAGATCCAGTACACCCGCAACGACATGACCTTCACCCGCGGCACCTTCCGCGTGCGCGGCGACACCCTCGAGGTGTTCCCGGTCTACGAGGAGCACGCGGTCCGCATCGAGTTCTTCGGCGACGAGATCGAGCGGCTGATGACGCTGCACGCCGTCACCGGCGAGGTGCTGACGGAGGACGAGGAGCTGCACATCTTCCCGGCGACCCACTACGTCGCCGGTCCCGAGCGCATGGAGCGGGCGATCCGCGGCATCGAGCTCGAGCTCGAGGACCAGCTCCGGTTCTTCGAGAAGCAGGGCAAGATGCTCGAGGCACAGCGGCTGCGGATGCGCACGACGTACGACATCGAGATGATGCGCCAGGTCGGCTCGTGCTCGGGCATCGAGAACTACTCGATGCACATCGACGGCCGCACCCGCGGCTCGGCGCCCAACTGCCTGCTCGACTACTTCCCCGAGGACTTCGTCCTCGTCATCGACGAGTCGCACGTCGCGGTGCCGCAGATCGGCGGCATGTACGAAGGCGACATGTCCCGCAAGCGCAACCTCGTCGAGCACGGCTTCCGCCTGCCCAGCGCGATGGACAACCGGCCGCTGCGCTGGGAGGAGTTCCTCGAGCGGATCGGCCAGACCATCTACCTCTCTGCGACCCCCGGCAACTACGAGCTCGACAAGGTCGGCGGCTCCACGCCGCCCGCCGTCGTCGAGCAGATCATCCGGCCCACCGGTCTGGTCGACCCGCAGGTGGTGGTCAAGCCGACCAAGGGCCAGATCGACGACCTGATCCACCAGATCAACGAGCGGACGGCCAAGAACGAGCGGGTCCTGGTCACGACCCTGACCAAGAAGATGTCCGAGGACCTCACCGACTACCTCCTCGACGCCGGCATCCGCACCCGCTACCTCCACTCCGAGGTCGACACGCTCAAGCGGATCGAGCTGCTGCGCGACCTGCGGCTGGGGGAGTACGACGTCCTGGTCGGCATCAACCTCCTGCGCGAGGGGCTCGACCTGCCCGAGGTCTCGCTGGTGTCGATCCTCGACGCCGACAAGGAGGGGTTCCTGCGCTCGGACAAGTCGCTGATCCAGACGATCGGACGCGCGGCCCGCAACGTCTCCGGCGAGGTGCACATGTATGCCGACTCGGTCACGCCCTCGATGGAGGCGGCGATCGACGAGACCAACCGGCGTCGCGACAAGCAGATCGCGTTCAACAAGGCCAACGGCATCGACCCGACCCCCTTGCGCAAGAAGATCGCCGACATCACCGAGATGCTCGCCCGCGAGGACGAGTCCACCCAGGCCCTGCTCCAGACCTGGGCCGGCACCGAGGCCAAGGGCCGGGCGGGTGGCGTCAAGGCCAAGCAGGGCCAGCCGGTGCCGCGGCTGCGTGAGTCCGACGCGGGCAAGCACGCCGCCGACCTGGCCGGGCTGCCCTCGGCCGACCTCGCGCAGCTGATCCAGGACCTCACCGACCAGATGAAGGCCGCTGCTGCGGAGCTCCAGTTCGAAGTCGCCGCGCGGCTGCGCGACGAGATCAGCGAGCTCAAGAAGGAGCTGCGGCAGATGATGGAAGCCACGAAGTAGCCGGGCCCGAACACCTCCCCGAGGTCTGGTTCTGTCGCGAATCCTCCCGTAGATGGGGGATGACACCCCTCATGCCGGAGATATCCTTTCGGGTGAGGGAGGGCTCGCGCAGCGGGCCCTGTCGCGGACCCGGCTGCTTAGTTCTCGGGCAGTCGCTGATCCCCCGGGCTGCCGAGGGCCGGTCCTCGTCGGCCCGTTCGGTGAGGCCGGTCCGGCAGCACGAGCCGCGAGACGGCGAGACACCCCGCCGCGGCGATCCCCCAAACGCACGGCGAGGTGTCTACGTCCCTTTGACCGGACCATAGGGGCTCTCGGTTCGGTTGCGCCATGGCACATTGGGGCCACTCCACGTGAGCGCCCTAGCCTGTCTCGAGTGATGTGGGAGTGAGCCGGGCCTGGACCGTGTGGGGCGTCGCCCTGATGGCCTACCTCCTCGCGATCTTCCACCGCTCGAGCCTGGCCGTGGCCGGGCTGGCCGCGGCGGACCGGTTCCACATCAGCGCCGCTCAGCTCGCGACCTTCACCACGCTGCAGCTCCTGGTATACGCCGGCATGCAGATCCCCGTCGGGCTGCTCGTGGACCGCTTCGGGCCGCGCACGGTGATCCTGACCGGCGCCATCGTCCTCACGCTCGCGCAGTCCGGCTTCGCCCTGGCCGACTCCTACGGCGCCGCGCTGCTCGCACGGTTCTTCGTCGGCATGGGCGACGCCATGACCTGGATCTGCCTGCTCCGGCTGGTCGCGAGCTGGTTCCGCGGCCGCCGCATCCCGTTCGTCACCGCCCTGTCGGGCACCCTGGGCCAGCTCGGCGCCATCGCCGCGGCCGCGCCGATGACCTGGGCGCTCGGCCACCTCGGCTGGACCGACGCCTACCTCGTCGCTGCCGGGGTCAGCGTGGTGGTCACGGTCGCGGTGGCCGTCGTCGTCCACGACACCCCCGACGACAGGGTCGTGCGCGGCCCGCGGCTCACCTTCTCCGCGATCAGGGAGAGCCTGGGCGCGAGCTGGCAGCACCCCGGCACCCGGCTCGGCTTCTGGATGCACTTCGTCACCCAGTTCAGCGCGACCGCGATGACCCTGCTCTGGGGCTTCCCCTTCCTGGTCCGCGGCGAGCACCTCAGCGCCGGCCGCGCCAGCCTGCTGCTCAGCCTGGTGGTGGTCGCCGTGATGTACAGCGGCCCCACCATCGGCTGGCTGATCGGCCGGCACCCGTGGCACCGCTCCACCGCGGTCCTCGCCATCGTCTGGGCGATGGTCATCACGTGGACCGCGGTCCTGGCCTGGCCGGGCAGCGCGCCGTTCTGGCTCCTCGTGGTCCTGACCCAGGTGATCGGCATCGGCGGCCCGGCCTCGATGATCGGCTTCGACCTGGCCCGCACCTCCAACCCGGCCGAGCGGCTCGCCAGCGCCAACGGGATCATCAACCAGGCCGGTTTCTCCGCCAGCCTCGTGCTGGTCGTCGCGATCGGGCTGATCCTCGACTGGCGCACGCCGGGCGCGAGCACGAGCTACGACGCGAGCGACTTCCGGTGGGCGATGTGCGCGCAGTACCCGCTCTGGGCGCTGGGTCTCCTGCAGGTCTGGCGCTACCGCCTGCGGACCCGAGCCGTCGTCAACCGTGCCGAGCTGACAGCCAGCGCGCGAGCAGAGGGGTGAGCGCCAGGATGACGAGCAGCCGGCACAGCTGGACGGCGAGCACGTAGGTCACGTCCGACCCCGCGTCCGACGCGGTCGAGAGCACCGCGAACAGCCCACCCGGCGTGGTGGCGAGGTACGCCGTGAGGCCGTCCACCGGCGTCCACCACGCCAGCATCGCGCCGACGGCCGCGGTCGCCGCGACCATGCCCACGGTGAGCGCCAGCACCGTCGGCAGCATCCGGGCGATCGAGGCCAGGCTGGCGCGGGTGAACCGCAGCCCGACCTGGACCCCGATCAGCCCGAACGCGAGCCACTGGATCGGGGTGGGCACCCGCGCGTCGCCGAGCCAGCCACCGAGTGCGAGCACGACGGCCACCGCCAGCGGGCCGAGCAGCGAGGCCGTCGGGAACCTCACCAGCCGGGCCAGCAGGAGCCCGACGGCCAGGGAGACGGCCACGAAGGCGAGGTCGCGGAGCCAGCCGGCGCCCGCGGAGGCCAGCCGCCCGTGTCCGTGGGAGGGGTGGAACACCACCGCGGTGACCAGCGGCATCGCCAGCAGGACCACCAGCACGCGGAGGTACTGCACCACGGTCACGACCCGCTCGTCCGCGCCGAGGTCGCGAGCCACCGCGACGACGCCGGAAGCCCCGCCGGCGATGAGCGAGAAGACCCCGGTCACGACCGATACGTCCGAGCGAAGCGCCAGCAGCCGCCCGGCGAGGATCGAGAGCAGGAGCGTGGCCACCAGGACCACGCCGATCGGGAGCAGCTCGTGGCTGATCCTCTCGAGCGCGGGCAGGGTGACCACCGCGCCGATGACCACGCCGATCACGCCCTGGGCCATCCGGTAGAGCGACTTCGGGACCGCGATGACCGTCGGAGAGGTCAGTGCGTGCGCCATCCCCGCGATCAAGGAGGCGAACAGCACCGCGGACGGCAGGTGGACCAGCGACATGGCCACGCCCAGCACCACGGTGAGCCCGACGACGAGGGCGAGCGAGGCTCGCGGGGAGCGCTCACCGGTCATCACGGTCACCCTAGGTTGCCGGGCGGCCGGCCGGGGTACCAGCCGTCCGTGACTGAGACCGACATCGACCTCGGCCGGCCGATCCAGGGCGATGTGATCGACCTGATCCTCGACGACCACCGCCGCTTCGAGGCGCTGCTCCGCGACCTTCGGGACAGCTCACAGGACCGCGATGCCGTACGCCGGGCGCTGGCCACGCTGCACACCGCGCACGCGATCGCCGAGGAGACCCACGTCTATCCGAAGCTGGAGCGCAAGGACGCGATCAGCGAGGACGAGGCCGAGCACGGGGAGCACGAGCACGCCGAGGGCCACGTGGCGATGCTCGCCGTGCTCGAGCGCAAGGGCACCGACACCCAGGCCTTCGACGACGCCGTCGAGGAGCTGGCCAGGATCGTCAACCACCACCTCACCGAGGAGGAGCTGACGATCCTCAACCCCGCGCGGGAGGAGGTGGCCGACCAGGCCCGCGCCGAGCTCGGGCAGAGGTTCGCCGCCGAGCGCAACCGGCAGATCGACGCCGGCTGCGGCACTGTCGACCAGCTCCGCGAGCTGGTCGCCGACGCCCGCCGGGAGGGGCTGCTCGACGACGACGAGGAGTGACCCGCCAGCTGCTGGCTAGCCCGCCCGCGCCGGGAACTGCTCGCGCTGGTAGGCCCGCAGCGCCGCCAGGTCGGCGACCATGCCCTCGGCCAGCGCGGGCAGGGCGGCCGCAGCGTCCTCGAGTGAGCCGCTCGCGACACGTTCCTCGACCTCGCGGGCGCTCTCGCCGAGCGTCACCGCGCCGAGGTTGAGGGCCGAGCCGGCCAGCTGGTGGGCCACCGTGCGGAGCTGGTCGGCGTCGCCCGCCGCCGCTGCGTCGGTCATGGTGGCGACCTGGGCCTCGACGCGCCCGAGGAAGTTCGCGATGGCCCGGTCGACGTACGACGACCCGTCGTCGGGGTCGTCGAGCTCGCGGAGCTCCTCGAGCCGGGCGAGGTCGAGCCGGTCGGCGTACGACGGACCCGGCGCCAGCCACCGGTCCAGGGTCTCCGCCAGCCGGGCGGCGTCGACCGGCTTGGTGAGGTAGTCGTCCATCCCGGCGGCCAGACAGCGCTCTCGCTCACCCTCGACTGCCGCCGCGGTCATGGCGATGATCGGCAGCCGCGGCCCCGCCTCGTGGGTGCGGATGTGCCGGGTCGCGGTGTAGCCGTCCATGTGCGGCATCTGCACGTCCATCAGGATCGCGTCGAACCCGCCGTCACGAGCGGCCTCGATCGCGGCGCGGCCGTCGTCCGCGGTGGCCGTGCGGTAGCCGAGCGCCCGCAGCAGCCCGGTGGCGACCAGCTGGTTCACCGGGTTGTCCTCGACGACGAGGACGCGGCCCTTGTCCGCCGACTCCTCGCCGCTCCCGAGGGCAGGCACTGTGGGCACGTCCCCGGTCAGCACCCGCAGCAGTGACGCCCGCAGCTCGCTGGGCAGGACCGGGTTGGCCAGCACCTCGCGGTCACCACCGACGCGCAGCTCCAGCCCGCGGTCGAGCTCGACCAGGACCGCGTCGTAGCCGTCGGCCACCGACGACGACGTCTGGACGGCGAGCCCCCACCAGGCGAGCTGCTCGGCCCACATCCACCCGTGCAGCGGATCGGCGGTGACCACCAGGGCACGGAGCCCCGACATCCGCTCCCGGGCCCGCGCGTCGAGGGACTGGTCCACGAACGGCTCGGTGCCCTCGTCGAGGACCACCGTGCAGCTGAAGATGCTGCCGCCGCCGGGGTTCGGCGTGTACTCGAGCGCGCCGCCCATCGCGGCCACCAGCTCGCTCGAGATGGCCAGCCCGAGCCCCGTGCCGCCGTAGATCCTGGTGGTGGAGGAGTCGGCCTGGGTGAACGGGTCGAAGAGGTGGCCGACCTTCGATCGGGGCACACCCACACCGGTGTCGCTGACCTCGACCCGCAGCCGCACCCGGTCGCCGTCCGGCTCCGCGGTCGTGCGGACCACGATCCCGCCCTGCTCGGTGAACTTGACCGCGTTGGCGACCAAGTTGGTGACCACCTGCGCCAGCCGGGTCGGGTCACCGGAGAGCACGGCGGGCACGTCGGGGTGGCAGGAGAGGACCAGGTCCAGGCCCTTGTCCCGGATCGGCTCGGTCAGCATGCCGGCGACCTGCTCGAGCAGCGGCCGGATCTCGAAGTCGAGCCGCTCCAGCTCGAGGCGGCCCGCCTCGATCTTGGAGAAGTCGAGGATGTCGTTGATCAGGCCGAGCAGGGTCCGGCTGGCGACCTGGACCCCGGAGGCCAGCCGCTGCTGCTCGGTGGTGAGCTCGGTGCGCAGCAGCAGGTCGTTGAGGCCGATCACGCCGTTGAGCGGCGTGCGGATCTCGTGGCTCATCGTGGCCAGGAACTCCGACTTCTGCCGGGACGCCTGCATCGCCGCGTCCCGGGCCCGCGCCACCTGGGCCTGCGCACGCTCGCGCTCGGCCACCCGGGCCAGCTGCTCGGCGGCCCGCTCGACCATCGTCTCGATCAGCTCGAAGCGGTAGAGCGGGGGAGCGGAGGTGAGGGTGACGACGGCGTACACCTCGTCGCCGAGCAGGACCGGGAAGGCGATGGTCAGCTTGTCGTCGTCCCAGACCCAGTGGCGCGCGTCGTGTGCGCGCTGGGCCAGGCTCCGCTCCAGCGGCGCCCGCGGGTCACCGGCGTCGCCGTCGGGGTCCGTGCCCTCGGGGAAGAACGGCTCGACCCGTCCGCTGCCGTCCGCGGCGGGCACGAAGGCCCGGGCCCGCTCCCAGTCGTCATGGAGCAGCACGAGGTCGCGGGCCTGCAGCAGTACCTCGCCCAGCGACTCGGCCTCGTTGGCGGCGCTGGCCACGGCCTGCATCAGGTTGTTCTGGGCGACCTGGTCCTCGAGAGCGGCCTCACTCTCCTCGAGGGAGGCGACCAGCTCGTGGTGCCGGGTGTTGTCGGAGTAGCGGTGCAGCAGCGCCCTCGGCCGGCCGTCATCGTCGAGGAGGACGGACTCGCTGCAGAGCACCCACAGGATCTCGCCGTCACTGCGTACCCACTGCACCTCGACGGCCCCGTCGTTGGGCCGACCCTCGCGGACCTCGGCGAGGTGTGCGCGGAACTGCGCGCGGCCGTCCTCGTCGAGGGTGTCGAAGACCGTCAGCGCGGCCAGCTGCTCGGGGTCGATCCGGTGCATCCGGGCGATCTCCGGGTTGGCGTAGACGGTCCGCCCGTCGAGGTCGAGCACCCAGATGCCGTCCGTGGACGCCTCCACGATGTCCCGGTAGAGCTGCGAGAGGTCCATGACCTACCTCCAGACAGGGACGCTATCCCGGGACGGGTGTGTCCTGTGGGACTTTTGAAAAGTCTCGCGAGGCGGGACGACCGCGGTCTCCGGCCCGAGGGTGGGACGGCGTGCGCGAGCCACCGGTCCAGCCATCCGGGTGAATCTTCGCGTTCCGGCCCGAAGACACCGGTTCGCGAGGACCATGACCCCGTGGACGGTGAGACGCGCGACACAGCCCAGGACGCGCCGGACAAGGTCAGCCCGGAGCAGCTGATCGGCTACCTGCGCAAGGCGCACTTCGACGGCACCCGCGGCCGGCGCGGCTACCATCAGGGCGAGGTCAACGCGTTCCTCCTTCGGCTGGCCGAGGCGGTCGAGGAGGGCGAGCCCCTCGCCGGCCTGGTCCGGCGGCACAAGCTCACGCAGGTGCGGCTCGAGCACGGCTACGAGATCAAGGAGGTCGATGACTTCCTGGCCGCCGTGGTCGACCTCGACCCGCACGCACATGCCAGGCCGTCCCTGCGCCGCAGCGGCCTGGTGACCAAGCTGTTCGGCTGAGGAACGAGCTAGTCCCGTGGGTCCGAGCGCGTCGCGGCCCGGACGACCGTGAGCCCCACCAGCCGGGCGATCACCAGGGCGACGTAGAGCACCCCCGCCAGCTGCTCGACCATCACCAGCGAGCGGGCGTGCCCGCCGACCGGCACCACGTCGGAGAGGCCGACGCTGGTGAGGTTGGTGAACGACAGGAACAGCAGGTTGAACCAGCTCTGCTCGGAGCCGGACGCGCCGGTGAAGGAGCTCGGCCAGAGGACCTGCGCACCGGCGTACACGTAGGCGAACGCCCACGCGACCACGGTGAACGCCGCCCCGGTGGCGAACAGCTCGTCGGTGGTGACCCGGTCGTCGGCGAAGAGGTAGCGGATCATCGCGTAGGAGACGTAGAAGTAGAACGGCGCGTGCACGGCGACCGAGGTCAGGACGATCCAGTCGACCTCCGGCCGGACCGCTTCGAGGACCGCGAAGACCATCGCGGGCACTCCGAGCAGCAGCGCCACCCAGCTGAGCGCCGGTGTCAGCCGGACCGCGGCGAGCGCCGAGAGGACCAGCACCATCTGCCCGACGCCGAGGACCGCCCGGCCTGCTGTCGAGGTGTCGAGGAACGGGAAGGCCAGCACCACCAGGAGCTGCCCGACCAGCAGTACCCCCGAGGGATGGTGGCGCAGCGCGAGCCAGACCCGGTTCACTGGCCGAGCTGCCGCTTCTTGTTCCGGGCCTCGATCTCCTTGGCACGCTTGCGCTCGAGCCGCTTGACCTCGTTGTCGACGATCTCGCGCTTGCCGATGACCACGCGGATGAGGTTCATCAGCGCGAAGGCGTTGACGATCAGCGGCCACGGGAACTCGCCGAACATGACGATCGCCCAGATGGTCCACGTCACCAGCGCCGATCCCACGAAGCCGACGAACGCCTCGCGCCGGTCGTGCCGCCACTTCTCCAGGGCCCGCTGCTGGATCTCGGCCGACGAGGCGGACGCCAGCGGCACCTTCGCCGGCAGCAGCGGCCGGTCGGGGACCAGGTCGGCCACCAGCGGCGGCAGCTGACCGAGGGTCCGGGCCTGCAGGGTCGCCGCGGTCCGCTCGTCGTACTCCTCACGGTCGAGACGGCCGTCCGCGAACGCCT
Source organism: Nocardioides sp. (assembly GCF_036274455.1). GTDB lineage: Bacteria > Actinomycetota > Actinomycetes > Propionibacteriales > Nocardioidaceae > Nocardioides. Next base: position 9,347 of record NZ_DASUFR010000159.1, on the reverse strand, counting down.
CGGTCAGCACGTTGTGGACGATGTCGCGGTCCGCGTCGGCGGCGCGCAGCGGCGCCACCGCTGGGTCGCGCGGATCGTGCTGGAACGACGCCCAGACGTCCCGAGCTGCTCGGTCGTCCACAGCCGCGAGGGTAACGCGGGCGCCGCGGCGCCGTGGGCCGGGGAGACCCTGGCGGGGGAGTGGCCGACCAGGGGCCCGGCGTGCGAAACTAGAACACGTTCCAGTCCGGGACGGCGACCCGAGCGTGGAAGGATCGACGCCGTGAGTGCAGCCGGCACGGTCGTCGAGACCGACCTCCTGATCATCGGCGCGGGTCCCACGGGGCTTTTCGCCACCTACTACGCAGGCTTCCGCGGCCACCGGGTCGCGGTCATCGACTCGCTGCCCGAGCTCGGTGGCCAGGTCACCGCGATGTACCCCGAGAAGCAGATCTTCGACGTGGCCGGGTTCCCGAGCGTCAAGGGCCGGATCCTGGTCGACGCCCTGGTCGAGCAGGCGGCGACCGCGAAGCCGGAGTACCTCCTCAACCGAACCGCGACCGGGTTGGCCCACGACGACGACGGCGCCACGGTCACCTGCGACGACGGGACCGAGATCCGGGCCGGCGCGGTGCTCATCACCGCGGGCATCGGCAAGTTCAGCCCGCGGCCGCTGCCGGCCGGCGAGGGCTGGCTGGGGCGGGGCATGGAGTTCTTCGTCCCGAGCTTCGAGCCGTACGCCGGCAAGGACGTCGTCATCGTGGGCGGCGGTGACAGCGCCTTCGACTGGGCACTCAACCTGACCGGCATCGCCCGCAGCATCGCGCTGGTGCACCGCCGCGACGCGTTCCGCGCGCACGAGCGCACCGTCCAGCAGGTCATGGAGTCCGAGGTCGAGATCATCACCAAGGCACAGGTGAGCGAGCTCCGTGGCGACGGGACGCTGGAGTCGGTCGTGCTCGACGTCGACGGCGAGACGGTCACCAGGCCGACCCAGGCCCTGGTCGCGGCGCTCGGCTTCGTGGCCGACCTCGGTCCGCTCCAGTCCTGGGGGATCGAGGTCTCCAAGCGGCACGTCATCGTCGACTCGGCGATGCGGACCAACCTGCCGCGGGTCTTCGCCGCCGGCGACATCACCGAGTACGACGGCAAGGTGCGCCTGATCGCCGTCGGCTTCGGCGAGGCGGCGACCGCCGTCAACAACGCCACGGTGGCGATCGACCCGACCGCGCACGTCTTCCCCGGTCACTCGAGTGAAGGAAGCTAGCCAGAGATGAAGATCCAGGTCGACTACGACCTCTGCGAGTCCAACGCGCTCTGCGAGGCGATGGCGCCCGATGTGTTCGAGGTCGACGACAACGACGACCTCCAGCTCAGGACCGACCAGACGACGGACGCGAACCTCGAGGCCGTCAAGCGGGCGGTGGCCGCCTGCCCGCGCGCGGCGATCTCGCTCGTGGACTGAGCGTTGGCCACCCAAGAGCAGAGCACGTCGCTCGACGGCCGGGTCGCGGTCGTCACCGGGGCGGGCGCCGGCCTGGGCAGGGCGGAGGCGGCCGCGCTGGCCCGCGCCGGCGCGCGGGTCGTGCTCAACGACCTGCCCGGCGCCGCGGACGAGGCTGCCGACGAGCTCAAGGGGCTCGGCGCCGAGGTCGCGATCGTCGAGGGCGACGTGGGCGAGCGGGCCACGGCCGACGCGATGCTGGCCGCCGCGGTCGAGGGGTTCGGCCGGCTCGACGTCGTGGTCAACAACGCCGGCATGACCCGCGACCGGATGCTGTTCAACCTCTCCGACGAGGAGTGGGACGACGTGATCCGGGTCCACCTGCGGGGCCACTTCCTGCTCTCGCGCAACGCGGCGGCGTACTGGCGGTCGCTGTCGAAACAGGCCGACGCACCGGTCTTCGGCCGGATCGTCAACACCGCGTCCGAGGCGTTCCTGGGCGGCTCGCCCGGCCAGGCCAACTACGCCGCGGCCAAGGGCGGCATCGCGGCGCTGACCCTCTCGACCGCCCGTGGGCTGGCGCGGCTCGGCGTGACCGCCAACGCGATCTGTCCTCGGGCCCGGACCGCGATGACCGCGCAGGTCTTCGGCGAGGACACCTCCGGCGCGGAGGTCGACCTCTACTCGCCCGAGCACGTGGCGCCGCTGGTCGCCTACCTCGCCTCGCCGGCCGCGGAGAGGATCACCGGCCAGGTCTTCGTCGTCTACGGCGGGATGGTCGCACTGCTCGCGGCGCCGGTCGTCGAGCAGCGCTTCGACAAGGCCGGGACGCTCTGGGACGCCGCAGACCTCGACCGCCAGCTGGGCGCCTACTTCGCGGGGCGCGACCCCTCCGTCGGCTTCGCGGCCGACTCGATCATGGCTCTGCAGATCTCCAACGGGGAGCTCTGACCGTGGGCCGCCTGGACGGCAAGGTCGCCATCGTCACCGGCGGTGCGATGGGCCAGGGCGCGGGCATCGTCCGCGCCTACGTCGCGGAGGGCGCGTCGGTCGTGGTCGCCGACGTGGCGAAGGACCAGGGCCAGGCGCTCGCCGACGAGCTCGGCCCGTCCGCGCACTTCGCCGACCACGACGTCTCCTCCCCGGCGGCCTGGGAGTCGCTGGTCGCGGACACCAACCAGCGGTTCGGGCCGGTGAGCGTGCTGGCCAACAACGCCGGCATCCTGCGGTTCGGGACCGTCGAGGCGATGCCGGTCGACGAGGTCGAGCTCCTCTGGCGGGTCAACCAGCTCGGCTGCTGGCTCGGCATGCAGGCCGTCGTCCCGACCATGAAGGCACGCGGCGGCGGCTCGATCATCAACGCGTCCTCGACCGAGGGGCTGGGCGGCATGGCGAACACGGTGGCCTACGGCGCGACCAAGTTCGCGATCCGCGGGATGACCAAGGGCGCCTCGCACGAGCTCGGCCCGTTCGGCATCCGGGTCAACTCGGTGCACCCCGGGATGATCGACACCCCGATGACGCGGGTGCACGGGGGCGACCTGGCCATGGAGTACGGCGCCTCGAAGGTCCCGCTGCGACGCGTCGGCCACCCCGAGGACGTGGCTCCGCTCTACGTCTTCCTGGCCAGCGACGAGTCGTCCTACATCAACGGTGCGGAGATCGCCGTCGACGGCGGCGTCACGGCGACGCACGCCTTCGGCGGCTGAGGGCAGAGCCGATGGCCAACCAGCGAGCCCAGGTCGTCATGGACGACGACGAGGTCTGGGAGTTCCTGCGCCGGCAGCGCTCCTCGACCGTGGCTACCTACGGCCCGCAGGGCCGGATCCACCTGGTCGGGATGTGGTACGCCGTCATCGACGGCCAGGTCTGGATCGAGAGCAAGGCCAAGTCGCAGAAGGTGGTCAACCTGCGCCGGGACCCGCGGATGTCGTTCCTCGTCGAGGCCGGCCACACCTACGACCAGCTGCGCGGGGTGTCGCTCGAGGGTGCCGGCGTCGTGGTCGAGGACCCGGCTGTGGTGTGGGACGTGTGCGTGGACGTCTTCGGGCGCTACAACGGCGACTACAGCGAGGACATGAGGCCGTTCGTCGAGGTGATGGCCAAGAACCGCGTCGCCGTCCGTCTCGACGTCGACCGGGTCCGGTCGTGGGACCACCGCAAGCTGGGGCTCCCCCCGATGGAGCTGGGCGGGTCGACGGCACATTTCGTGGAGTGAGCTTGCTGGACCCGGCTTTGCCGAGGATCTCCGGCACCAGGTGCCGATCTCCCTCCGCAAACCCACCGATGGGGCCGGTAGGCGCGCGGGCACCCACGGGAGCTCAGTCGCGCAGCAGCAGGTGGACAGCCTTCTCCATGTGGGCGGCGGTCTCGGTGGCGGAGGTCCGGCCGGTGACCCAGCCGACCAGGGCGGAGAGCCACACGTCGCCGATCACGCGGGCGATGGCGACGTCGTCCTCGGTGACCTCGGTGTGCTCCTGCTCAGGGTGCATGGCCCGGGTGAGCATCCGGGTGAGCAGCATGCCCACGGTGTGGATCTCGGACTGCACCGAGGCGTCGGCGAACATGAACGCCCGGGTCAGGGCCTCGGTCAGGTGCGGGTCGCCCTGGAGGCCGCGGGTGGTCTTGCGGAGCACGTAGATGACCCGGTCGGAGGCGGTGTCGCCGGGGATCGGCTTGTCGCGCAGCGTGGTCTCGGCGCGCTCGAACTCACGTCCGAGGGCGGAGACGAGCAGGTGGATCTTCGAGGGGAAGTAGCGGTAGAGGGTGCCCAGCGCGACGTCCGCCTGCTCGGCCACGGCCCGCATCTGGACCGCGTCGAAGCCACCCTGGGTCGCCAGGGCGATCGTGGCGTCGAGGATCCGCTTGCGCCGGTCCCGCTGCGCGGCCGACCCGAGCTCTTCGACCGTCAGAGAGTTCGTGGTGCTCACGTGCAACCTTCCAGAAGGTGGTGCGTCCAGCCCTCGTTGGGTCTGTTCATTAGGCTATCAACGAGTGGTCCATAATAGGAACACGTTCCAGTTTCGCGTGTTTCATCGACCGTTCGAGCACGTCGCAGGGCCGGCCCGCCGGGTTGCGCAAGCCGACACGAGGAGGTCCCGACGGTGCGGATCGCATTGCTGTCCTACCGCAGCAAGCCACACTGCGGAGGGCAGGGGATCTACCTGCGCCACCTGAGCCGAGAGCTGATCGCGCTCGGGCACACGGTCGAGGTGTTCTCGGGCCAGCCCTACCCCGAGCTCGACGAGGGCGTGAAGCTCACCACGGTGCCGAGCCTCGACCTCTACCGGGAGCCGGACCCGTTCCGGGTGCCGAAGCTGAAGGAGTTCCGCGACCGCGTCGACGTCGAGGAGTTCCTCACCATGTGCGTGGCCGGCTTCCCCGAGCCCAAGACGTTCGGCACCCGCGTCGTGAGGCTGCTCAGGGAGCGGACCGGTGACTTCGACGTCGTCCAGGACAACCAGGTGCTGTCCTACGGGATGCTCGAGATCGAGAAGATGGGCCTCCCGCTCGTCACGACGATCCATCACCCGATCACCTTCGACCGCCGCATCGACCTCTCGCAGACGCGCAACCCGTGGCGCAAGCTCACGCTCAGCCGCTGGTACGGCTTCCTGCGCATGCAGGGCCGGGTCGCCCGCCGGGCCCGCACGATCATCACACCGTCCGAGGCCTCCAAGCGCGACATCGCCAAGGACTTCGGCGTCGACCCCGCCCGGATGCAGGTGATCCTCCTCGGCGTGGACGACATCTTCGTGCCGCCGGCGCAGCCGCGGGTGAAGGGCCGGATCATGGCCATGGCGAGCGCCGACGCGCCGATGAAGGGGATCGCGACGCTGCTCGAGGCCTTCGCCAAGCTCCGCACCGAGCGCGAGGTCGAGCTGATCCTGGTCACCCAGCCCAAGCCCGGCGGCCGCACCGAGAAGCTGATCGACAAGCTGTCGATCACCGACTGCGTCCGGTTCGTGCACGGCATCAGCGACGCCGAGCTGGTCGAGCTGATGGGGTCGGCCGAGGTCGCCTGCGTGCCCAGCCTCTATGAGGGCTTCTCGCTGCCGACCGCAGAGCTGATGGCCTGCGGCACACCGCTCATCGCTTCACGTGCCGGCGCCATCCCCGAGGTGGTCGGCCCGGACGGGCTCTGCTCCGACCTGGTCGCTCCCGGCGACGTCGGCGAGCTCAGGTCGGCCCTCGCTGCGCTGCTCGACGACCCTGAGCGCCGGGAGCGGTACGGCGCCAACGGGCGCCGCCGCGTCGAGGAGCTGTTCAGCTGGCGAGCTGTCGCGGCCCAGGTGGTGCAGGTCTACGAGGAGACGATCCGCGACTACCACGAGGAGAACGCCCGTGCTGACCGTTGACTTCGACCGCCTGGGGCTGCGCCCGGGTGACCGGGTGCTCGACATGGGCTGTGGCGCGGGCCGCCACGCGTTCGAGATGTACCGCCGCGGTGCCGACGTCATCGCCTTCGACATGGACGCCGACGAGCTCGCCAACGTGAGCGACCTGTTCCATGCGATGAGGCAGGCCGGCGAGGTGCCCGAGGTTGCCGAGGCCGACGTCAAGCAGGGCGACGCGCTGCAGCTGCCGTTCGCCGACGGCGAGTTCGACCGCGTCGTGGCCGCCGAGGTCCTCGAGCACATCCCGGCCGACATCCAGGCGATCGAGGAGCTGGTCCGCGTGCTCCGTCCCGGCGGCGCCCTCGCGGTCTCGGTGCCGCGCTGGTTCCCCGAGATCGTCAACTGGAAGCTCTCCGACGACTACCACAACGTCGAGGGGGGCCACATCCGCATCTACACCGACGCCGAGCTCGTCGACAAGGTCACCAAGCGCGGCATGGACTACGTCGGCAAGGGCTACGCCCACGGCCTGCACTCGCCGTACTGGTGGATCAAGTGCGCGGTGGGGGTCGACAACGACGGCCACCCGCTGGCCAGGGCCTACCACCGGCTCCTGGTGTGGGAGATCGTCAAGCAGCCCCGGGTGCTGCGGCTGGCCGGCAAGGTGCTCGACCCGGTGATCGGCAAGAGCCTGGTCCTCTACTTCCGCAAGCCCGCCGAGGACGGGCGGGCATGACGGACCTGGCTCGGCTGCCGTACGTCGAGGGCGTGCTGTCGCCGGCCCAGGTGGCCGAGAGCGCGGCGGCGATCGTGGCGATGCAGGAGCCGTGCGGCGCGGTGCCGTGGACGGTCGGCGAGCACGTCGACATCTGGAACCACGTCGAGGCGGCCATGGCCATGCTCGTCGGCGGTCAGGTCGACGCCGCCGAGCGCGCCTTCGAGTGGGTGCCGACGGTGCAGCGGGCCGACGGCTCCTGGCCGATGAAGATCGTCGGCGGCCGGGCCGAGGACGAGCGCGGCGAGGTCAACATGTCGGCCTACCTCGCGGTCGGCGTCTGGCACCACTGGCTGGTCCGCCGCGAGCTGCGGTTCGTGCAGCGGTTCTGGCCGTCGGTGCGCGCCGGGCTCGACTGGGTGGTCTCCCAGCAGCTGCCGTTCGGCGGCATCCGCTGGACGCCGACCGAGGAGTTCGCGCTGCTGGCGGGCTGCTCGAGCATCTACCAGTCGCTGCGTGCCGGCGTGGCCCTGGCCGAGCTCCTCGACGACCCCCAGCCGGAATGGGAGCTGGCCGGCGGCCGGCTGGGGCATGCCGTGCGCGAGCACGCGGACCTCTTCGCCGACAAGTCGACCTACTCGATGGACTGGTACTACCCGGTCCTCGGCGGCCCGGTCCGTGGCCGGGCGGCCTACGACCTGCTCGAGTCGCGCTGGGACGACTTCGTGGTGTCCGGGCTCGGCATCCGCTGCGTCGACACCAACCCGTGGGTCACCGGGGCGGAGACCTGCGAGCTGGCCATGGCGCTGGACATGATCGGCGACCACCGCCGCGCGGTCACCCTGCTGCGGGACATGCAGCACCTGCGCGAGGCAGACGGTCGCTACTGGACCGGCTGGGTCTACGACGACGGCGACAAGCCCGTGGACGAGCCCCGCGACGTCCACTGGCCGGTGGAGCACACGACCTACACCGCTGCGGCGGTGATCCTGGCCGTCGACGCGCTCGGCGAGGTGGCCGGGCACGGCACTGCCGGCTCCGGGATCATGCGGGGCACGTCGTTCGGACCTCACTTCGGTGAGCTCGCCCTGGAGTGCGGCTGCCCGTCACGCGAGCGGGTCGCCGGCCTCTCCGGCCGTACGGCGTAGCACGCGCATCGACCCGAGCGCCTCGACCTCCTCGAAGCCGCCGCCCTCGAGGGCGCGCAGGAAGACGTGGTAGGGCGGCTGTCCGCCGTCGGCCGGGTCGGGGAACACGTCGTGGATCACCAGCGCACCACCGGTCATCAGCCAGGGCGCCCAGCCGGTGTAGTCGTTCTGGGCGTGCTCCTCGGCGTGGCCGCCGTCGATGAAGAGCATCGACAGGGGGGTGCGCCAGTTCCGGCTGACCGTGGTGCTCCTCCCGACCACGGCCACGACCTGGTCCTCGAGGCCGGCCCGCGCGATCGTCCGGCGGAACACCGGCAGGGTGTCCATCAGCCCGGACTCGGGGTCGACCAGCGAGGAGTCGTGGTGCTCCCAGCCGGCCTGGTTCTCCTCCGACCCGCGGTGGTGGTCGACGGTGAAGACGGTCCCGCCCACCTCGCGCGCAGCCGTGCCGAGGTAGATCGCGGACTTGCCGCAGTAGGTGCCGACCTCCAGCACGGGTCCGTAGGGGAGCCGCTCGCGTGCCCAGCGGTGGAGCAGCAGCCCCTCGTCCGGCGGCATGAACCCCTTGGCCGCGAGCGCGTGCGCGAGCAGGTCGGCGGGCATGTCCGGCACGCGCCGACCCTAGATGAAATGAGACAGCCCCCCGCGGTGCGGGGGGCTGTCACAGTGACGGGCTCGGGCTACTGAGCGGCGTCCTCGAGGTGGCGGCGGAACTGCTCCAGCTGCTCCGCACGCGCCCGGTGCTCCGCCGCGTCGGCAGAGGTCGGGGCGTGCGACTTCACCTGGACCTTGGCCGCAGGAGCGGCCGGGGCGCCGGGCTGTCCGTCGGAGGCCGTCTCGGTGCCGCAGGCGGCGGCACCCAGCGCGACCGCCGCGAAGGTGGCGACGGCGGCGGCGCGGGCCGGGAATCGACGGAGTCGATCGGTGTTGCTGTTCATGGTGTTTCCTCTCGTGGGGTCGTGCTCTCGGGTGTGGTGGCTCCGGTCAGGGGATGTAGATCTCCCGGCCGCTCGGCGCCTTGGCGTAGTGCCGGTCGGCGTACCGACGCTCCGCCGTGTCCGGGGACACGGGCGGGTGCGAGCGCTCCGCCTTGGGGGCGGGGGCCGGCGCGGCCGGTGTCCCGCCGTCCGAGGCCGTCTCGGTGCCGCAGGCGACGGCACCGAAGGCAACGGCGGCGAAGGTGGCGATGGCGGCGGCGCGGGCCGAGTATCGGCGGCGTCGTCCGGTGGTGTTGGTGTTCATGGTGGTTCCTCTCGTGGTCCTGCTCGGTGGTTTGTTGTGGTCACGGCGGCGGCTGCGACTGCCAACTCAGACATCCGGGGCAGCGGCTGGATACGACGGGTTCGAGCCGGGGTCAGGCGGCGGGGACACCGCCGCCCCCCTGGACGTGCAGGTGGCTCCTGCGCAGCTTCAGCGGCTCGGGGTGCTTCTCGATGGCGTTGCGGAGCTGGCGCAGGTAGCGCGCCTGCGCCTGCTGTGCGGCCCGACGCTCCGACGCAGCCCGGCGCTCCGCCGCGTCGGCGGAGGTGGGCGGGTGCGGCGCGGACTGGGCCTGCGGGGCCGCGGCCAGTGCGGCCGAGGGCCCGTCGTCCGACCCCGTCTCGGTGCCACATGCGGTGGCGCCGAGGAGGAGGGCGGCGAGGGTGAGGGCGGCGCGCTTCGCGTAGCGGCGTCGGGTGCTGCCTCGGGTGATGAGGGTGCTGCTGCTCATGGTGGTTCCTCTC
>NZ_DASUFR010000158.1:0-9037 GCF_036274455.1 Nocardioides sp. | reverse complement strand
GCCAGCACCGCGACCCTGCTCGTCTCGGCGAGGCGGCCGATCGCACCGGCGTTCGCCTCGAAGAGCGCGGCGTCGTAGGTCGACAGCACGACCACCGAGGGCCGCAACGACGCGACGGTGGACTCGAGGCTGTCGATCGGTGTGTCTGCTCCGAGGAAGGTGACCTGCCACCCGCGGCGCACCATCAGGAGGCTGAGCATGACCAGGCCGAGGTCGTGGGCCTCCCCCGGCAGGCAGGCGACGACGGCGGTCGACGACCCGCCCGCGCCCCAGTCCTGCACGAGGCCGAGGAGCCGGGCGCGGATCAGGTTCGAGGCGAAGTGCTCCTGGGCCACCGTGGCCTCCCCCGACGCCCAGCGGCCGCCGAGGTCGTGCAGGTAGGGGATCAGCACCTCCGAGAGCGCGAACTCCACCGAGACTGCGCTGAGCAGGCGATCGAGCGCGCCGTGCGCCGCCGCCGTGTCGAACGCGTCGAGCGCCTCGCGCAGGTGGTCGGCCAGGTCCGTGACCAACGGACGGTCTCCGTCCTGCCCGGCCCCGCCGTCCTCATCCTCCGTCGCCGCCAGCCGTGCCGCCTCCGCGGCCGAGAGGCCATCCGCGATCAGCGCGGTGGTACGGCGTACGCGCGCCTCGTCGCCGCTGGAGTAGAGCCGGAACCCGCCCGAGGAGCGGCTCGGCCGCAGCAGCTGGTAGCGCTGCTCCCAGGCGCGTAGGAGCTCGGGCGTGACGCCCGTACGACGAGACAGCTCACCGATACGCATCAGCGACTCCACGAGCGATCACTCTACATACATTCGACAGACCTTGCACAGTCTCTTGACAAACCTTCGACAAACTGGCAGACTCCCTTCCACAAACCTTGGACACCAAAGGAGAACAGAGATGAAGAAGCTCGACATCGCGGCCGGAATCCTCGCCATCGTGGGCGCACTGAACTGGGGGCTGGTCGCCCTCGCCGAGTTCGACCTCGTGGCCGCCATCTTCGGCCTCGACTTCGGCGAGACCAACGCCGTCACCCGCATCGTCTACGCCCTGGTCGGCCTGTCCGGCCTCTGGCTGGCCGTGCGGGTCCCTGCTCTCACCGGTCGCGCGGCGCCGCGCGAGCACGTCAACGCGTGACGGCCGGAACCCGAAAGACACAAGGAGATCACCGATGAAGCGTCATCTCGCCGCCCGCGTGGCGGCACTGACCGCAGCAACCCTCGTCGCCACCGGTGTCGGGCTGACGGCTCCGGCCGGCGCGGCCACGACCGCCGACCGCTCCGGCAACCGGAGCCTGGCCAAGGTGCTGGCCAAGGACGGCACCAGGCTCGACCACAACTGGCAGGACTTCGACATCCTGGAGCAGGCCGTGCTCGCGGTCCTCGCCGCCAAGCCCCACAGCCCCGTCGCGCTGCTGACGGACGGGTCGGTGCGGCTCACGGTCTTCGCGCCGACCGACCAGGCGTTCCGCGACCTCGTCGGTGACCTGACCGGCAAGCGTCCGGGGAGCGAGAAGAAGACCGTCAAGGCCCTGCTCTCGGTGGCCGATGTCAACACCATCGAGACCGTCCTGCTCTACCACGTCGTCCCGGGTGCGACCCTGCCATCGCCCAAGGTGGTCAAGGCGGCGAAGTCGCGCACCAAGCTGACGACCGCCCAGGGTGGCAAGGTCAAGGTCGTCGACCGCAAGGGGAACATCACGCTCGTCGACAAGGACCGCGACCTCGCAGACGCGACCGTGATCCTGAACGGCATCGACATCAACCGTGGCAACAGGCAGATCGCCCACGCCATCGACCACGTGCTCCTGCCGCTGGACCTCTGAGGGTCGAGCGGACTCGCCATCGTGGAGAAGGGCCCCGGCTGCCGTGCAGCCGGGGCCCTTCCTCGCGCGTGGGCGGTCCTTGCCTCGAGCGGCGACGGCGTGCCGGATGGATGGGGCCTCGTCCGGGGTACCCGCTCACCGAGGGAGCAGAGAAGTCTTCGGACCACTTGGGGACCATTCGTGACTCGATCGACGACACACGTGAGCTCGGACGCCGCGACGGCAGCGCCTCGGTCTGCCTCGAGCGCGGTCGCGGAGGGGCGCACGCGCGCGGTTCCGGACTGGAAGCCAGGTGCCGCTTTCACGTTGGGCGCGGAGGACGAGCTTCTGCTCACCGACGGGGACGGCCGTCTTCTCGGGCAGAGGGCACTCCCCGCGATGACGCGACTGCGTCGTCTCCTTCCCGGCGAGCACACCGTCGATGGGGAGATCTTCGTCGACGAGGTCGAGCTGAGGACGCCAGCGTGCCGCGACGCGGAGGCGCTCAGGGATGCGCTGGGAACCCTGCGCAGATCAGCAGCGCTCGCCGAGGTCGGTCTGATGGCGGTCGGTGTCCATCCGGAGGCGGAGCTGGGCACCGCGCGCATCGCAGCGTCGCCGCGCTACGACCGGCTGGGAGAGGAGTTCGCCGGCCTCCTCCGTACGCCGACCGCGGCGTTCCAGGTCCATGTCGGGCTGCCCGACATCGAGACCGCCATGGTCGTCTACCGGGCGTTGCGCAACCGGCTCTCGATCTTCCGCGCGCTCGCAGCGGGATCGCCGTACTGGCACGGCCGGGACTCGGGCCTCGCCTGCGTCCGCTCTGCCATCCTGCGTTCCTACCCACGCACGACCATGCCCCCGGTCCTGCGCAGCTGGGAGCACTACGTCGACACGATCGGACGCCAGATGTCGGCAGCAGACGTCCCTGACTACACCTACGTGTGCTGGGAGCTCCGCCCCCAGCCGCGGTTGGGCACCCTCGAGGTGCGTGTCATGGACGCGCAGCCATCGCTCGAGCGCGCCGCGGGGCTCGCCGCGCTGTTGCAGGGCCTGGCCCGGCACGCGGTTGAGGTACCAGACCGCGACGACCTTCCCGACGAAGTGGTGCTGGCCAACGACTTCGCCGTCTGCCGGCACGGGCTGGACGCGCGGGTCCTCGACCTCGACGGGTCGCGACGACCCCTGCGAGAGCTGGCTGCTCGCGCGCTCGAGGACGCGCGAAGGTGGCTCGCGCCCGACGGTCTCGAACCTCCCCTCGAGGCCGCGCTGGCCATCCTGGTCGAGCCGCCGGAGTACGTGCGCCAACGAGACATCATCGGACGGCACGGTATGCCCGGCCTGCTGGCCGACCTCGCCGCGCGCACGATGGACGTGGACGGCTGAGACGAGGCCGGCCGACGACCCCCACCGCGGTCATGCGCGGTCAGCTGCTCTCGTCCATCCCCAGCCTGGCGTTCTCGGTGCGGAGCCGCTCAACCTCCGTCTCGAGCTCGATGACCCGGGCGATGCCGGCCAGGTTGAGCCCCTGGGCCAAGAGCTCACCGATGCGCACCAGCCGCGCCACGTCGCCCTCGCTGTAGAGGCGCGTGCCGCCGGGAGTCCGGGCCGGGTCGACGAGGCCGCGGCGCTCGTAGACCCGGAGGTTCTGGATCTCCATCGACGCCATCCGGGCAGCCACCGAGATCGCGAACACCCCTTCGTCGCTCGCCGACACTCTGGCTCCTTCCTGACCCTGACCTCGGGACTTGACATTACCTTGATTTGTGAATACAAGAAATGTATATCAGTTGATACAGGCCCATGAACCAGACCCATGGCCCCGGAACAGAACAAGGAGGACACCAATGTTGCTGCGTACAGCTGATCCGTTCCGTGAGTTCGACCGCCTTACCCAGCAGCTGCTCGGCACCACGAGCCGTCCTGCGGTGATGCCGATGGACGCCTGGCGGGAGGGCGACCGGTTCGTGATCGAGTTCGACCTGCCGGGCGTGGCCAAGGAGTCGATCGACCTCGACGTCGAGCGGAACGTGCTCACCGTCCGCGCCGAACGGGTCGCCCGCAACGGTGACTGGGAGATGCTGGCCAGCGAGCGCGCTCGTGGGGCGTTCAGCCGGCAGCTCGTGCTCGGCGACAACCTCGACCTCGACCGCATCGAGGCGTCCTACGACGCCGGCGTGCTGCGGCTGGTCGTGCCCGTCGCCGAGAAGGCGATGCCGCGCCGGATCCAGATCAGCACCGGGCAGGAGACCGTGCAGGGAAGCACCGAGAAGCAGGCCATCGAAGCCTGATCCTGGTGCGCTCGGACCCTGACACGGGCGGCGAGCCGCGGGCAGCGGCACAGCTGGTGCGCGGCTCGCGGCTCGCCGCCCCGAGCGGTTCGAGCCGCCGTACGACGTGGCCGCGTGGCGGTCGGTGGACTGACCAGCAGGCAGACCGGCTGCGTGATGCCGTGCGCGGAGCGGACGCGGTCGTGCACCTGGCCTGGGGTTCCAGCCGAGCCCGAGCCTCGTCGGTCAGCGCCGCAGGCGCCGGACTATGCGCGTCCAGGCGCTCCCGAGCACCGGGACCGTATTGCGCTGCTCCTCGTTCGCCGACATGCCGGCGAACGTCCGCGGTGACATGCGCACCTCGCCCGAGGACACCGGCTCACCGTCCCCCGACGTGATCTCCCACCGGAGCTCCCCGTCACCGCCCCCGGTGGAGCTCGAACTTATCTGCCATTAGGCTGCAAACCCCCCGGGCCGCATCCTCCACCCCGTGTGCCGCCGAAGCAACCACCGCCCAGTGAATTACTGGGTTCAGGTGGCAATGACCTGGTCGGGTTTCGGCGCGCCCCTCGATGTCACATTCCGGCCCGCTGCGTCGTCTCTTCGATGAGCGCCGCTGATCAACGCGACGCTCCCACCCCCCGCCTCGGCGGGTGCGCCTCGGCGCGCCCGCCGACCGGCCTGCGTCATGAGGAGAGACGCCATGAGGATGCTCCGTCCCACCAGGCCCCGTGGAGACACGCCGTCCGCCCTGGCCACCTGGGCGGACGTCTTCGACCTGTGGGGCCGAGCGACCCGGCGCACCTGGCTGACGACCTACCAGCTCGGCTACCTGCAGCCGCGCGTGAGCGTGTGGCGCCGGCGCCGCCCTCCGCTGCCGCTCCTTCAACTGCTGGTCCGCGCCGACGAGCTCGTCGACTTCGCCGACCCTGCGACCGGCGTCTCGGGGGTCCGGTCGGAGCCACCGCCGGAGCGGGTGCTCACGCTCTGGGCCGACGATCTGGTGACCGTCCACCACGGCACGGACTGGATCTACGTCCTCGACCCCGGGAGACCGTTCACCCGGTCCTGGCTGGACCTCGTGGTGCCCCGTGACCGCACCGAGCCCCCGCCGTTCGCGGTGGTCACCGCGTCGACGGGGCCGACACCGTCAGGCGAGTTCCGCGTGCGCGACCTCGACGCCACGACCCGCGTCACCAGGGTGCGCGTGGCCGACCGCAGGAGGGACGGGGTCACCGGACTGCCGGAGGACGTCCGGACCGGCCGGGCCCGGCACGCCTCCCGTCCCACCGGCACCTGACGCAGCGGGCTCCTCGACCTCCCGCTGCCGCCGGCCGACCGCCAGGTAGAGCGCCACCGCCACCACGCCGAGCCCGACCACGGCCAGCGGACCCACTGGGGTTCCGAGCATCGGCCAGGCCGCGAACGCCGTCACCGCTGGCACGACGAACAGGTGGCTGCTCGCGTACGTCGGGCCGTGCCGCCGCACCAGCGCGAAGAGCAGCAGCGGTGCCCCGACGCCGGCGACCACGGCCAGCCAGGCGAACGACACCAGCGAGTCGACGTCCAGCGGGATCGCGACGTTGCCCGCCGCCGGCGCCCAGACGGCGAGCACCACGGCTCCGGCCGCGATCTCGGTGGCGGCGATCGCGGCGGGCCCGGCGTCGGTGCGGACCCGTCCGTGCAGCGTCGTACCGACGGCCAGCGCGGCCAGCCCCGACAGTGCCCACACCAGCGAAGCGACACTCGGCGGCCGTCCGACCTTGTCGGCCAGCGTGACGGCGACACCGACCGCACCCAGGAGGATGCCAACCCACTGCACCGGGCGCAGCCGCTCCCAGCCGGCGCCTGCGCCGATCGCCGCGACGACGAGCGGTGAGGAGCAGGCGATGAGGGCGGTCGTGCCGGCGGGCAGGCCGTCGGCGAGTGCGGTGTAGAGCGCGCCGAACTGGATCGCGAACAGCGGGACGCCCACCCCGAGCAGGCGGACGGCGTCTCGGGAGCTCGGCCACTGCTCACGACGCAGGAGCGCGGCCGCGCCGAGGATCGCGGCCGCGATGAAGAAGCGCCACATGGTGACCGCCAGCGGTGCCATGGTGCGGGCCGCGATGGCTCCGACGACGTACCCGCTGCTCCACACCGTCACGAACGAGACGCTCATCACCTGGCTACGTAATGCCTTCACACATTACACCGTTTCAGGTCGCTTGTAACGTGTCAAAGCATTACAGTGAGTGACATGTCACCCTTCCGGTCGGGCAACGGCGCCGCGTGGCTCGACCTGCTCTCGACGCTCGAGGGCCGCTACCGCGCGCAGCAGTTCAACACCATCGGCACCACCGGACAGCTGCGTGCCTGGTTGCGCGCGAACGACCTGGAGCCGCGCGCTGCGGTCACTGTCGCCGACGTGGAGCGGGTCGCCGAGGCGCGCGAGTGCCTGCACCGCCTGGCGGTGGCGCGGATCGAGGACTGCACGCCCGCGGCGGCCGACGTGCGCCTGCTGAACCGGCTGCTGGACGGGGACCAGGGGCTGCGGGTGACTGGGCCCGACCTACGCCCTCGCCGGCCGGTCAACGTCGACGACGCCCTGGCCCGGCTGGCCCGGCAGGCGGTGGTGGACCTCTCCGGCCACGGCGCGGGGACGCTCCGGGCATGCGGCGACGACACCTGCTCGAGCATCTTCCTCGACACCACCGGCCGGCGCCGCTGGTGCACCGACCTGAGCTGCGGCAACCGGGCCCGGGTGCGCGCCCACCGTCGCCGGGAGAGCGGGCCAGCCGCTCAGGCCCCGGGCAGCCGCGGCACGTCGAGCTCCCCCTTGCGGAGGCGGTAGACCAGCAGCCGCAGGTCGTAGTACTTCTCGGTCTCGCCGACCCACTCCATCCCGATGGAGCGAGCGGTGCGGGCTCCACGCTCGTTCCGAGGGCGTACGACGGCGAACAGCTCCTGCGCGCCGGACTCGAACGCGTGGTGAGCCACGGCGTGGCCCGCCTCGGCGGCGTACCCCTGTCCCCACACGGCCGGGTCGAGCTGCCACCCGATCTCCAGGTCGGTGCGCTCGGGCGGGAGCGGCAGCAGCGCGACCGCGCCGAGCAGCCGGCCGTCGTCGGCCGAGGTGATCGCCCACCGGCCGGCGGGCGGCGCGGGTGGTGTCGCGAGCCACCCCGTGATGACCTCTGCCATCTCCTCGAGCGTCGCGATGCGCGACATCGCCGGACTGAGCCAGCGGGTGACCGCTTCGTCGCCGAAGACGGGGAGGGCGGCGGGGGCGTCGTCGACACCCCACGGCCTCAGGACGAGACGTGGGGTGCGGATGGTGCCGTCCCCGGTGGCTGCGACGTGGCCGGTCATGGTGATCACCGTCAACGACCCCCCGGGACTGGTCATTCCCAAGCCCTCTAGACCCGACTACCGGAGCCGGGAGGCTCGCACTAGGGTTCGAGACCTTGGGGGGTAGGTGCGCCGCCCCATGCGGCTCTGGGCCGCTGGGGCGGCGTTCGGCCCCAGGCCAGGAGGTTGAGCTGCTCCTCGAGGACGAGGATCTCCGAGCGGATCCGCCGATGCTCACGCCGGGCGTCGAGGAACATCGCGGTCGGCACGATGACGGCCGGCACGAGGGCCAGCAGCGCGATCGCCACATTCTCCTCCACTCCTCGAGTCTCGCGGCGCTCGCGGCGTGGCGCCGGGGTGTTGACAGGTTGTTACCGGTCTGAGGACTTCCCGGCAAATGACGTCAGCGGCACCGCGAGCCGCTCGGCGAGCTCGTCGTAGGTCGTCCCGAAGGTCTCCCGCACCATCACGCCGGCTCCGGGGTCACCACGGTCGATCTCGAAGACCGCGTGCTCGGTGTAGACCCGGTCCACGCAGCCGACGCCGGTCAGCGGGTAGGTGCACTCGGGGACCAGCTTCGGCGTGCCGTCCTTGGCGAACAGGCCCATCATCACGAACACCTGCCGCGCCCCGATGGCCAGGTCCATCGCCCCGCCCACCGCGGGGATCGCGTCGGGCGCGCCGGTGTGCCAGTTGGCCAGGTCCCCGGCTGCAGAGACCTGGAAGGCGCCGAGAACGCACACGTCGAGGTGGCCGCCGCGCATCATCGCGAAGGAGTCGGCGTGGTGGAAGTACGCCGCCCCGGGCAGCTCGGTCACCGGCTCCTTGCCGGCGTTGGTCAGGTCGAGGTCCTCCTCGCCCGGCCTGGCCGCCGGGCCCATGTTGAGCATCCCGTTCTCGGTGTGCAGCACCACCCCCGAGCCCCCACCGATGTCACTGCCGAGGAAGTCCGCGACCGTGGTGGGCAAGCCGATCCCGAGGTTGACGAACGAGCCGGGCTCGATGTCGCGGGCCACCAGCGCCGCCATCTCCTGCTTCGACAGGGTCATACCTTCACCACCCGGTCGACGTAGATCGACGGGGTCACCACGGCCTCGGGGTCGAGCTCCCCGATCTCCACGACCTCCGCGACCTCGACCACCACCGTCGTGGCCGCGGTGGCCATCACCGGCCCGAAGTTCCGAGCCGTCTTGCGGTAGACGAGGTTGCCCATCCGGTCGGCCTTGTGCGCCCTGACCAGGGCCACGTCGCCGTGGATCGGGTACTCCAGCACGTAGGTGCGGCCGTCGATCTCGCGCGTCTCCTTCCCCTCCGCCAGCGGAGTGCCGACCGCGGTCGGGCAGAAGAACGCACCGATCCCGGCGCCCGCCGCCCGCATCCGCTCCGCGAGGTTGCCCTGCGGCACCAGCTCCAGCTCGATCCTCCCCTCGCGGTAGAGCCCGTCGAACACCCACGAGTCCTTCTGCCGCGGGAACGAGCAGATCACCTTCCGCACCCGCCCCTTGGCCAGCAGCTCGGCCAGCCCGGTGTCGGCGTTGCCGGCGTTGTTGTTGACCACGGTCAGGTCGGACGCGCCCTGCCGGATCAGCGCGTCGATGAGCTCGTACGGCATCCCGGCCGGCCCGAAGCCGCCGACCAGCACGGTCGACCC
>NZ_DASUFR010000157.1:0-8191 GCF_036274455.1 Nocardioides sp. | reverse complement strand
GAGGAACGGCAGCGTCGAGGCGCCGAGCAGGAACGCACCGACCGTGGAGACCTGGTTGAGCGTGGTGAACCCGTCGTCGGGCAGGTAGTCGGCGTACCGGCGCGACATGCCCTCCACACCCAGCCAGTGCTGGACCAGGAACGTGGTGTGGAAGCCGATGAACAGCAGCCAGAAGTGCACCTTGCCGAGCCGCTCGTCCAGCATTCGGCCGGTCATCTTCGGCCACCAGTAGTAGAACCCGGCGAACATCGCGAACACCACGGTGCCGAAGACCACGTAGTGGAAGTGCGCGACCACGAAGTAGGAGTCCGAGACGTGGAAGTCCAGCGGCGGGCTGGCCAGGATGACGCCGGTCAGGCCGCCGAACAGGAACGTGGTCAGGAAGCCGATCGACCACAGCATCGGGGTGTCGAAGGACAGGCTTCCGCCCCACATCGTCCCGATCCAGTTGAAGAACTTCACGCCCGTCGGCACGGCGATCAGGAAGGTCATGCCGGAGAAGAACGGCAGGTCGACCGCGCCGGTGACGAACATGTGGTGCGCCCACACCGCCACCGAGAGGATCGCGATGCCGAGCGTGGCGCCGACCAGGCCGATGTAGCCGAAGATCGGCTTGCGGCTGAAGACCGGCAGGATCTCGGTCACGATGCCGAAGAACGGCAGCGCGATGATGTAGACCTCGGGATGGCCGAAGAACCAGAACAGGTGCTGCCACAGGATCGCGCCGCCGTGGGAGGCGTCGAAGACGTGCGCCCCGAGCTGCCGGTCGGCCTCGAGCGAGAGAAGCGCGCCGGCCAGCACCGGGAACGCGATCAGCACCAGCAGGCTGGTGACCAGGGTGTTCCAGACGAAGATCGGCATCCGGAACATCGTCATCCCGGGCGCGCGCATGCAGATGATCGTGGTGATGAAGTTGACCGCGCCCAGGATGGTGCCCAGACCGGCCATCCACAGCCCCATCACCCACAGGTCGCCGCCGACGCCCGGGGAGCGCACGGCGTCAGAGAGCGGGGTGTAGGCGAACCAGCCGAAGTCGGCGGCGCCGGTCGGGGTGAGGAAGCCGGAGGCCGCGATCAGGCCACCGAACAGGAACAGCCAGTAGCTGAACATGTTCAGCCGCGGGAACGCCACGTCCGGCGAGCCGATCTGCAGCGGCATGATCGCGTTGCCGAACCCGAAGAACAGCGGGGTCGCGAACAGCAGCAGCATGATCGTGCCGTGCATCGTGAACAGCTGGTTGTAGAGCTCGTCGTTGACGACCTGCTGGCCGGGGTAGGCCAGCTCGGAGCGCATGATCATCGCCATCAGGCCGCCGATGAGGAACCAGCAGAACGACGTCGTGAGGTAGAGGTTGCCGATCACCTTGTGGTCGGTGGTCGTGAGCACCCGGACGATCTGCTTGCCCAGCTCGCGGCGCGGGGTGATGACGGTGGCGCGGGACGCGGTGGCGGTCACTCGGACTCTCCCTTCTCATCGAGTCCGGCCTGGGTGTAGGCCTCCGAGCCGCCGAGCAGCGGGCGGTCAACCTCCAGGCCCTGGTCGACGAGGTCCTGCAGGTGGGCCTCGTAGTCGTCACGGCTGACGACCTTGACGGTGAACAGCATCCGCGAGTGGTAGACCCCGCAGAGCTCGTAGCACCTGCCCCGGAACGTGCCGGTCCTGGTCGGCGTGATGACGTAGTGGTTGACCCGTCCGGGGACGACGTCCATCCGCATCAGGAAGCTCGGGATGCCGAAGTCGTGGATGACGTCGGGACTGTGCAGGTTGAACCGCGTGGTCTCGTCGACCGGCAGCCACAGCTCCGGGATGTAGGAGCCGGTGCCGCCGTCGTGGACGTAGGACTGGTAGGAGAAGTGGTCGTCGAACCGGTCGTCGTCGGCGGACTGGTCGATCTCGCCGAGGCCGTAGTTGAACGTCCACGACCACTGCTCGCCGGTGACCTCGATGATGTTGTCCGGCGGGTTGGACGGCTCGTCCTTGAGGACGAGGTCCTGGGTGCGCACGGTGTGGGAGAAGAACACCACGACCATGATCACCGGCGCGATCGTGTAGAAGATCTCCAGCGGCAGGTTGTAGCGGGTCTGCACGGGGATCTCGTCGTCGGAGCGCCGGTGGTAGCGGATGATGACGAAGAAGATCAGCCCCCACACCAGCGCGCCGGTCGCAAGGGCCGCGATCCAGGCGCCCTGCCACAGGCTGAGGATGTGCGTGCCCTGCTCGGACGCCGGGTCGGGCATCGCGAGCCGCTTGCCCTCCTCCGAGCAGCCGCTGGCCAGGAGCACCACTCCGGCGAGCGGTACGGCCCAACGCACGATGCGCTGCAGACCCACTGGTAGAGCCCCTCTCGACCAACCACCTCGGACAGTGCTGACAGTAACCCAACGGCAGCCCGCAGGGCCCCCCGGGTCGACCATCAGGCAGGTAGTTTCACGGCGTGCCCGCCGAGCGCTACCTGGACGCCGCGTCCTCCGAGCCGCTGCACCCCGCCGCCCGTGCCGCGATGCTCGCCGCGCTCGACCAGGGGTACGCCGACCCACGCCGGCTGCACGGCCCCGCGCGCAACGCCCGGCTGCTCCTCGACAACGCCCGCGAGGCGGTGGCGGAGGCGCTCGGCGTACGCCGCGATGAGGTTTCGTTCACGTCCTCCGGGACCGACGCCGTCCACCGCGGCCTGCTCGGGTTGGCGGCCCCGGACGCGACCGTGGCCCACTCCGCCGTCGAGCACTCAGCGGTGCTCCACGCGCTGGCCTGGCGCCCGGACGTCCGGTCCCGCCAGGTCCCCGTGGACCGCCTGGGTCGCATCGACCTGGCCGTCCTCGGCGACCACGACGTGCTGGCCCTGCAGTCGGCCAACCACGAGGTGGGCACGCTCCAGCCCGTGACGGAGGCAGCGGCCACCGGGACGCCGCTGTTCATGGACGCCGGCGCCTCGATGGGCCGGCTGCCGCTGCCCGACGGCTGGTCGGTCGCCGCGGGCTCGGCCCACAAGTGGGGCGGGCCGGCGGGGGTGGGGGTGCTGCTGGTCCGCAAGGGGGCCCGCTGGCGCAGCCCGTTCCCCGAGGACGACCGGGTCGACGAGCGGGTGAGCGGCTTCGAGAACGTTCCTGCCGTCCTGGGTGCCGCCGCGGCGCTCCAGGCCGTCGTGGCCGAGCGCGACGAGGTCAACGCCCGGCACCAGGCCCTCGTCGACCGGATCCGCGCCGGTGTGGCGACGATCCCCGACACCGAGGTGGTCGGCGACGCCGTCGACCGGCTCCCCCACCTGGTGACGTTCTCGTTCCTCTACGTCGACGGCGAGGCGGTCGTCGAGGGGCTCAACCGGCGCGGCCTCGCGGTCGCCAGCGGCTCGGCCTGCACCGCCTCGACGCTCGAGCCGAGCCACGTGCTGGCCGCCATGGGGGCGCTGACGCACGGCAACGTCCGGGTCTCGCTGACCCGCGAGGCAACCGACGACGACGTCGACGAGCTCCTGGCGGTGCTACCGCCGACAGTCGAGGAAATCCGGAAGGATGCGGGAGTGTGACCGCGGACCTCGAGCTCGACTGCCGCGGGATGGTCTGCCCGCTGCCGGTCATCGAGCTCGGGAAGCGGATCGGTGAGGTCGAGGTCGGCGGCACCGTGGCGGTGGCGACGACCGACGCCGCAGCCGCGCACGACGTGCCGGCGTGGTGCCGGATGCGCGGCCACGACTACCTCGGCGAGGAGCCCGCCGACGACGGCGTGCCCCGCTACCTGGTGCGACGCCTCGTCTGAGGATCCACAGGGGTCTAGGCGGTCAGGTGCGGTCGCACGGCTTCGGCGGAGCTTAGGCCGTACGACGTCTCCAGCCGGCCGAGGAACTGCGCGGCGGTGAACGTGTAGTCCTGCGGTCCCACCGTCTCCACGACGTACGCCGCCAGCACGCAGCCCACCTCGGCGGCGTGCTCGAGGCTCAGGCCCCACGCGAGCGCCGCCAGGAACCCGGCCCGGAACGCGTCCCCGACGCCGGTGGGCTCGATCGCCGCGACGTCCTTGGCCGCCGGACGCTCGAAGTCGACGCCGTCCTTGCCCCGGACCCGCACGCCGTCCTTGCCGAGCGTGGTGACCTGGATGCCGACCCGCGCGAGCACCTCGTCGGCCGACCAGCCGGTCTTCTGCTCGATCAGGTGCGACTCGTACTCGTTCGAGAACAGGTAGGCCGCCCCGTCGACCAGGTTGCGGATCAGCTCGCCGGCGCCGAAGGCCAGCTGCTGGCTGGGGTCGGCGATGAACTGGTAGCCGCGCTGCCGGCACTCCTCGGTGTGGCGGAGCATGCCGTCGGGGTCGTCGGCACCGATCAGCACGTAGGACGGGGCGCCCACCTTGTCCACGATCGGCTCGAGCTCGACCAGGCGGGCCTCGCTCATCGCGCCGGGGTAGAACGACGCGAACTGGGCGCCGGTCGTGTCCGTGGTGCAGACGAACCGCGCCGTGTGGTGGGTCTCGGAGATCCGGACGTGGTCGCAGTCCACGCCGTGGCGCTCCAGCCAGGAGCGGTAGTCGGCGAAGTCGTCGCCCGCACAGCCCACGAGCACCGGGCGCAGCCCCAGCCGGCCCAGGCCGAAGCACATGTTGGCCGCGACGCCACCGCGCCGGATCTCGAGGTCGTCGACGAGGAACGAGACCGAGAGCTTGTGCAGCTGCTCGACGACCAGGGAGTCCTCGAACTTCCCGCCGAAGTTCATCAGGTGGTCGGTGGCGATGGATCCCGCGATCAGCAGGGATCCGGCCTCCGCGGGCTCGGCAGGTCTGTCAGGCACGTCGGGAAAGCCTAGAGGGAAATGCTACCGACGCGTAGTCGTGGGCGTACCGACCGGTAGCGCCTAGCGTCGAGCCCGTGAGCGCGTACGACGAGCTGGACAGCCTGCAGGCGATGCGCGCCGACGCGGCCGTCGCCGGGGCCAGGCTCCCGCTCGTGGCGCCGCGGCTCGCCTTCACCGACATCTACAGCGACTTCCCGACCGATCTCCCCAAGCCAGAGATCGAGATCAGCGAGGCGGCACAGCGGATCGCGAACGCGCTGTCACTGCACCTGGACTGAGCCAGGCCACCGCCGGTCTAGCCTGTCGAGACCGCAGCGCAACCACCCGCTCGCCACCGCCGGTCGAGCCTGTCGAGACCACCGCAACGAACGCTCTCGTTGAGTTCCAGCCTCAGCGGCTGCGCTTTCTCGACCCGATCGAGCCCACGCCGGCCGATCGTTCCGTGCGGCCGACTGCGCGATCCCTCAGTGGAAGGAGTCGCCGCAGGCGCAGGAACCGGTCGCGTTGGGGTTGTCGATGGTGAAGCCCTGCTTCTCGATCGTGTCGACGAAGTCGATCAGCGCGCCGTTGAGGTAGGGAACGCTCATCCGGTCGACCACCACGGCGACGCCGTCGAAGTCGGTCACCACGTCGCCGTCGAGGCTCCGCTCGTCGAAGAACAGCTGGTAGCGCAGCCCCGAGCACCCGCCGGGCTGGACGGAGATGCGCAGTGAGAGGTCGTCGCGGCCCTCCTGGTCGAGGAGGCTCTTCACCTTCGCCGCGGCCACCGGGCTCAGGTTGATGCCGTCGGTGCGGTGCTCGGTCTCAAGCTGCTCGGTCATGTGCTCCAGGCTCCCAGATGTCAGTGCAGGCGTCCTTCTGCCAGCCTCAAGTCTCGCACACGGCCGGTTATTCCTGGCTCTCCTGGCGGTGTTGTGCAGCACGCTCCCGCTCAGCGCGACCAGGTGCGCGCCACCCGGGCCGCCAGCTCGGCCAGCGCCGCGGCCGGCTCGGCGAACGCGCGCCCCTCCCCCACCAGGTCGACCATCGAGTACGCCGACTCGACCCCGAGCGCCCGCATCTCCCGGGCCCCGACCTCCACCCGTCCGGCCAGCACCACGCACGGCCGCAGCGCCTCCTCGGCGATCGTCGCCACGCCGTGGGGGACCTTCCCGGCCCGGCTGGAGTAGTCGAAGGAGCCCTCACCGGTGAGCACCAGGTCCGCCGCCCGCGCCCGCTCGGCCAGGTCGACCGCGTCCGCCACCAGGGCGATGCCCGGCTCGCGGGTGGCCCCGAGGGCCAACAAGGCGTAGCCGAGGCCACCGGCCGCACCGGCGCCCTTCTCCAGCGCCAGTCGCCGGTCCAGCGCCGCGGCGTACGCCTCCAGCCAGCCGTCGACGACGGGCAGCCGCGCCTCGGCGATGCCCTTCTGCGGCCCGAAGACCTTGGCGGCGCCGAACAGCCCCGTCAGCGGGTTGTCGACGTCGCTGGCGGCGACCAGGCGCACCGGGCCGACTCGGCCCCGCGCGGCGGCCACGTCGACCGTCGTGACGCCGTCGAGGCCGGCGCCACCGCCGTCCAGGGACACGTCGGCGGTGGCTCCGAGGGCGGCCAGCAGGCCGGCGCCGCCGTCAGTGGTGCCGCTCCCCCCGAGCCCCACCACCACGGTCGCGACACCGGCGTCCACGGCGGCCGCGAGCAGCTCCCCCACGCCGAAGGTGGTCGCCGCCTCCGCGCCCGCCGGGTCGACGGTGCCGGTGAGGTGCAGCCCGCAGGCCTGCGCGCTCTCGACGTACGCCGTCTCCCCCGCCACGAGGACGCTCGCCGGCGTCGGCTCGCCGTGGGGACCGCGCACCGTGAGCGCGAGCAGCTCCCCGCCCAGGGCCTCGTGCAGCACGTCGACGAACCCCGGTCCGCCGTCCGACATCGGGGCGAGGTCGAGCTCGTCCTCCGGCGCGGTCTCCCGCCAGCCGTCGGCGATCGCGACCGCGGCCTCGACCGCCGACAGCGTCCCGGCGAACGAGTCCGGCGCGACCAGGACCCGCACCTCAGGCCACCGACGTCTTCTCGAAGGCGGGCAGGGCTGGCACGCGGCTAAGTTATCGCCCGATGAGCCCGGTGATCCGCCCGATGCGCCCCGAGGACGTCGTGGTGGCCGAGCGCGTCAGCGACGAGGGGTTCTACGAGCTGGACAGCCGGACCCGCCGCGCGAACGGGCCGCCTGCCGCGCGCCGGTCCGTGCGGCACCGCGAGGTGTGGGTCGAGCGCACCACGCACCTCGTCCGGCACGACCCCGGCGGGTGCTGGGTGGCCGAGGACGACACCGGCATCGTGGGTATCGCGACCTCGTTCCGGCGGGAGACGCTGTGGTGCCTGGCGACGTACGCCGTGCTGCCGGCGCGTCAGGGACAGGGCATCGGCAAGCCGCTGCTGGCCGCCGCGATGGCCCACGGCCGGTCGTGCACAAGAGCGATGCTGTCCGCCTCGGCCGACGCGAGGGCGGTGCGCGTCTACCGGCAGGCGGGGTTCGACCTGCACCCGCAGATGTACCTGACCGGGCGCCTCGACCGCTCCGCGATCCCGGTCCTGGAAAAGGTCCGGGACGGGTCGGCCGCCGACGTGGACCTCATGGACTCCCTGGACCGGGCCGCCCGGGGGGCCGGCCACGGTGTCGACCACGAGCTGATGCTGCGCACCTGGCGGCTGCTGGTCTCGGACACCTCGACCGGCGCCGGGTACGCCTATCTCGACGAGCGCGGCCGGCTCGGGCTTCTCGCGGCCTCGAACCGGCGTACCGCTGCCCGGCTGCTCTGGGCCGCGCTGGCCGAGGGACCGGAGGAGGCCTCCGTGCCGCACGTGACCGCGGCGAACCAGTGGGTGCTCGACGTCTGCTTCACGGCCCGCCTGGAGCTCCACCAGGAGGGCTACCTGGGGCTGCGTGGGATGAAACCCCCGGCGCCGTACGTTCACAACGGGGCCCTGCTCTAGGCGTCACCGGCGCGAATAGGATCAAAGCCATGACCACTGTCGACCTGCCGCTGCTCCCCCTCGGCCGGGGCGTCGACCCCGGCTCGGAGCGCGGCGTCGAGTGCCCGGGCGACCTGCCGGCGGCCTCCGACCCCGACCTGGTCGCCCGCGCCCTCGCGGCCAAGGAGGCGCTGGGCTCGCGGGTGTTCGTGCTCGGCCACCACTACCAGCGCGACGAGGTCATCCAGTTCGCCGATGTCACCGGTGACTCGTTCAAGCTGGCCCGCGACGCAGCGGCGCGTCCGGAGGCTGAATACATCGTCTTCTGCGGCGTCCACTTCATGGCCGAGTCAGCCGACATCCTGACCGCGGACACCCAGCAGGTGATCCTCCCCGACCTGGCCGCGGGCTGCTCGAGGGCCGACATGGCTCGCATCGCACAGGTCGAGGACGCGTGGGCCGCG
>NZ_DASUFR010000156.1:0-37452 GCF_036274455.1 Nocardioides sp. | reverse complement strand
CCGCGCCACCCGGTCGAGGTGGCCGACGGTGTACTGCGGCAGCCCGCCGCCCCACCGCTGCACGTGCGTCGCCACCGGTGCCGCGGTGATGCCCGCCGCCTCGGCCAGGTCGGCAAGCGACGCGGCGACCAGCTCGTCGTCGCTGCGCTGCAGCGTCGCCTCCTCGCCGTGCCGGCCGAGCGAGGTGCGCAGGTGGACCAGCCCGTGCTCGGCCCCGGCCTCGCGGACCCAGCCCCACTTGGCGAAGGAGAACGTCGAGGCCTTGATCGCCCGGCCGTCGACCGGCGGGACGAGGAAGCCCGAGCTGTCGTCGATCGAGCCGGGCGCGAGCTCCGCAGCCGGGAACGCGAGCGTGACCACCACCATCGAGGCGTACTCGATCCCGGCCAGCTCAGCGGCCGCGGCGGGTGCCAGCTCGGCGAGCAGCCGCGCCGACGGCGCAGCGGGCGTGGCCACCACGACCGCGTCCGCCTCCAGCCGCTCGGGACGGGTGGTGGGGCCGACCACGACGGCGTAGCCCGACCCGGTCCGGGTCAGCTCGCGCACCGTCGCGTCGGTGCGGACGGGCACCCGGGCGGCCAGCGCCTCGGTCAGCCCGGCCATGCCACCGCGGAGCCCGGCGAACACCGGCGCGTCGCCCGCCGGCGGCAGCTCGGCGTTCAGCAGCGGCCCGTTGGACGCGAGGAAGACCAGCTGCGGGACGGTCGCGCGGGCCGAGAGCCGGCGCGCGTGGCCGGCGTACACGCCACCCAGCAGCGGCTCCACGAGGCGGTCGACCACCTCGTCACCGAGCCGGCTGGCGACCAGGTCGCCCACCGAGAGGTCGTCGTCGACCGGCAGTCCCGGCTGCTCGGCCTCGACCCGGGCGAGCCCCTCCTCGGACAGGACGCCGGACTTCCGGAGCTCGGCGAGGTCGACCGGCACCCCCATGACCGATCGCGGCAGCGGGCGCAGGGCGCCGCGGGTCCAGATCCGTGAGGACTGCACGGCCGGGTGCACGACGTCGAGCCCGAGCTCGCGGGCCAGGGCCACTCCCTCGGGTCGGCGGTTGAGCATCGCCTCGGCACCCACGTCGACGACCACGCCGCCCACCTCGGTGCGCCGGAGCTTGCCGCCGGCCTCCGGCGCGGCCTCGAGCACGGTGGCGTCGTGCCCCTCCAGCCCCAGGAGGTGGGCCGCGGTCAACCCGGCGAGCCCTCCTCCGACGACCAGCACCCGCACGGGTACAGGGTCGCAGGTCACGATTGGGGAACGGCCGGGAACCCCCGGCTCCCGGGGCTCGTCCGAGTCGCCATGGTGGCGACTCGACGGACTCCCTGGTTGCGCACGATGCTGGCGGCGGGCGCCGCGAGCGTCCTGGTCCTCCTCAGCAGCTGCTCGTCAAGCGGCGGCGGCGATGCCGGCTCGAGCAGCAGCGACGTGGCCGCCAGGGACGCGGCCGGCGGCGCGAACCAGGCCCAGGCCGACAGCGCGGTGGCGCCGGTGGCGGGAGCACCCGGCGAGGACGGCAGCCAGGCCGCCTACACCGGCACGGGTGTCCAGCAGCAGAAGGTGATCTCCACCGGGAACGTCCAGCTCCGCTCGGACGACGTGGGCCAGGCGATCTTCGACGTCCGCAAGGTCGTGGACGAGTACGCCGGCGCCATCGCCGAGGACAACACCGAGACCGACAAGGCCGGCGTGCCGCTGCGCTCGCGGATGGTGGTGCGGGTCCCGACCGCCGACTTCGACCACGCGATGACCGAGCTCGAGAAGGTCGGGACCCTCGTGTCGTCGAAGCGCCAGAGCCAGGACGTGACCACCCAGGTCCTCGACATGGACGCCCGTGTCGAGGCCCAGCGGCGCAGCATCGAGCGGATCCAGGTGCTCTTCGACAGCGCCACCTCGATCAAGGACGTGATGAGCATCGAGAGCGAGCTGTCCAGGCGGCAGGCCGACCTCGAGTCCCTCGAGTCCCAGCAGCGCTACCTGGCCGACCAGACCTCGATGTCGACGATCACGCTCTCGGTCGAGCGCACCTCGAAGGCGAGGCCGCAATCGAAGGCCGACCACGACGACACCGGGTTCCTCTCGGGGCTGGCCGGTGGCTGGGGCGCCATGAAGTCCTTCCTGGTGGGCGCCTCGACGGTGGCCGGCGCCCTCCTGCCCTGGCTGGTGCTGGCCCTCGTGCTCGTCGTCCCGGGGTGGCCGCTGGCCCGGCGGCTACGGCGACGCACCGCCACGCCGTAGGGCTCAGCTCAGCCCCAGGGGAGCTCGTGGCGGCGCCAGTACGCCGCGACCGCCGCCTCGATCCCGTCCGGCCACGTCCCGCCCACGCTCTCGACCGCGACGCGACCGTGGGTGATCAGGGCGTCGCGGACCGCGATCATCGCCGCGACCACGTCCTCCCGGGTGGCCCGGGGCTGGGGCAGCGCCGCCAGGACCTCGCGCTGGGGCTCGGTCAGCCGAGCGCTCCACTGCTTGACGCCCATCGGCGGCAGCGGCCGGTTGGACTCGGCGAACAGCCGGAAGAGGAGCACCGAGTAGTTGTGGACCGCGACCTGTCCTAGCAGCCAGTCCTCGCGAGCCACGACCGCCGCCGGGAAGATCGCGGCCTGCCTGAGGAACTCGGTGACCACCGCACCCATCGCCGCCGGGTCCGGACCACCGCCGTCGGCGGGTGGATCCGGCACGACCAGGCCGTCGCGGTCGAAGACCTCGACGCGGTGCCGGTACGGCGTGGCGGCGAGCTCCTCCACGCCTTCCACGACGACGTCGATGCGCAGCCCGGACCGCACGGTCAGCGCGAAGGAGGCAGCCCGCCCCGGGATCGGCTCGGTGATCACGGGGTCGAGTGAGGACCACGCGCTCGGATCGGTGAACGGAGCCGGGTCGCGGACCGTCACCACCACGTCGAGGTCGCTGCCCGCGTCGGCCGTGCCACGGGCCACCGAACCCGACACCCAGAGCGCCCGCACCTGCTCGTCCTCGCGGAGCAGCTCGGCCACCGCGGCCAGGAGCTCGGCGTACCCGTCCTCGAGCGGCGCGATGGCCTCGGTGAGCTGCACGTCGGCAGGCTAGAGGAAGCGCCGCCTACTCTCAGGGCTGTGCCCTCTCCCGAGAACGTCCGGATCGCCGTCCTCATCGACGCCGACAACACCTCACCGAAGCATGCCGAGGCCCTGCTGGAGGAGGTCGCCAAGTACGGCGTGCCGACGGTCAAGCGGGCCTATGGCGACTGGACCGACAAGCACCTGAGCGGGTGGCGCAGCGAGCTGCCGAAGTACGCGATCCAGCCGATGCTCCAGATCGCCAACACGACCGGCAAGAACTCGACCGACTCGGCGCTGATCATCGACGCGATGGACCTGCTCTACTCCGGCAACGTCGACGCCTTCGCACTGGTCTCCAGCGACAGCGACTTCACCTCGCTGGCGATCCGGCTGCGGGGCTCGGGGCGGACGGTCTACGGGCTGGGGCTCCACAAGACCCCGCTGGCGCTGCGCCAGGCCGTGGACCGGTTCATCTACCTCGAGGACCTGCACGACGGGACCGCGGAGGTGGCCGCGGAGGAGGCCGAGGAGAGCGAGCCGCGGCGGATCCCCGACCTGCGCCGGCTGCTGGAGCGGGCGGTGAACGGGACGGCCAACGACGACGGCTGGGCCTCCTTGTCGTCCGTGGCCAACCACATCACCCGGGTCGAGCCGTCGTTCTCGGTCAAGGACTACGGCGCCTCCAAGCTGGTCGACCTGGTGCGCGCCCAGAACTACCTCGACGTCGAGCAGCCCGACTCCGGAGCCGTTCGGGTGCGGCTGCGGTCCAACCGGCCGGCCAGGAGGACCGCCAAGAAGACAGCCGCCAAGAAGAAGTCCTAGCTGTCCTGACCGAGCTCGTAGGACTGGACGAACTCCGTCAGCCGCGCGAGCTGGTCGGGGTCCGTGCTCGGCAGCACGCCGTGGCCGAGGTTGAACACATGGCCGCGGGCCGCGCGGCCCGCCTCGATGACCTCCGCCGCCCGCCGGGTCATCACCCCGGTCGGCGCGAAGACCAACGTGGGGTCGAGGTTGCCCTGGACCGCCCGGTCGCCCACCTGTCCGATCGCGGTGCCCAGCGGCGAGCGCCAGTCGACGCCGACCACGTCGGCGCCCGCCTCGGCCATCAGGCCGAGCAGGTTCGCGGTGCCGACCCCGAAGTGGATCCGTGGCACGCCGAGCTCACCGGCCCTCGCGAGGACGCCCGCCGAGTAGGGCTGGACCGACGCTGCGTAGTCCCCGGGTGTCAGCGCACCGGCCCACGAGTCGAACAGCTGGACCGCGCTGGCGCCCGCGGCGACCTGCACCTCGAGGTAGGCCGCGGCGATCCCGGAGATCTTGGACATCAGCGCGTCCCACACCTCGGGCGCGCCCCACATCATCGCCTTGGTGAGCGCGTGTTCGCGCGACGGCCCGCCCTCGACGAGGTAGGACGCCACGGTGAACGGCGCCCCCGCGAAGCCGATCAGTGGCGTCTCGCCGAGCTCGGCAACCAGCTGCCGGACCGCCTGGGTGACGTAGGGGACGTGCTCGGGGACCAGGTCCGGGATCGCCTCGACGTCGGCGAGGGTCCGCACCGGCGTGGCCACCACCGGCCCGACGCCGGGCTTGATGTCGAGGTCCACACCGACCGCCTTGAGCGGCAGCACGATGTCGGAGAAGAAGATCGCCGCGTCGACGCCGTACCGCCGCACCGGCTGCAGCGTGATCTCGGTGACCAGGTCGGGGTCCATGCAGGACTCGAGCATGCCGGTGCCCTCGCGGACCCGGCGGTACTCCGGCAGTGACCGGCCCGCCTGGCGCATGTACCAGACCGGGGTGTGCGGCACCGGCTCCCCGCGCACGGCGCGCATGAACGCGCTGGTCAAGGGGGATCTGACGACATCCGGGGCGCCTTCGCTCACACACCCAGCCTGACAGTCCGTCCGGCGTGTTCGCACATCGGGAATCAGGGCCGCGACCTACTGTGTGGGCATGGTCGTGCGTCAGGAGACGCGCCCGGGACCGGGCGCGGCTGACGAGCCGCCCGCGTTCGTGGCGGCCGTGGCGACCATGCGCGCCGCCCGGCTGCGGCCCGAGATCCACTGCGAGGAGATGCCGGCCCCGCAGCGGATCGCGCCCTTCGCGGCCGCGCTCTCGGCCGAGGTGACCGTGGACGGCGAGGAGATCGGCACCGGCCGGATCATCCTGCTCCACGACCCCCTGGGCAACGACGCGTGGGACGGCGAGTTCCGCTGCGTCGCCTACGCGCGAGCCGAGATCGACGTCGAGCTGATCACCGACCCCATGCTGGCCGGAGTGGGTTGGACATGGCTCACCGACGCCCTCGACGCACACGGCGCGACCTACCACATGGCGTCGGGGACGGTGACCCGCGTGGCCACCGAGAGCTTCGGGGGGATGGCTGAGGAGAGCGCTTCAGCGCAGCTGGAGATCAGGGCGTCGTGGACACCGCTGGTGCCGTTCGACGGCCCGGTCCGGCCGCCGGGGGACGACCTCGACGTCGCGCCGCACGTCGAGGCTTGGGGGGAGCTGCTCTGCACCGCGGTCGGGCTGCCACCGGTGCCCGACGGCGTGGCCGTCATCCCGAGCCGCCGGGGACAGCGCGGCTCGGGGGTCTGATGCCGGACCCGACACCGTCGCACCAGCTCGAGGACTCGGGAGCAGAGGCAGCCGAGGAGCCGCGCCCGCTGCTCATCCTGCGCGACGGGCTGCCCCCGGTGACCGACACCGCTCCCGGGCTGGAGGCCGCGTGCGCCGCGATCGACGCCGGGACGGGACCGGTCGCGATCGACGCCGAGCGCGCCTCGGGCTACCGCTACTCGAGCCGGGCCTACCTGATCCAGCTGCGCCGCGAGGGCTCGGGCACGTGGCTGGTCGACCCCGTGGCCTTCGACTCACTGGCGCCACTGGCCGAGGTCCTGGCCGGCACGGACTGGATCCTGCACGCGGCGTCCCAGGACCTTCCCTGCCTGGCCGAGGTCGGGCTGCGCCCCGACTCGCTGTTCGACACCGAGCTGGCCGGCCGGCTGCTCGGCTACCCCCGCGTCGGGCTGGCCACCCTGGTCGAGACGGTGGTGGGCCGCCGGATGAAGAAGGAGCACTCCGCGGTCGACTGGTCGCGGCGGCCCCTGCCCGAGCCCTGGCTGGAGTACGCCGCCCTCGACGTCGAGGTGCTCGTCGAGCTGCGCGCCGTGCTGGAGCAGCAGCTGGTCGAGTCCGGCAAGGACGAGTGGGCCCGCCAGGAGTTCGACAACCTCCTGACCTTCGAGCTCACCCCCAGGGTGGACGCCTGGCGGCGTACCTCCGGCATGCACCGCATCCGCGGCCGGCGCGGCCTCGCCGCGGTGAAGGCACTCTGGGAGGCCCGCGACCAGCTCGCCGAGCGCCGCGACGTCACCCCGGGCCGCATCATCCCCGACTCGGCCATCGTCGCCGCAGCGCAGGCGATGCCCGGCGACCGCGACGCGCTGCTGTCGGTGAAGGGCTTCCACGGACGCGGGGCGGAGCGGTACGCCGCCCGCTGGGTGGCCGTGCTCCGGGAGGTGGCCGCCCTCGACGAGTCCGAGCTGCCCACGCGCGCTCCCCGGACGGAGGGTCCGCCGCTCCCCCGCGCCTGGGCCGAGCGTGACCCCGTGGCGGCCCGTCGGCTGGTGCTCGCCCGAGAGGCGCTCGCCGCCCTCTCCGTGCAGCACGAGGTGCCGGCCGAGAACCTCCTCACGCCGGACTACCTGCGCAGGGTGCTCTGGACGCCGCCGGCGACCCGCGACCCGGACGCGCTGGCCGCCGCCGTGGCCACCGCCCTGACCGACCTCGGGGCCCGCCGGTGGCAGATCGAGCTGACCGGCTCCGCCGTCACCCAGGCGATCCTGGCAGCAGACCAGGAGCCCTCCGCCGAGAGCACCGGCGCAGACCGCGCCCCGGACGAGCAGGGTTAGTCGCCGTCCTCGGACTCCTCCGCGCTGGGTGACTCGGTCGGAGGCGACAGCACGGTCTGCGAGGCTGCGTCGATCTGCTCGGTGAGCGCGTCGAGGTCGGGGACCTCGACGGTCATCAGCTGCTGGAGCTCGTCGGCGACGGCGTTCTCGAGCCCGGCGTAGTCGTCGATCAGCGGGAAGATCCGCATGCTCTTGATGCTGTTGTTGGACACGCCCGAGTGCACCGGCGCCCGCCCCTCCTGGATGAAGGCGTCGGAGAGCGCCACGTTGGTGTTGGCGGGCGCGAGGTAGCCGGCCTGCGCCACCGCGCTCACCGACTCGGTCGAGATGAAGTCGACCACGAAGTCAGCGGCCGGGCCGGGGCTCGGAGTGTGCTTGGACATGCAGACGCCGGTGAGGCTGCCGACCGTGGCCGCCGAGTCGACGACCGGCATGGGCATGATGTCGAAGTCGAGGGTGCCGGTCGGACGCAGCTGCGGCACAAGGTCGCGGAAGCCCGCGATCATGCCGAGCTTGCCCTCCCGGAACCACTCCAGCGGCGTCTTCTCCGCGAGCTGCTCGGTCGTGAGGGTGAGCTTCGGGTCACGCAGCACCGGCAGCACCTGCTCGAGCGCGGACTTGGTGTCGTCGGAGGAGAACGCCAGGGAGGTCGGTGAGTCGTCGTCGTCGAAGATCTGACCGCCGGCCGAGATGATGAACGGCGCGAGCCCCCGGAGGGTGGGCGAGATGTAGAAGCCGGAGATCCCCCGGCGCGGCCGGCTGGCGTACTCCGCCGCCGCCTGGAACTGCTCGAAGCTCCAGGTCGGCTTCTTCGAGAGGTCCTCGTCGTCGACGGTCGGCGCGTCGATACCCTTCTCGGCCATCGCCTCGAAGTCGACGAGCCGGGGGTTGTAGTACATGACCATCGGCGAGATGCCGTAGGGCATGCACTGCAGCTGACGGTCGCTCGAGAACGCCTCGAGCGCGGGCCGCGAGTAGCCGTCACCGAAGTCGACGCCCCGGTCGTCGAGCAGGCCGCCGATGGGCTGGTTGAGCTTGTTGTCCTGGAGGACCTTCAGGTCCGTCCGGTCGACCAGGAAGACGTCGGGCGCCTTGCCGCCCCGCAGGGCCGCCATCAGCTCCTCGTGGGTCTGGTAGGCCTTGATCTTGACCGTCGCCTCGTCGTGGTAGGCGTTGTAGGTGTCGACCACTCCCTGGTAGGCCGCGATCTCGTTCTCGCCACCCCAGACCCCGAGCGTGATGTGGGCCTTCTTCGCCGGGGCCGAGCTCGTCGAGGGCCGCGTCGGCCCGGGCTCCGCCTCGCCGCCGTCGCAGCCCGCGACCGCCGCACCGAGCGCAAGCAGCAGCGGCACCACGACCCAGCTACGACGCACCACACCTCCTCGTTCGGACCGCTCTTTCGGCCCGGGCCACCCTATCCACCGGTCACCGGCACCACTCCGGTCACTCCCGTCGCTGCTCAGCCGAGCGCGTGGTAGCGCCGGGCCTCGGCGACCACCTCGTCGAAGACCGCCCGGCTCACGGCGGCTCCCTCCCGCCGGATCGCGTCGTCGCGCAGGATCACCAGCCGGTCCAGCCGCACCTCACTGGGCCGGCGCTCGGGGTCCCAGGCGCCCGCGCCGATGTCCATCCAGTGCCGGCCGTGCCGCGCCTCGTCCTCGGCGTCCCGGTCGTGGTCCTTGCTGGTCATCATCAGCCCGGCCCAGTAGTCGACGCCGTCGATCACCTTGCGGCCGATCAGCAGCACCGGGCGGTCCTTGCCCTGGCTCGGGTCCTCCTCGTAGGGCACCCAGCCCCAGACCACCTCACCGGGATCGGGCAGCCCGTCGGCCTCGGGTTCGTAGGACGTCACGAACCCGAAACTAGGGGAGATTCCTGAGGAGAACCGGAATCGGGTGCCGGCCGCCGTCGTTACAATGGTCGGAGCATGCCGGGCCGCGGCAGCCCCGGGTCCCAATATCAGCCGCTACGAGCGGCCACGCGCCGTGAGGCGCTCCCGGTCCGGCATGCTCCAGCCCTCTCGGACCGGCCAGACGGCTCAGGCGAGCCCGTGCGCGAGCTCCTGGTGGCCGGCGGCCTCGAGCTGCTCGGCGAGGACCAGCATCCGCTGCACGTCCGCCTCGGTCGCGTCGTCGAGCCGGGCCCGGCCGGTCGCCACCACCCGCGCGAACGCCGCGGTCCGGAACAGGACGTCGGCGAAGTCGCTGCCCGCGATCCCGCGCAGCACCTCGTCGACCATCGTCTTCAGCTCCTCCGGCCCCGGCGGCTCCGCGACCCCGGCCACCACCTGGGCGACCTGGGCGGTCCGGCGGCCCGCGTCGAACTCCCGCGCGACCGCGACCGGGTCGGCGTAGACCCACGAGCGCACCACGAACAGCCGCCACAGGCAGCCGGCCAGCGAGTCCGCCGGCGAGCCGGCCCACACCTCGGCGATGGTCTCGATCCCCTCGGTCTCGGCCAGGTGCAGGACCCGCTCCGCCACCTCAGGGTCGTCGGTGCCACGGGCGCCGCGCACCAGAAGGTTGGCGGCCAGGTCGGCCGCCTCGCTGACTCGCGCGGGGTCCTCGCCGCCGACGATGGCCGCGAAGAAGTCCGCACCCGGCCTCATCGGGCGATGGTGCTGGCGATCCGACACCCGCGTCACGTTACGCGGGGTGTGCTCGGACGGTCAGGAGATCCGGCTGGTCCTCGACGAGGTTGCCGGCCTCACGACTGCGTCAGCACCGAGCGGACCCGCTGGTCGCTCACCGGATGGGCCGTCCCCAGCTGCTGTGCCCAGAGCGAGACCCGCAGCTCCTCGAGCATCCAGCGCGCCCGCCGCAGCCGCTCGCCCGGGGGGCGCTCTTCGGGCAGCGCCGCGACCTGGTGGAGCCAGGACTCCTGCAGCTCGGTGATCCGGTCCATCAGCTGACGGTCTCGGTTGACCGCCGCACCGCCCTGGCCCAGGGCCTCGCGCCGCAGCGTGATGGCGCGCAGGTAGGTGGGGTAGCGGCGCAGGTGCTCGGGACCGGCCTCGGACAGGAACCCGGGGTGCACCAGCCGCTCCAGCTGTGCCTTCATGTCGGCCAGCGCGGGCAGCAGCGCCATCTCGGCGCGCCCGCTGAGCAGCTTGTCGACGGTCCGCCAGCCGTCGAGCACCCGCAGCACCTCCCCGAGGAGGTCGTGCAACGCCGGTGCCACGGCGGGGCGCGCACGCTTCACCAACGCTGCGAAGTCGCCCTCGGACCGGACCTGGGCAGCACCATCGACGAGCCCACCGACAACCGCGGCCCGGCTGTCCGCAAGCAGCTCCGCGACCGAGGAGTACGGCGACCCGGCCAGCCCCAGCCGGTCCGTGGTCGAGAGCGGGGCCAGCAGCTCGGCGTCGGAGGGGAAGGAGAGGCCGAGCAGGAGCAGCCGGCGTACGCCCAGCCGATGCCGAGCCTCGGCCTCGTCGGTCGTGCCGAAGACCCCGAGCCCGACAGTGGCGCCCTCGTCGACCAGCGCGGGGAACACCGTGACCCGATGCCCGGCCCGGGTCAGCGTCGCCGACTCCTCGATCGTGCCGAACACCCAGCTGGTCTCGCCGGTCCGGGCCAGCCCGCTGTCGGACGCGACGTCCTCCATCGCCTGCTCGAACTGCGGCCGCAGCGGCGCCTTGAGCGCCTCGATGTCCTTGCCGCGGGCCTGCTCGGTGCCGGTGTCGTCGACCACGCGGTAGGTCGGCTGCAGGTGCGCCGGCACCTTCGACCAGTCCCACGCCTCGCGCGGCACGACGACCCCGGTGGTCGACCTCATCCACCGCTCCAGCGCGTCGAGCAGGGGCTCCTCCCCCGGCGGCACGGCGGCCAGGAACTCCCGCGCCTTGTTGGGCGCCGGCACGAACGAGACCCGCAGGTGCTTCGGCAGCGACCGGATCAGCGCGGTGACCAGCTCTTCGCGCAGGCCGGGCACCTGCCAGGAGAAGTCCTCGGCCTCGACCCGGTTGAGGGTCGAGACCGGGACGTCGATGGTGAGCCCGTCGTCGGCAGCACCGGGTTCGAAGTGGTAGCTGATCGGGAAGGTCAGCCCCTCCTCGCCGCTGTCCCACCGCTCGGGGTAGTCATCCTCCGTGACCTGCTCGGCGGTGTCCCGCGTGAGCATCGAGGAGTCGAAGGTGAGCAGGTCGGGTCGGCTGCGCCGTTCCTGCTTCCACCACTGGTCGAAGTGCGCGCCGCTCACCACCTCGGCGCCCACGCGCTCGTCGTAGAAGTCGAACAGCGTGTGTTCGTCGACCACGATGTCGCGGCGCCGGGCCCGGTGCTCGAGCTCCTCGGCCTCCTCGAGAAGCCGCCGGTTGGTCTCCAGGAAGCGGTGCTGCGAGCTCCACTCGCCGTAGACGAGTGCGTGCCGGATGAACAGCTCGCGGGAGAGCGCCGGGTCGATCCGGCCGTACGCCGTGAGCCGGTCGGCGACGAGCGGAACGCCGTAGAGCGTCACCCGCTCGTAGGCCATCACCGAAGCACGCTTCTTCGACCAGTGCGGCTCGGAGTAGGTCCGCTTGACCAGGTGCGACCCGAGCTGCTCGGCCCACTCCGGCTTGATCGCCGCGTTCTGCCGCGCCCACAGGCGGGAGGTCTCGACCAGCTCGCCGGCCATGAGGTACTGCGGGTTCTTCCGGTGCAGCGCGCTGCCAGGGAAGATCGCGAACCG
The DNA here is from genome assembly GCF_036274455.1 of Nocardioides sp. Lineage (GTDB taxonomy): Bacteria > Actinomycetota > Actinomycetes > Propionibacteriales > Nocardioidaceae > Nocardioides. The sequence goes on along the minus strand of NZ_DASUFR010000156.1, from coordinate 25,832 downwards.
GGCGCCGCGCGCGCCGAGGTACTCCCGCGGCCCCCTCGGTCGAGCAGAGTCGCGGCGGTCGCGCTCCTCCAGCAGCCCGATGTGCGAGAGCAGCCCGGCCAGCAGCGACTGGTGGATCCCGTCCGCGTCCGGCACGTCTGCCGGCCTGCCCACCCGGATCTCCATCTCCTTGCAGACCTGGCGCAGCTGGGACTCGAAGTCCTGCCACTCGCGCACCCGCAGGTAGTTGAGGTACTCGCGCCGGCACATCCGACGGAAGGCCGACGAGGACAGCTCGTGCTGCTGCTCGCGCAGGTAGCGCCAGAGGTTGAGCCAGGTCAGGAAGTCCGACCCCTCAGCCTTGAACCGAGCGTGCTGCTGGTCGGCCTGAGCCTGCAGCTCGGCGGGCCGCTCGCGCGGGTCCTGCAGTGACAGTGCCGCCGCGATCACGATGACCTCGCGCACACAGCCGCGACGCTCGGCCTCGAGGACCATCCGGCCCAGCCGCGGGTCGATCGGTATCCGCGCCAGCCGCCTGCCGACCTTCGAGAGCCGCGCATCGCCGATCGAGCCGGTCGAGCGCCCCGCAGCGAAGGCACCCAGCTCCTCCAACAGCTGGACGCCGGCCGTCACGTTGCGCCGGTCCGGCGGCTCCACGAACGGGAACCGCGCCATCTCACCGAGCCGCAGGGCCGCCATCTGCAGGATGACGCTGGCCAGGTTGGTCCGCAGGATCTCCGGGTCGGTGAACTCCGGTCGCGCCTCGAAGTCCTCTTCGGAGTAGAGCCGGATCGCGATGCCCGGCCCGAGCCGGCCGCACCGCCCCGAGCGCTGGTTGGCCGACGCCTGGCTGATCGGCTCGATCGGCAGCCGCTGCACCTTGGTCCGCACCGAGTAGCGCGAGATCCGCGCGACGCCGGTGTCGACGACGTACCGGATGCCGGGCACGGTCAGCGAGGTCTCGGCGACGTTGGTGGCGAGGACGACGCGGCGCCCGGCGTGCGGTGCGAACACCTTGTGCTGCTCGGCCGAGGACAGCCGGCTGTACAGGGGAACGATCTCGACACCCTGCCGATCGAGCCTGTCGAGATCACCGTCGGCCAGTGCGTCCGTGGTGTCCCGGATCTCCCGCTCCCCCGGGAGGAACACCAGGATGTCGCCGGGCCCCTCCGCGGTCAGCTCACGCACGGCGTCGAGGATCGCCTCGGTCTGGTCCCGGACGATCGGCTCGCCCTCGTCGTCGAGCTCAGCAGAGCCGTCCCGGACGGCGACCAGCGGCCGGTAGCGGAGCTCCACCGGGTAGGTCCGCCCGGAGACCTCCACCACGGGCGCGTCGAAGTGGGCAGCGAACCGGTCGACGTCGATCGTCGCGCTGGTGATGACCACCTTCAGGTCGGGCCGGCGCGGCAGCAGCCGCTTGAGGTAGCCGAGGAGGAAGTCGATGTTCAGCGACCGCTCGTGCGCCTCGTCGATGATGATCGTGTCGTAGCGCCGCAGCTGCCGGTCCCGCTGCAGCTCGGCCAGCAGGATCCCGTCGGTCATCAGCTTGACCCGGCTGCGCTTCGACGTACGGTCGGTGAACCGCACCTGGTAGCCGACCAGGTCGCCGAGCTCGGTGCCGAGCTCGGCGGCGATCCGCTCCGCGACGGACCGGGCCGCGATCCGTCGCGGCTGGGTGTGGCCGATCATCCCGCCACCGCGACCGGCACCGCGGCCGCGGCCCAGCTCGAGGCAGATCTTCGGGAGCTGGGTGGTCTTCCCGGAGCCGGTCTCGCCCGCCACGATCACCACCTGGTGGTCGCGGATCGCCGCGGCGATCTCCTCGCGGCGCTGGCTGACCGGGAGGTCGCCCGGATAGGTGATCTCGAGCTGCTCCACGGACATGACCGGGCCATTGTTCCAGCGTGCTTCCAGCGTGCCGCCGAAACTCCCTGGCAACGCGCTCGGCACCCGGGGTTAGGTTCGCTCCATGACAGACACCCAGGGCAGCCGCGAAGTCGACGCCATCGCCGACCGGTTCGTCGCCGACTACGCCGCCCTCGACCCCGTCGCGGCCACCTTCTTCGGCATCCCGGGCCACGACGGCGAGCTCGCCGACCTCAGTCCGGACGGCTACGACGCCAGGACCGAGCTGCAGCGCAGGGCCCGCGAGGCGGCGGCCGCGGCGACCCCGGTCGACGTGCGCGAGGAGATCGCCCAGCTGTCCTTCCTCGAGCGTGCCGACGTCGAGCTCGACCAGGCCGCGGCCCACTACCGCCAGGCCAAGGTCAGCTCCATCTACAGCGAGCTGCACGAGATCCGCGGCGCCTTCGACCTCATGGGCCGCGACAGCGAGGAGGAGTGGTCGGCCATGGCCTCGCGGCTGGCCGCGGTGCCGCGCGCGCTCGAGCAGTGGCGCACCACGCTGCTGGAGGAGGCCGCCGCCGGCCGGGTCAGCCCGCGCCGGCAGATCGGGCTGGTCGCCGAGCAGGTGCGGACCTGGACCGGGCGCTCCGGCTCCGGCGGGGACTTCTTCGCCTCGATCGTCGAGGAGGCGACCGAGGCGACCGGCGTGCCGGAGGGGCTCCGCAGCGACCTTGCCCGCCGTGCCGAGGAGGCCAGTGCGGCGTTCGTGGAGACCGCTGCCTTCCTCGACGAGGAGCTGGCGCCCCGCGGCCGCGAACAGGAGGCCGTGGGCCGCGAGCAGTACCAGCGCGACTCGCGATACTTCCTCGGCAGCATGGTCGACCTCGACGAGACCTACGCCTGGGGCTGGGAGGAGCTGTACCGCATCGAGACCGAGATGGCCGAGGTGGCCGGCAAGATCGCGGGGGCGGGCGCGTCGGTGGCCGAGGCCGTGGCGGTCCTGGACGCCGACCCGAGCCGGCAGTTCGACGACGCCGAGGAGTTCCGCGGCTGGATGCAGGAGCTCGCCGACCGCACCCTCGCCGACCTCAACGGCACCCACTTCGACATCGCCGAGCCGCTGCGCACGATCGAGTGCCGCATCGCCCCGACCCACGACGGGGCGATCTACTACACCCCGCCGAGCGAGGACTTCACCCGCCCGGGCCGGATGTGGTGGTCGGTCCCCGAGGGCACCGAGAAGTTCTCTCCGTGGCGCGAGGCGACGACCGTCTTCCACGAGGGCGTCCCCGGCCACCACCTGCAGTGCGCCCAGGCCATCTACCAGCACGACAAGCTCAACCGCTGGCAGCGCAGCATGTGCTGGGTCTCGGGGCACGGCGAGGGCTGGGCGCTCTACGCCGAGCGGCTGATGGACGAGCTCGGCTACCTCGCCGACCCGGCCGAGCGGCTCGGCTTCCTCGACGGCCAGGCGCTGCGGGCCACCCGGGTGATCGTCGACATCGGCATGCACCTCGAGCTGGAGATCCCGAAGGACAACCCGTTCGGGTTCCATCCCGGTGAACGCTGGACGGGCGACCTCGGCCTGGAGTTCATGCGCCAGCACGTGCGCTTCGACGACGCGATGATCGTCGCGGAGACCAACCGCTACCTCGGCCTCGCAGCGCAGGCGCCGTCGTACAAGATCGGCGAGCGGATCTGGCTCCAGGCGCGCGAGGAGGAGCGGCAGCGCCAGGGTGCGGCCTTCGACCTCAAGACCTTCCACCGCGAGGCCCTCGACCTCGGCTCCCTCGGCCTGGACCCGATGCGTGAGGCGCTGGCCCGGCTCTGACGACTACGGCGTGGCGTCGCGCGCCGGCTGCCAGTCGGCCCGGGTGACGAACGCGTAGGCGGGCTTCCTCGGGAAGGTGCGGTCCGAGGAGTAGACCCGGACGGCGTACGACGGGCCGTCGTACTGGACGAGCCAGCCGCCACCGGCCTTCGTGCGCAGCAGCGCGACGTCGACGGTGGTGCCGTCGCCCACCGCCACGGTGGTGCAGCGGAGGTAGGTCACCAGACACGAGAAGCCGCCGCCGCTGTAGACCGGCCTGGCCGACCAGCGCAGGGTGCCGCCGGCCCCTGCGGCGCCCGACCACGTGCCCCGGACGGCCGGCGACCGGTCGAGCGAGGTCTGGGTGAAGGTCTCGCCCCTGCTCAGCAGGGCCGCCCGGCCGGCCGACGCGAACGCGTCGCTCGCGATCGTGGGGGGCGCCTGCGGTGCCCGGCCGGGCAGGATCAGCCGCGCGTCGGAGGCCGCGGCGACGAGGGCCGCCTCACTGCCGCCACTGCCGCCGAAGCCGTCACTGGTGGCCAGGCGGTGGCTGCCGTCGTAGGTCGGGTCCGCGGTCACCACGACCACCTGGCCGTCGGCGTGCTCCACGGCGACCCGCCGCACCCCGTCGTGGATCGCCACCTCGGCACGGACGGTGCCGGAGTCGACCACGTGGCAGCTCCAGTCGGAGTACGTCGCCCCGCAGTCCCAGTCGACCTGGTCCCAGCCGCTGGCCACCATGATCTCCAGCCCCGAGAGCGCGCGGCCGCGCTCCCAGCGGTAGGTCGCGCCCAGGGCGAAGAGCTGCCCGTCGGACCTCCGTGTCGCCTTCGGGTCGATCCTTCGGTCGTAGGGCTGCAGGCCGGCCCGGTCGGGGTCGAGGTGCTCGGCCAGGACGTCGTTGTAATAGGCCAGCACCCGGTCGATCCGGACCTTCGTGTCTCCCGTCGGCGGTGGCTCGGTCGGCGGCGGGACGGTGGTCGGGTCGGTCGGGGTCGGGGTCACCAGATCGGTGGGAGTGCCGGACGGGAGGCCGGTGGGGTCGCCGGTCGGGTCGCCGCTGGGGAGCCCGGACGGCGTCGAGGTGGGAGCCGAGGTCGGCTCCACCCATGGAACGCCGTGGTGCTGGGCCGTGCCGGCGCTCACCTCCGCGGTCGGAGCGTTCTTGACCTGGTCGAGGCTCGGGGGCGCCCCGGCGTCGGCGCCCCGGTCGGTCCCGGGGCCGGCGGCCCCGCCGACCGGGTCGTCGCCCCCGCCGCGGTCGTGGGAGCCCGGCGTGGCCTCCTGGCCCTTGTCGGAGGGTGTGGCGCTCGGGGTGGCCGGGAGGACGGTCGGCACCTGGGTGCTCGGCGGGACCTCGGTGGCCTTCGGGTCGCCGGCGGTGAGGCCGGTGATGCCGAGCACCACGGCCAGGGTCCCGGTCGTCGCGCCCGCCATGGCCAGCCGCATCCGCAGCAACCGGCGCCGACCCCGGCGCACGTCCTCGCCGGGCGGGACCACCGGGACGGGGACCCCGCGAGCCAGGGAGTGCAGCCGCTCCTCGAGGAAGCGGTCGGCGCCGTCCGTCATCGCCGGCCTCCTCTCGGGGTGGCGTCGGCCAGGAGCACCGAGCGGAGCTTGTCGAGGGCGGCCGAGGTCTGGCTCTTGACGGTGCCCGGGCTGACGCCGAGGTCGGCGGCCGTCTCCTCGACCGAGAGCCCCCAGTAGTGGCGGAGCACCACGACCCTGCGCTGCTTGGGGCCCAACTTGCGCAGCGCCGACCAGAGGGCGTCGGAGTCCTCGGGCGTGACCCCCACCGGGGCCGGCCGGTCCAGCCGGTCATCGGTCGTCGGGGCCTCGCGGCGCCAGGGGCGGCGGGTCTCGTCGAGGTGGCTGTTGACGATCACCCGGCGGACGTAGGCGTCGACGGAGTCGGCGCGCGACGCGCGCGGCCAGGCGACGTAGAGCTTCGCGAGTGCGTTCTGCACGATGTCCTCGGCCCGGTGCGGGTCACCACAGAGCAGGTACGCCGCCCGGTAGAGATGCGCGCGCCGACCGACGACGTAGGCCGTGAAGCCGTCGTCCCGCGTGCCGACCAAGAGCCGCTGCCCCAATCCAGTGGGTTGGTGGTGACCGAACCGTTCTACCCCTCTGACGCCGGGAAACCCAGTCAGGTTGGCTCTGGCGGAGGGATTTCCGTGCTCGTGACGCTTTCGTGGGTGCCCGCGCGCCTACCATTCCCCCGGCCCCGCTGATGGGGTTTGCGGAGGGAAATCGGCACCTGGTGCCGGAGAACCTCGGCAAAGGCCGGCCTCGCTGGATTTGAGCCACATCCTGGACGCCTGGTGGCCAATTTGCGGTGCAGATCCCCGGAACACGCCCCGGGCGGCCGCGCATGCGGGGCGGAGCTTGCTCCGCCCTTGCGCGCCCCAAAGCGCGCCGCTCGGGACCCGCGGTCAAGGACGCCGCAGGCGCCGCGCAGCGGTGCCGAAGGCATCCTTGAGGGCGGGTTGCGGCGTGCTACGCGCGCGGCCGCCCACCCACGGATCAGTCACGAGAGCCGAAAATTCGGGCTCAGGAGGACTGGCTGGGCGGCGCGGACGGTGGCGTCGTCGGTGGCGCGGTCGGTGGCGCGGTCGGTGGCGCGGTCGGTGGCGCGGTCGGCGCGGGGGTCGGCTGGTCGGCGCCCGGTGGCGGGAGCTGCTGGAAGCCCGGCCCGCCGCCCCGGCCATGCCCGGGCCAGCCGGGGAAGCTGCCCGGCCCCCGGCCGTCGTGGAAGCCGCGCCCGGGACCGAAGCCGCCGAACCGTCCCATCCGGCCGTCCCTGTGGTCGTCGTCGGTCGCGGCATGGATGCCGAACCCCGCCAGCCCACCGACGACGACCCCGGCGACGGCCACCGCGATCAGCGACCTGATGCCGAAGGCCTGGTCGCGGAGCCGGACGCGCTGCAGGGCCGGTGCCGCTGCGGGTGCCGCGCCCGGTGCCGCTGCGGGTGCCACCGCGGTCGGAGGAGGAGGAGGAGGCGGCCGCCGCAGGGGTGGCGGCGATGGCGGCGGCGGTGGCGGCGTTGGCGGCGGTGGCGGAGTGGTGGCCCCCAGCGGCTCGGTCGGCTGGTCCCCCGACGACCCGGGCTCGGTGTCGCTCATGGACCCATGGTCCCGCGGATGCCCGTGCCTGACCTGTGAATCGCCCCTGGAAGCAGGCCGTGCGGGGGACCCCACAGCGGCGCCGTGAGGATCGGCAGCGCGCCGACTGGCACCACCGTCGCGGTCGGGCTACGCTGGCTCCAGACCAGATTGTCAGACAATCTTGCGACCAGCCGGAGGAGGCGAACCCATGACGGCCACCCAGGAGCCGACCACCCACTCTCCAAGCATCGGGCAGAGCGAGTTCGAGCGGGCGGAGGCGCGGACGGCGCACAACTACCACCCGCTGCCGGTCGTGCTCGCCCACGCCGAGGGCGCCTGGATGACCGACGTCGACGGGAAGCGCTTCCTTGACTTCCTGGCCGGCTACTCCGCGCTCAACTTCGGCCACGGCCACCCCGCGCTGCTGGCTGCGGCGCACGCCCAGCTCGACCAGCTCACGCTGACCAGCCGGGCCTTCGTGCACGACCGGTTCGCCGACTTCTGCGCGGCCCTGGGCGACCTGTGCGGCAAGGACATGGTCCTGCCGATGAACACCGGTGCCGAGGCGGTCGAGACCGCGATCAAGGTCTCGCGCAAGTGGGGCTACGAGGTCAAGGGCGTCCCCGCCGACCAGGCGAAGATCATCGTCGCGTCCGGCAACTTCCACGGTCGCACCACCACCATCGTCGGCTTCTCCGACGACCCCGACGCGAGGGACGGCTTCGGCCCGTTCACCCCCGGGTTCGTGATGGTGCCCTACGGCGACCTGGCCGCACTCGAGGCAGCCATCGACGCCACCACGGTCGCGGTCCTCATCGAGCCGATCCAGGGGGAGGCCGGCGTCCTCATCCCGCCGGACGGCTATCTGCGCGGCATCCGCGACCTGTGCACCAAGAACGACGTGCTGTTCGCGGCCGACGAGATCCAGGCCGGGCTCGGCCGCACCGGCCGGACCTTCGCCTGCGACCACGAGGACGTCGTCCCGGACATCTACATCCTCGGCAAGGCGCTGGGCGGCGGGATCGTGCCGGTCTCGGCGGTCGTGGCCAACCAGGACGTCCTCGGTGTGCTCCGCCCGGGCCAGCACGGCAGCACCTTCGGCGGCAACCCGCTGGCCTGCGCGGTCGGCCTCACGGTCGTCGAGATGCTGCGCACCGGCGAGTTCCAGGCCCGCGCCAGCGAGCTCGGCGTGCTCATGCGCGAGCGGCTCGACGCGCTGGTGGGCAACGGCGTCGTCGGCGTGCGCACCCGCGGCCTGTGGGCCGGGATCGACATCGACCCGGGCGTCGGCACCGGCCGGATGGTCTGCGAGGCGCTGATGGCCCGCGGCGTCCTCGCCAAGGACACCCACGGCTCGACGATCCGCTTCGCCCCGCCGCTGGTCGTCTCGCGGGAGGACCTCGCCTGGGGGCTCGACCAGCTCGCCGACGTCGTCTCGCGCGCCTGACCGCGAGCCGGCGGGTCAGCGTTCCCTGGCCACCTGACGGCGGCCGGCACCCAGCAGCAGCCACGGAGCCGCCAGCACGGCGAGGAGCGGGGTCACCAGCAGGCAGGCGAAGGCCACGTAGCTGAACCACCCGAGCGGGACGTCGGTCAGCAGGGCAAGGAACGAGCCGGTCAGCCCGACCAGCCCGGTCACGGCGATGAGCGCGACCAGGACGGCCGACCTGCTGACTCCCCAACCGCGCCTGGTCAGCCGCTCGGCCAGGGACGAGGTCGCGCCCAGGACGCGGGTCGGGCCGCGCAGCACCCGTGGACCCTGCCGGTGCAGCACCCGCGCACCGGTGCGCAGGGCGGCGATCGAAGTGACCGTCGCGAGGTTCGAGCCCGCCTCGAGCGAGATGTCCTCGGCGCCGACCAGCTGCAGGCCCAGGAGCTCACGCAGCTGGTCGTCGCCGGCGGCGGAGAGGTCGAGGCGTCCGTCCGCGGTCGTCGTGCCGACCCCGCGGACCGCCTCCACGAACGCCGCGGCCTCCGGGGTCACCCGGGCGCCCCGCTCGGCGTCGCGCGCGAGCTCGGCCACCAGCGTCGGGAGCTCCTCGCGCAGCACGGCGGCCTGGACGGCGGCGGTGTGCTGCTCCAGGGTCCCCGCACGGCTGAGCCGGTTGCCGGCCACGGCGTCCAGCAGCCGCAGCAGCCGCTGCGCGGCGTCGAGCCGCCCCCACAGCCAGTCGTTGGCCCGCCACGACGCCTTGAGGAACGCGCCGAAGTGGGCCAGCTCCACCCCGGCCAGCTTCTCCGCCGGGTCGTCGCGGTGCCGCGGGTCGATGTCGCAGGGCCCGGTCGCGGTGAACTGCACCAGCCGGACCTCCTGGTCCGGCCGCGGGTCGGCCCCGGCGAAGCATCCCTCGACAACCTCGATGCAGAGCAGCAGCGTCGACAGGTCGTCGGCCTCCTCGGCGCCGTCGGCCAGCCGGACCACACCGCGCAGCGCCCGGCCCGCCTCGTCGTCCGGCCACCGGTCCATCGACCCCCGCGCGAGCTCGACGAGGCGACCCAGGCAGCCGGCGAGGGTTGCGACCCCGGCGTTCAGCGCGCGGATCGACTCCACAGGCGGCTCGGTACCACCGGGCCACCGGGCACAGGCCCGCTCGAAGGCTGCCGGGAGGGACGACCCGTCCGCCGCCAGCTCCTCGGCCAGCAGGCCGGCGAGGGCCCCCGAGCTGGGCGCGATGCGCTCGGCCCGTCCGCGCGCGCCGGCGATGGTCCCCTTGATGGCCAGCAGCTCGGCCTCCGTGGCCGGGTCGGCCCACTCGGCCACGGCGTTGACCCAGGTGATCAGCACCGACCCGAGCCGCCGGACCGCGGAGCTTCCCCAGCACCACGTGTCGTCACCCACCGACAGCCGCTCCGGCACCCAGGGCGCGTGACCGGCCCGCACGTCGAGCAGGTCCCCCAGCCCCGCCTCCCTGGCCACCAGCCGGAGGCCGCGGTTGGCGGCGAGACGGCTCGGGTCGAGGGTGGCCGCCAGCCGGATGGCGCGGTACGCCGGCAGCAGCGCCTCGGCCAGGCCCACCATCCGCCGGCGACCCTCGGCCGGCTCGGCGGCGGCCAGCGCGGCGAAGAGCGCGTCGCGGGCGCCGCGCCGGGCCCGGACCTCACGGTTGTGCTCGTCGAGCTCGCGCACGAAGTCGGTGAGCGACTGGCTCAGCGGGATGCCGACCAGCGCCTTCTTCACCACGTCACCGAGGGTCGGGTTCTCGACCGGGTCGCTGCCGGCCTCGCCGCTGGGGTCGGGGACGACCAGGGCGAGTACCCGCTCCACCCGCTCCCGGGACGGCTGGCGGACGATGGCCTCGAGCGCGGCCTGGGCGGGCAGGTTCACGAGCAGCCCCCCGTCGATGACCGGCTTCGTGGACAGGTCGCCGTCGTCGAAGAGCCCCCACGTGTGCCGCTCCTCGAACAGCGTCGCGGGCACCGCGCTCGGCTCGAAGGCGACCGGGAACGACGCGCTCGAGCGACAGGCCCGGGCCATCCGCTTGAGGGCGTTCGGGTCCGAGTCGAAGTCGAAGTCGTCGTTGTGGAAGACGAACTCCGCCCGGTGGTCGACCGACGCGATCGTGGCCTCGCCGTCGCGCAGCGTCGTCACCTGGCCGGAGAGCGAGGTGCTGGTCAGGTGCACGACCACCGGCGGGTCCGGCTCGCGGAACCCGATGCCCGTCGCGACCAGCCGTTGCAGCGCGTCCTCGATGTGCGGGAGGAAGTTCTCGTCCCCGGCGAGCAGCGAGACCAGGGTCTGGTCGGTCGGAGGGCGCATCATCAGGTCGAACGAGCCGTGCTCGAGCCACAGCCGCCGGATCGCCTCGAGGTCGGTGCAGCCGTGGCTCACGGCGGTGGCGAGGAAGGCGGCGTTCAGCCCGCCCGCGCTGGTGCCGGTGAGCACGTCCGCCTTGGGGACGACGTCGAGCTCGGCGCAGAGGGCGGCGTACGGGTTGCCGTTGGCCTCGTCGAGCCGCCCCTCGGCCGCCAGCCGGCCGCCGTTGATGCAGCGGAGCACCTCGTCGGTGACGCCGCCGATCCAGATCGCCAGGCTGACCCCGCCGTTGAAGGCGAAGGCGAGACGGACCTCGGTCGTCACCGTCGCTCCGGGGCCCTCAGTTGGTGACGCTGATGTTGAAGTTCGCAGGGTAGGCGAGCGACGGGTCGTGGCCGCGCGCCTCCATCTGCTCCTGGACCTCGCGCAGCCGGTCCAGCCAGCCGAGCATGACCCGGCGCCCCGGGCCGTCGAGCGCCATCGACTCCACGTGCGAGTCGAAGAGCATGTTGAAGGGTCGCCAGGTCACGAACAGCACCGCGAGGTTGTCCAGCGCCCGGAGCGTGTCCATCTGCTCGCCCGACGCGGGCACGACGGTCGGGACCGCGAACCCGAAGGTGTTGTAGTCCCAGGCGACGTTGTTGAGGATGTCGTGCTCGACTGTCGACAGGTGGATGACGGTCGCGCACACCCGCGCCACCCAGTCCCGCGTCAGCCCGCCATCGGGACGCGCGATCGGGTTGGGCAGCAGCCGGTCGAGCTCGTCGGCCCAGCGCGCGATCGCGGCGTCGGCCCTGATCGCGGCGTCGTCGGTGTAGTAGAGCGCGAGGTAGTCCTGGACGTAGGCGAGGTTGACCCCCCACAGCTCCAGCACGTTGTCGCGGTAGGGATAGGGGAACGGCGTCTCGGTGGTCCCGCGCCGCGCGAACTGGACGTCGGGCGCGAAGTCCTCGAAGTCGAAGCGCGCGAGGTGCCCGGCGGCGATCGACGACACCTCTTGGGCGTCGTGGGAGAAGAGCGTGGCCGAGAAGCTCGTGGCCCCGGCGAGGTGGGCGTTGCAGTTCTCGAGGTTGCCGATGAGCAGCGTGTGGAAGGTGTGCTGCAGCACTCGACGGACGGGGTGGCGCGCGCTGAGCCGGTTGATCGTCGCGATGGCGGCGTCGGTGAGGATCACGTTGTGCACGCCCAGGTTGTGGCGGAACGTCGAGATGTCCTCGTGCATCCCCGCGACCATCGCCCGCTGCGCCAGGCCTGGCGCCAGGTCGTCGCCGCCGCGCAGGATCGCGCGGGTCGCCAGGCCGGTGGGCGAGGCGGTCAGCACCGCCTTGCCGCCGGGCCGCACCAGGCCGGGCTTGACCGGGTGGTCGAGGTAGTGCGCGAGGTCGACGACGTACTCGTCCTCGGCGGCCTCCCCGTCGGCCACCTCGTCGGGGGTCGGCCGGCGCAGGAAGGACCCGAACGGGCCACGCACCGCTAGCTGGGCCACCACGTCGTCGCAGCCGCGCAGCTCCGGCGGCAGGACCGGGCGGGGTGCGCCGGCCCTGTCGAACTCGCGCGGGTAGACCGCCTCGAGGAACGCCTGCTCCTCCGCCGGGATCGGCGGGCTGTCCTTCGGTGCCAGGTCGACCAGCAGCCCGCGCAGCTTCATCTGGACCCGGATCTTGCGCCGCCGGCGCTCCGCCTGGTCGGAGGGGATGAAGCTCGAGGCGACGTGGACGCCCGGTAGGGGCAGATCGGGCCACAGCTCGTCGTGGGGCACGTGGTCGATCTCGGTGTCGACCGGGGCCGCCAGCGGCTCGATCGGGTGGTCCTTGAAGCCCGCGCTCAGGAAGCCCGCCATGATCCGGCGATAGAGGGCGAACCTCGGGGCCGCGAACATGTTCCGAAGGTATCGGCGCAGCACTACTGTTGGCACCTGCCAGTTTCTCTCGCCCAGTTTCTCTCGCCCGGTTTCTCTCGGCTGCCCGGTCTCGGCGGGCTTGGAGCTCCCATGGCCATCCAGGACGCGTCTGTCGACCCGAGTCCCGATCCGGTTCCACCGGACCCCGTCGTCCCGGGGGCGGTGGACCCCGACGAGCTGGCGGCGAGCAACGCCGCGACCGGGATCGCCCGGGGTGAGCAGCAGGCCGCGCTGTTCGCCGAGCACGTCGCCCGGGTCGAGCGCGACGGCGCCTTCGTCGAGCCACCCGACCTGGGCACGCCACCCCCCGGGCCGCAGCCGGCCCCCGACCCCCTGCGTCGCGCCAAGGTGGTGAGCGGCCGGGTGCTCGGTGCCGTCGGCTCGGGCTTCTTCCACGGCGTCACCAACCTGCTCGGCCGCAACACCAACGACCGGGTCTGGACCAACTGGTACCGCTCCGGGGAGCACCTGCCGGGGCCGGCGTCCAAGTGGGCCAAGATCCTCAAGCTCGCCCACATGCGCGAGTCGCTGTTCGAGAACAACGTCGTCCGCACCTACGCCGAGGGCCAGACCACGGCGTACGCCGACCCACAGTCGGAGGTGCCGGCGTTCGCCCGGCGCTGGCGCACCGCCGACGGCAGCTGGAACGACCTGACCACCGATGAGGCCGGGCGCGTCGACCCCATGGTCGGGGCGGCGTACACGCGGTTCTTCCGCAACGTCGGCGACGACAGGGGCCTGGCCGGCGTGCACCCGCGGGAGAACCCGGCGACCAACCCGGTGAGCGTGCGCGAGGTCAGCCGCAAGCTGCTCGCAGCGAAGGGCCCGCGGGTCGAGATGCCGTTCTTCAACCTGTGGGGCGGCGCATGGATCCAGTTCCAGAACCACGACTGGATCAGCCACGGCACCAACCTCGACGGTGAGGTCGACCGCATCCCCCTGGCCGAGGACGACCCGCTGCGCGCGCACGGCATCGACCACCTCGAGGTCCGCCGGTCGCTGGCCGACCCGTCGCGCCGCGACGACGGCCCCGACCGCGACCTGCCGGCGACGTTCCTCAACGAGGTCACGCACTGGTGGGACGCTTCGCAGATCTACGGCAGCGACTGGGAGACCCAGCACGCGCTGCGCTCGCACGTCGGCGGCCGGATGACCCTGAACGACGACGGGTCGCTCCCCATCGACCCCGAGACCGGCACCGAGCGGTCCGGGTTCGTGCGCAACTGGTGGGTCGGGCTCTCGATGCTGCACACGCTGTTCACGCGCGAGCACAACGCCATCGCCGACAAGCTCGCGGAGTCCTATCCCGACTGGGACGACGAGGCGCTGTTCCAGACCGCGCGGCTCGTCAACGCCGCGCTCATCGCCCGCATCCACACCATCGAGTGGACCCCGGCCATCCTCCCCAACGAGGCGCTGCTCAGCGGGATGCAGGCGAACTGGTTCGGCCTGGTCACCGCGGTCTTCGGTGGCGAGCGCAAGCAGGTGCTCGAGGACATCCCGATCACCAGCCGCGAGCTCGGCGGGATCGTCGGCAACGACCCCGGCGAGGTGCCGACGTACGCGCTGTCGGAGGAGTTCGTCAGCATCTACCGCCTGCACTCTCTGCTGCCCGACCGGGTGCGGCTCGTCGGCCTCGACGGCGCCGAGAAGGCGTGGGTGCCGTTCCAGCGCATCCGCCACGCGGCATCGCCCGGGCTCCTGGCCGAGCACGGTTTCGAGTCGCTCGCCCGCACCCTCGGCGAGCAGTCGGCGTGCGCGCTGGTCAACAACAACTATCCCGACTCGCTGCGCGCGATCACCGTGCCGGGCGCACCGGTCGCCGACATCGCAGCCATCGACCTCTACCGCGACCGCGAACGCGGCGTGCCGTCGTACAACCAGCTGCGCCGCGAGCTCGGCCTGGAGCCGATCACCAGCTTCGCCGACCTCACCGACGACACCGAGTGCGTGGCGACGCTGCGAGAGGTCTACGGCACCGGCGCCGGCGGGCGCGACAACGTCGACGACATGGACCTGCTGGTCGGCACGCTCTCGGAGGGGCACCGCCCCACCGGCTTCGCCTTCGGCGAGACGCTGTTCCAGATCTTCATCCTCAACGCGTCGTTCCGGCTGCTGGGAGACCGCTTCTACACCACCGACTACCGCGCGGAGGTCTACACCCCGGAGGGGCTCGCGTGGGTGGACGGGACGACGTTCAAGGACGTGCTGCTGCGCCACTACCCCGACCTCGCACAGACCGGGCTGGCCAACGTCGACAACGCCTTCGAGCCCTGGGACCTCGGCCCCCTGGCGCCGGAGCGGCACCCACTCCGCGCCTGGGACAAGAAGCGCGACGACCCGTGGGCCGGTGATGCTCCCCACGTGCGCTGACCGCACGACCCGTCCACGGATACCGTCGGCGCCATGAGCGCTGTGCACCACGTCGACCACGTGATCATCGGCGCCGGGTTCGCCGGGCTGTGCACCGCGATCAAGCTCCAGGAGGACGGCGAGACCGACTTCGTGGTGCTCGAGAAGTGCTCCGACGTCGGCGGCACCTGGCGGGACAACACCTACCCCGGTGCGACCTGTGACGTCCCGAGCCAGCTCTACTCGTTCTCGTTCGCGCCCTACGACTGGTCCCGCTCCTACTCCCCACAACCGGAGATCCAGGACTACATCAGGTCCGTCGCCGAGCGGTCCGGGACGCTGGACCGGTTCGTCTTCGACACCCCGGCCGAGGACGCGTCGTGGGACGACGCGACGCAGCGGTGGACCGTGCGTACGCAGAACGGCACCTGGGTCTCCAGGACGCTGGTCGTCGGCGCCGGCGGCCTCTCCGCGCCCCGGACCCCCGAGATCGAGGGCATCGAGACCTTCCAGGGCCGGGTCTTCCACTCGGCCCGGTGGGACCACGACGCCGACCTCGCGGGCAAGCGGGTCGCCGTGATCGGCACCGGGGCCTCCGCCATCCAGATCGTGCCCGAGCTGCAGAAGACACTGGAGGCCACCGGCGGCCACCTCGACGTCTACCAGCGGACCGCGCCGTGGATCATCCCGCGCAACGACCGGGTCTACCCCGCCACCGAGCGCGCGGCGCTGCGCCGGGTGCCCGGGCTGCGCCGGCTCTACCGCACCGGCATCTACTGGGCCCACGAGTCCTACGTGCCGGCGTTCACGCTCGCACCCGGGCTCGCCGCCCCAGCGACCAGGGCCGCCACCCTGAACATCACCCGCGCCGTCAAGGACCCCGCGCTGCGCGCCAAGGTGACGCCGTACTTCAAGATCGGCTGCAAGCGGATCCTGCGCTCCAACGACTGGTACCCGGCGCTCACCGCCGACAACGTCGAGCTGGTCACCGACCCGATCGCCAAGGTCACCGGCAACGCGATCGTCACCGCCGACGGCACCGAGCGAGAGATCGACGTGCTCGTCGTGGCCACCGGCTTCTGGACCACCGAGCTGCCGATCACCGAGCACCTCACCGGCCGGACCGGCCGCACCCTGGCCGAGCGCTGGCGCGAGAGCGGCATGGCGGCCTACAAGGGCACGACCGTCCCGGAGTTCCCCAACCTGTTCATGGTCGTCGGCCCCAACACCGGCCAGGGCCACACCAGCATGATCTTCATCATCGAGTCGCAGGTGGCCTACATCCGCGACGCGCTGCGCCACCTGCGGCGGAGCGGAGCGGCCAGCGTCGAGCCGCTGCCCGAGGCGACCGACCGGTGGAACCGCACCCTCCAGCAGCGCATGAGGCGGACGGTGTGGACGCGGGGTGGCTGCCACAGCTGGTACCTCGACGCCCACGGCCGCAACACCACGCTGTGGCCACGGACCACGGCCGACTTCCGGCGCCGGCTGGCGTCCTTCGACGCCGACGCCTACCGAGTGGTGGCTCCGGTCGAGGTCGCCCCCGGAGAGGTGGAGCAGTGAAGACGCTCGACGACAAGGTGGTCGCGATCACCGGTGCCGGCTCCGGCATCGGGCGCGCCCTCGCGCTGGACCTGGCGCGGCGCGGCTCGCTGCTCGCTCTGTCCGACGTGGACGAGGTGGGGCTCGCCGACACCGTCGCGCAGGTGGAGAGGGCCGGCGCCGTCAAGGTCCGCGGCGACCGGCTCGACGTGGCCGACCGGGATGCCTTCGCCCGCTACGCCCTCGACGTGGTCCAGGACTTCGGCCGGGTCAACGTCGTGGTCAACAACGCCGGCGTGGCACTGGCCGGTGACTTCGAGGACCTCGACTACGCCGACATCGACTGGATCGTCGGGGTGAACTTCTGGGGCGTCGTGCACGGGACCAAGGAGCTCCTGCCGCACCTGATCAGCTCCGGCGACGGGCACGTCGTCAACATCTCCTCACTGTTCGGGCTGGTCTCGATGCCCGGTCAGTCGATGTACAACGCGACGAAGTACGCCGTCCGCGGCATGACCGAGGCGCTGCGCGAGGAGATGCTGATCGCCGGCCACCCGGTCGGTGTCACCGTCGTGCACCCCGGCGGCATCAAGACCGCGATCGCCCGCAACGCGCGGGTCTCGGCCAAGGAGAGCAAGGAGCAGACGGCCGAGCTCTTCGACACCAAGCTCGCCCGGATGACGCCGGAGCGCGCTGCGGAGATCATTGTCAACGGCATCCTGAAGAACCGTGCCCGGGTCCTGGTCGGCATCGACGCCCACGCCGTGCACCACGTCGCCAAGCTGCTCGGCTCCCGCTACCAGGACGTCGTCGCGAGGACCTCGAAGCGGGTGCTGCCCGACAAGCCCTCGGTCATCTGAGCTCACCTCTGAGACACAATCGCCGGGTGCCCCTCTCCCCAGGCGACGCGGTCCGGGTGCTGATGACGAAGTGGCCGGACCGGCCGCACTCGGCGTTCACCGGCGTCTACCTCGGAGCCGACGAGCACGGCGACTGGGTCGGCGCGCGGGCCGGGACCCGGTGCTGGCGGCGCGAGCACTTCTACGAGCAGCAGTCCGACTGGGTCACCCTGCTGCCCGCCCACGGTGCGTGGTGCGCCGGCTTCTACGAGCCGGGCCGGCCGAGCGAGATCTACGTCGACATCGCCGCGGGAACGGTCTGGGACGATGACGCGGTGACGACGATCGACCTGGACCTCGACGTGGTGCGCAACACCGATGGCGCGATCCGGCTCGAGGACGAGGACGACCTCGCGCGGCACAGCGTCCTGCACGGCTACCCGCCGGAGCTCGTGGACGCCGCTCGCGCCACCGCCGCGCGGGTGGAGGCGGCGGTGCGGTCCCGGCGGCCGCCGTTCGACGGCAGCCACGAGCCGTGGCTCGCGGCCCTGCGCGGGCGGATGCCGACGTGAGCCGCACTCCGGCTCGCGGCGACGCCGTCCGGGTCGAGATGACCAAGTGGGGCGACACGCCGCACTGGCACCTGCCCGGGATCTACCTCGGGCGGGACGACGCCGGGGACTGGATCGGCTTCCCGGCCGGCACCCACATGTCCCGGCCCGGGATGACCTTCGACTCACCGAACGACCAGGTCGGCCTGGTGCCGGCGGCCGGGACCGCGGTCGGGCGCGCGTGGCTGGCGACCTTCCACGGTCCCGGCGGCAGCGTCTGGACCTACGTCGACATGACGACGCTGCCGGTGTGGGACGACCACACCGTGCGCTGCACCGACCTGGACCTCGACGTGATCGAGGCGCTGGACCATTCGGTGTTCGTCGACGACCAGGACGAGTTCGACCAGCACCGGGTGGAGCTGGACTACCCGCCCGAGATCGTCGAGCTCGCACTCGCCACCCGCGACCTCGTCCGCGGCGCGGTGGCGGCCAAGGCGCCGCCCTTCGACGGCCGCTCCGCCCCGTGGCTGGAGCTGCTCGGCCGGCTCACCGCTTGACTGGCCGCCTGACCGGCCGCCTGACCGGCCGCCTGGCTCGCGGCTCGGACTCGCGGCGTCCGGTCCGGCTCCTGTGCCACCGTGGGCGGGTGCGGATCGACTTCCACGCCTCGCCGGAGCCGACGCTCGGCGTGGAGTGGGAGCTGGCGCTGGTCGACCGGCGTACCCGCGACCTCCGAAACGAGGCCGCGCACCTGTTCGCCCGGGCCAAGGCCCGGCTCCCCGACCCGTCGCGGCTGCACAAGGAGCTGCTGAAGAACACCGTCGAGGTGGTCACCGGAGTCTGTGCGAGCGTCGACGAGGCGATGGCCGACCTGCGCCGGACCCTCGAGGTCGTCGTGCCCGCCGGCGACGAGCTCGACCTCGACCTGTTCGGTGCGGGGACCCACCCCTTCGCGTCGTGGACCGGCCAGCAGCTGACCGAGGGGCACCGCTACGAGGAGCTGATCAACCGGACCCAGTGGTGGGGCAGGCAGATGCTGATCTGGGGTGTGCACGTGCACGTGGGCATGCCCGCGCGTGACCGGGTGATGCCGGTGCTGTCCGCGCTGCTGACCTACCACCCGCACCTGCAGGCGCTGTCCGCGTCCTCGCCGATCTGGGCCGGCGTCGACACCGGCTACGCCTCCAACCGGGCGCTGATGTTCCAGCAGCTCCCGACCGCCGGGCTGCCGTTCCAGTTCCCGTCGTGGGGCGAGTTCGAGTCCTTCGTCGGCGACCAGCTCACGACCGGGGTGATCGACGAGCTGTCCGAGGTGCGCTGGGACGTCCGGCCCGCGCCGCACCTGGGCACCCTCGAGAACCGGATCTGCGACGGCGTCTCGACCTTCGCCGACCTGGCCGCGCTGGTCGCGCTGACGCAGTGCCTGGTCGTCGACCTCGACTCCCGGCTGGCCGGCGGCGAGTCCCTGCCGGTGCTGCCGCCCTGGCACGTCCAGGAGAACAAGTGGCGGGCCGCGCGCTACGGCGTCGAGGCGATCATCATCCGCGACGCGAGCTGCGACGAGGCGCTGATGACCGACGACCTCGCCGCACTCGTGGCCCGCCTGGAGCCGGTGGCCGCGCGGCTCGGCTGCTCCGGCGAGCTCGCCTCGGTGCTGGACATCCCGGCGCGCGGTGCGTCGTACCAACGGCAGCGCGCGGTCGCCGCCGAGACCGGCGGCGACCTGGTCGCTGTCGTCGAATCGGTGGTCGCCGAGCTGCGGAGCGAGCTCGGGTGACCCGGAACCTGCTCAGGCGACGTCGCGCCGCGTGACCAGCCAGCCGGCGAGCAGCGGGGTGAGCACCAGGTACGCACCCAGCACGATCATGGCCGTGCTCCCCGAGAGCGTGTCGAGCACGCCCGGTGTCGGGTCCGGGCCGCCGGTGCCGACGATGGAGCCGACCAGCGAGCCACCGGCGGTGCCGGGCAGGATCTTGGTGAACGCCTCCACCGGTCCGAGCAGCTGGCCGACTCCGCGCAGAAGGTTCTCCACCACCAGGGCCCAGACCAGGCCCAGCCCGACCGACAGCGCCGGTCCGCGGGCGACGGTGCCGAGCAGGAAGCCGAGCAGCGCCCACATCTCCATCACCAGGAAGCCGACGCCGGTCGACTTCGCGGTGTCGGAGAGGGTCGGCCAGACCACGGTCTGGGACTCCACCCCCGCGATCAGCAGCGCCAGCCCGAAGCACAGCGCCAGGGTCGCCACGACCGTGGTGACCACGAAGACCGTCAGCGCCGCGAACGAGCCCGTCACGACCGCCGGCCGGGCCGGGCCCTGGGTCAACACGGTCTTCCACGTGCCCCACCCGTAACCGTTGCCCGCCACCAGCGCACCCAGCACGAGCATCAGGGCCCCGCCGAACATCGGCATCCCCTGGATCAGCACGTGCGGGACGTTGGCCGGCAGGACCTCGTCGAGCAGGGACTGCCGGGTGACGCCCTCGTTGGAGAAGCTGGTGTCACCGGTCTTGTACGACACGTAGTTGAACAGGAAGCCGAACATCACGGTCAGAGCCAGCCAGGCGCCGATCGTCACCCAGACAGCGGGCCACTTCCGGAGCCGCAGCAGCTCGGCCCGCGCGCTCGCAGCCGCGCCCGCGAACGGGTTCGTCGTCCTCGTCGTACCCGTCGTGACGCGGGTGCTCGTCGTCGCCGTGCTCATCGGGTCGCCTCCAGCTCGTTGCGGGTCATCTCGAAGAAGACCTCCTCGAGGGTTCGTTCGACGCTCGTGACCTCGTGGACCGCGACGCCTGCGGCCACGAGCTCGCGCACCAGCGCGGGTGCGTCGGCGGGCTCGAGGTCGACGAGCATCCGGTCGCCGTCCACGTGGACGCCGTCGTCTCCGGCCAGCCCCATCGCGACGGCGATGGCACGGTCGACCGGCCGGCCGCGGACCGCGAGCGACGCGCCGCCGCGCAGCTCGGCCACCGTCGACTCCATGAGGAGCTCGCCGTTGTTGATCACGCCGACGCGGTCACAGATCTCCTGCACCTCGTCGAGCAGGTGGCTCGACAGCAGGACGGTCTGGCCACCGCGGGCCAGGTCCACGATCAGCCGCCTCATGTCGAGCATGCCGGCCGGGTCGAGGCCGTTGGTGGGCTCGTCGAGCACCACCAGGTCCGGGTCGCCCATCAGCGCCGACGCCGCGCCGAGCCGCTGCTTCATGCCCAGCGAGTAGGACTTGAACCTGTCGTCGCCCCGGGTGGCCAGGTCGACCCGCTCCAGTGCCTCGTCGGCGGCGGACTCGGGGATCCCGCGGTAGCGCGCCATGACCCGGAGGTTGTCCTTCCCGCTCAGGTAGGGGTAGAAGCCGGGCCCCTCGACGAGCGCGCCGACCCGGGCGACGGCCGCGGGGCTGCCCGCCGGCTGCCCGAGGACGGCCGCCGAACCGGAGGTGGGACGGATCAGGCCGAGGATCATGCGGAGCGTGGTGGTCTTGCCCGCGCCGTTGGGCCCGAGGAAGCCGTAGACCTCGCCCCGCCTGACCGTGAGGCTGACCCGGTCGGCGGCCAGCCGGTCGCCGTACCTCTTGGTCAGCTTTTGCGTCTGCACCACGGTGTCGTGGTTGTCGTGGTTGAGGTTCATGCCCTCCACCATCGCCGGGCTCGACCGTCCTGCAATCCGACGGACAGCGGCTCGTCGCTACGCAGACCTGCGTACGCCGGCTACGCCCCCGAGGCGACGTCGGGACCGCTCACCCCGCCTAGGCTCGAACGCGTGGACCCGCACCCGCGCAACCCCGCCGTGGACCTGCTCTGGCTGGTCCCGCTCGGCGTCGTCGTGGTGCTCGGGTCGTTCTTCACCAACCTGCCCGAGCCCCACGCGTCGCCCTCGGGCTACGAGCCGTGGCTCGCCGGCGCGCTCGGGGCCGCAGCGGTGGCCGGGCTCCTCGTGGCGCTGCGCCGGCCGCTGCCCGGCGCGGTGGCGACCTTCGCCGCCGTGACCGCCTTCGTCGTCGCCGACCTCGAGGACGGCCCGGTCTATCTCACCCTCGCGGGCGCGGCGTTCCTGGTCGCCTCCCGCCTCGAGGTGCGCCGCTGGCTGCGGGTCGTGGTCGCCGGCACCGCCGCCGTGTGCGTCGCGCTGGTGGTGCGGATCGTCGCGGACTACGACAACCAGCGGTCGCTGTGGCAGGTGACCGCCGTCGTCGCGGTCAGCGCGGCCGGGGCGGCGCTCGGGACGCTGGGCCGCGCGCGAGCGGCCGCGGTCGCCGAGCATGCGCGCGCGGTGGCCACGCAGGAGCGGCTGCACATGGCCCAGGACCTCCACGACGGCGTGGGCCACGGCCTCGCGGTGATCGCGATGCAGGCCGGGGTCGGGCTGCACGTCCTCGAGCGAGACCCGGCCGCGGTACGGACGGCGCTCGAGGTCATCCGCGACAGCGCCCGGGAGTCGCTCGACGCGCTGCGGGCAGACCTCGCCGTCCTCGCCGGCGAGCCCGCCCCCCGCCGGCCCCACCGTGGGGTCGCCGACCTCGGCGAGCTGCTCGACCGGGTCCGGGTCGCCGGCACGTCGGTGGAGGTGTTGGGCGAGCCGGGTGAGCTCCCGGACGACGTCGACGCCCTGGTCTACGCGGTCGTGCAGGAGTCGCTGACCAACGTGCTCCGCCACGCCGGCGCATCCAGGGCGACGGTCTCCTTCGTCCGCGCGCCGGGCCGGGTCACCGTCACCGTCGACGACGACGGCCGGGGCGCGGCCGGCGGTGGTGTCGCGGGCATGGGGCTGAGCGGGATGCGCACTCGCGTCGAGGCGGTGGGCGGCGTGTTCTCGGCGGCCACCCGAGGTGCCGGTGGGTTCTCGGTGCGTGCGGAGCTGCCGCTGTGACCACGGTGGCGCTGGTCGACGACCAGGAGCTGGTGCGGCTCGGGCTGCGCACCCTGATCGGCTCCGAGCCCGACCTCGAGCTGGTCGGCGAGGCCGCGGACGGGCACGAGGGGCTCCGCCTGATCCGCGCCACGCGGCCGCAGGTGGTGCTGTGCGACATCCGGATGCCCGGCCTCGACGGGCTCGCCGTGCTGCGCGAGGTCACCGCGGACCCGGCGCTGGGCGGCGTACGCATCGTCATGCTGACGACCTTCGAGCTCGACGAGTACGTCTTCGAGGCGCTGCGCCACGGCGCCAGCGGCTTCCTGCTGAAGGACGCCGACCCGACCTCGCTGCTCGACGCGATCCGGGTCGTGGCGGACGGCGGCTCCCTGCTCGCGCCCAGCGTCACCCGCCGGGTGATCGAGCAGTTCGGCTCGACCGCGCCTCGTCGTACCGCTCACCCCCAGCTCGACCAGCTCACCGACCGCGAGCGGGAGGTCGTCGCCTGGGTGGCCACGGGCCGCTCCAACCAGGAGATCGCCGACGTGCTGGTGGTCAGCCCGGACACCGTGCGCACCCACGTGTCGCGGGCGATGGTGAAGCTGCACGCGCGCGACCGCGCCCAGCTGGTGGTGTTCGCGATGGAGTCCGGGCTCACCGCGCCGGAGCCTCAGTAGCCACTCTCCGGCGGCACCATCTCCAGCCGCACGCCGAGCAGCCGTACCGGCCGGTCCTTCTCGACCCGGTCCAGCAGGCTGACCGCCGCCTCGGCCAGCTCGTCGGCGTCGCTGGTCGCCGTCTTCAGGGTCAGGCTCCGGCTGATGGTGATGAACGGCCGGTAGCGCAGCTTGAGCCCCACCCGCGCCGCCGGCCGCCCCTCCTTGTCGATGTCCTCCTTGACCTGCCGGGTCAGCGCCCGGACCTCCTCGGCGATCCGGTCCCAGTCGTCGAGGTCCTCCTGGAACGTCGTCTCCCGCCCGTGCGCCCGCGCCACCCACGGCTCGGCGCTCACCGGGCTGTCGCTGACCCCGCGGCCGAGACGGTGGTACCACGGCCCCATCGTCGGCCCGAGCTCCGCGGCCAGCACCCGGGCGTCGGAAGCGGCCAGCTGGCTCACGGTGTCGATCCCGAGCACGGCCAGCTTCTTGCCGGTCTTGCCACCGATCCCCCACAGCGCCGTCGTCGGCCGGTCGCCCATGACCTCGAACCAGTTCTCGGCAGTCAGCACGAAGCTCCCCCGCGGCTTCCCGAACTCCGTGGCGATCTTGGCCCGGAGCTTGTTGTCGCCGATGCCCACCGAGCAGTGCAGCCGCGTCGCCTCGAGAACCCGAGCCCGGACGTCCGCCGCGAACGCGACGGGGTCGGGGTTTGACCCACCCGTGGGCCCCCTCCCCGAGGAGGCCGCTGCCTCCTGCTGCACGGGTGGGAGGCTCCCCTGCCCCGCCTCCACCACCGGTGATGCCTCTGTCGCCTCGTCGCGCTCGACCTCGTCCGCGGCGCTGGCCCACGGACGACCGCGGCCGAGCCGGCCGGTGCGCCCCGAGACGGCCTCGTGGCCGGGCTCCGGGCCGGCGGCCAGGAACGCCTCGTCCCAGCCGAGGACCTCGAGTACGACCGGACGGCCGCCCCACTCGAGCGAGCGGAGCGTGCTCATCACGGCCGCCGAGGCCTCGTCGTAGGCGTCCCGGTCGACCGGCAGGAACACCGCGTCCGGGCACTTGCGGGCCGCGAGCCGCAGCGCCATGCCGGAGCCGACGCCGTGCTCGCGCGCCTCGTAGGACGCCGTCGACACCACCCCGCGCTTGGTCGGGTCTCCGTCGCCGCCGACGATGACGGGCTTCCCGGCGAGCTCGGGCCGGCGCAGCACCTCGACCGCGGCGATGAACTGGTCGAGGTCCACGTGGAGGACCCAGTGCTCGATCGGGTGCACCCCAGTCGGACCGGCGGCGGCCTCCTCACTCATCGTCGGGAACAGGCTCGGCGGGCGCCGGCTCCCACCTCGGCGGCGGTGGCAGCGACTCGGTCGACTCGAGCTCGTCCATCCCGGTCAGGAGCAGCAGGTCGACCACGACCGAGCGCAACTGGACCAGGACGACCTCGGCGTTGAGGGCCTCGGCCCGCTCCACGAGACCGGTGGCCTCGGCCACCGCGAGCAGCGGCTCGCGGGCGGCCACCGCCATCCGGTCGGCTTCGAGCTCGTCGGCGACCATGTCGGCCGCGTCGGCGAGGTCCAGGGCCAGCAGCGAGTAGGAGCTCGGCACGTGCTGGCCGCGGTAGGCGGCCACGGCCGTCTGCCGGACCAGGACGCGCGTGCTCCGCAGGGCGCGGTCGAGCGGCTCGACGAGGTCGGCCATCCTCCGGATGTCGGTGAGGTGGCGGACCCGGAACGGCGAGGACGACACCACCGCCATGCCCTCGTCGGCAGCGTCCTGCAGCTCGCGGATCAGGATGTCCGTCGCCCGCGCGTCGGCCAGCAGCTCCATGCCGCGGGCCGCGGCCCCGTCGATCATGACCTCCCCGGCGGCACGCAGCAACGCGGAGATCTTCCGCACGACGATCGCGGCACGCTCCCGCGGCCGGCGCAGTGGCGCGGCCGGCACCACGGTTGCCGCGACCAGGGCCACGCAGCCTCCCACGACCGCGTCGGACCAGCGGACCAGGGCGTCGGAGGGTGCTGGGACGAACGCCATGATGATGATCGACTGCACGGCCGCCTGGGTGACGAAGGTCTGCCCGCTGGTGATCAGCAGCGCGCTGGTCATCGCCAGCGTCACCACGATCACCAGCTGCCACCACCCCGACCCGATCAGGATCGCCAGCAGGTCGGCGAGGAGCACCCCGAGCGCGACCCCTGCGGTCACCTCGGCCACGCGACGCAGCCGCTGTCCGTAGGAGGTCCCGAGGCTCACCACCGCCGCGACCGGCGCGAAGAACGGCTGGGAGTGGCCGAGCAGGTCGGCGGCTATCAGCCAGGCGACGCCGGCGGAGACCGCGCACTGGGCGATCTGCCACCGCTTGGCGCTGACTCGCGCCAGCCGGTCGCGCACCGAGTCTCGGCTGCGCTCCCACAGCCGGTCGACCGGGGCCGCCTCGGCGTCCATGTCGACCGATGCTGCCAGACCATCACGGCCGCCCCGTGGCGCCCGGCGCGACGGTCGAGGTGGCCGGCGGTGAGGAGGCCACCCAGAGCGCGACGGTCGCGGTGACCGCGGCGACGAGCAGCCCGAGGGCCCGGACGGGCCGTGGCAGGTGCATGTCGTCCTCCCGAGACGTGGGGATGTGTGGCGTCCGACGCTAGGCAGTG
>NZ_DASUFR010000155.1:0-14515 GCF_036274455.1 Nocardioides sp. | reverse complement strand
CCAGTCATCTAGGGTGCGGGCATGGCCAACGTCCTGGGAGCGAACCAGTACGGCAAGGCGGAGAACCGGGTCGTCCGCATCGTCCGCGACACCCCTCGCCACGAGATCCACGACCTGAACGTCTCGACGTCGCTGCGCGGTGACTTCGGCGGCGCGCACGTCACCGGCGACCAGAGCCAGGTGCTGCCCACCGACACCCAGAAGAACACCGCCTTCGCCTACGCAAAGCTGCACGGCATCTCCTCGATCGAGGACTACGCGCTGGCGCTCGGGACCAGGCTGCTCGACGTCACCCCGGCCGCGACGCAGGCCCAGGTGCGGGTCGAGGAGTACGCCTGGACCCGGCTGGGCCAGCACGCCTTCGTGCGCCGCGGCGGTGAGGTCCGGACCTGCGTGGTGACCGTCGGCCGCGACGCCACCCACGTGGTGTCGGGGCTGCAGGACCTGGTGGTGCTCAAGTCGACCGAGTCGGAGTTCAAGGGCTTCCTCAAGGACGAGTTCACGACGCTGGCCGAGACCGACGACCGGATCCTCGCCACCTCGATCGTCGCCAGGTGGCGGCACACCGGCACCGACGTCAGCTGGAACGCGTCCTACGACGATGTCCGGGACTGCCTGCTCTCGACGTTCTCCACGACGTACTCCCGAGCGCTGCAGGAGACCCTCTACCTGATGGGCAGCGCGGTGCTCGACAGCCAGCGGAGCGTGGCCGAGATCCGCTTCTCGGCGCCCAACAAGCACCACTTCCTCGTCGACTTCTCCGGCTTCGCCCTCGAGGGGACCCCGCACGAGGGGCTGACCAACGACGGCGAGGTGTTCATCGCCGCGGACCGTCCCTACGGCCTCATCGAGACCGCGGTCACCCGGGACGACGCGCCGCCGGCCGGCGACGCGTGGCTGGCCGTGCCCGGGTTCGTGTGAGTCAGGTTCGTGTGAGGCAGGTTCGTGAGAAGGGGTTGAGCTGATGCCGGTCGAGACCACCCGCGAGGTCCTGCTGGGCTGCCTGTCCGTGCCGCGCTGGGCCGACGACGTCCTCGCCGGGCAGCCGTACGCCGACCGCGACGCGCTGCTCGCCGCCGCCGACCGCGCCGCCCGCGAGCTCACCGACGAGGAGCTCGACCAGGCGCTGTCCGGCCACCCGCGGATCGGCGAGCGTGGTGGCGCGCAGTCGCAGCAGGAGCAGTCCGGTGTGGACCCGAGCGAGGGCGACACCGCCCAGCGACTCGTGGCGGGCAACCGGGCCTACGAGGAGCGGTTCGGCAGGGTGTTCCTGATCCGCGCGGCCGGGCGGGATGCTGAGGAGATCCTGGCCGAGCTAGAGCGACGGCTCGGCAACGACGACGCCACCGAGCGCGCCGAGGTCGTCGACAACCTCCGCCAGATCACCGTCCTGCGACTCGAGGGTGCACTCGGATGAGCACCCTCTCCACCCACGTGCTCGACACCGCCGCGGGCCTCCCGGCGGAGGGGATCGAGGTCCGCCTCGAGACCCCCACCGGCGACCTGCTCGACGAGGGTGTGACCGACGCCGACGGCCGCATCGGCTCGCTCGGCGGTGAGCTCGCGGCCGGCGACTACGTGCTGCGGTTCGCCACCGAGGCCCACTTCGAGCACAGCTTCTTCCCCGAGGTGGTCGTCGTGTTCACGGTCGCGGACGACCGCCACCACCACGTGCCGGTGCTGCTCAGCCCCTACGGCTACTCGACCTACCGTGGCAGCTGACCGTGCCCGTTGACCTGGTCGTCCGGGCCCGCCGCGCGATCGTCGACGGGGCGGAGACCCCCGCCGCCGTGGGCATCACCGGAGAGCGGATCACCTCGGTCACGGCGTACGACGACCCGCCGGCCGCCGACCGCATGGTCACGCTCGAGGACGACGAGGTCCTGCTGCCGGGGCTCGTCGACACCCACGTGCACGTCAACGAGCCCGGCCGCACCGAGTGGGAGGGGTTCGCCACCGCGACCCGGGCCGCCGCGGCCGGTGGCGTCACCACGATCCTCGACATGCCGCTCAACTCGGTCCCGCCGACGACCACCGTCGACAACCTGCGCGTCAAGCAGCAGGTCGCCGAGGGCCAGGTCAGCGTCGACGTCGGCTTCTGGGGCGGCGCCGTACCCGGCAACCTGCCCGACCTGGGGCCGCTGCACGAGGCGGGCGTGTTCGGCTTCAAGTGCTTCCTGCTCGACTCCGGCGTCGAGGAGTTCCGCCACCTCGAACCTGACCAGCTCGCGATGGCGATGGGGGAGACCGCCCGGCTCGGCGCGCTGATGATCGTGCACGCCGAGGACGGCGCCCTGCTCGACGAGTCCGCGCTGGACGGCAAGCGCTACGCCGGCTTCCTCGCCTCCCGGCCCGCGGCGGCCGAGGAGTCGGCGATCGGCCAGGTGCTCGACCAGCTCGAGTGGACCGACGGGCGAGCGCACGTCGTCCACCTCAGCGACGCCGGCGCGGTGCCGATGTTTCGCGCGGCCCGCGAGGCCGGGCTCGACATCAGCGTCGAGACCTGTCCCCACTACCTCACCTTCGACGCCGAGCACATCGCCGACGGCGCGACGGAGCTCAAGTGCTGCCCGCCGATCCGCGAGGCGGCCCACCGCGAGGCGCTCTGGGCGGCGCTGGCCGCGGGCGACATCGACTACGTCGTCTCCGACCACTCGCCCTGCACGACGGACCTCAAGCAGCGCGGCGACGGCGACTTCGGCCAGGCCTGGGGCGGCATCGCCTCGGTGCAGCTGGGCCTTGCCGCGATGTGGACCGGCGCCCGCGAGCGCGGGCACGGCCTCGCCGACGTCGTGCGCTGGATGGCGACCGCGACCGCCGACCGGGTGGGGCTCGGGCACAAGGGCCGGATCGAGGCCGGCGCCGACGCGGACCTGGTCCGGTTCGCACCCGACGAGGAGTTCACCGTCGACGTGGCGCGGCTGCACCACCGCAACCCGGTCTCGGCCTACGCCGGCCGTCGCCTGACCGGGGTGGTCCGCGAGACCTGGCTGCGCGGCGTACCCGTGCATCCCGACGGCGACGACACTCCGCGAGGACGACTGCTGAGGAGGGGCGAGCGATGAGCTACTACGTACCGAAGGGCGGGCTGCCGCCGCAGACCGCGCTCACGACCGACCGGGCGAGGTTCACCGAGGCGTACGCCGTGATCCCCGCGCGCACCCTGAGCGACATCACCACGTCGTACCTGCCGGGCTGGTCCGGCATGCGCATGTGGGTGATCGCCCGGCCGCTGTCGGGCTTCGCCGAGACGTTCAGCCAGTACGTCGTCGAGGTCTCACCCGGCGGCGGCTCGGACGCGCCGGAGAGCGACCCGGCCGCCGAGGCGGTGCTCCTGGTCGTCGACGGCACGCCCACCCTCACCCTGGACGGTGAGACGCACTCCCTCGAGCCCGGCAGCTACGCCTACCTCCCGCCGGGCGCGCACTGGACCTTCCACAACACCGGCGAGACGACCGCGGCGTTCCACTGGGTCCGGAAGGCCTACCACCGGGTCGAGGGCGTCGACGTACCCCCCGCATTCGTGACCCGCGAGCAGGACGTCACCCCGGTCGAGATGCCCGGCACCGACGGCGCGTGGACGACGACGCGCTTCGTGGACATCTCCGACCTGCGCCACGACATGCACGTCAACATCGTGAACTTCCAGCCCGGTGGCGCCATCCCGTTCCCGGAGACCCACGTCATGGAGCACGGGCTCTACGTGCTGGAGGGCAAGGCGGTCTATCTCCTCAACGAGGACTGGGTCGAGGTCGAGGCCGGCGACTTCATGTGGCTGCGCGCGTTCTGCCCGCAGGCCTGCTACGCGGGCGGGCCCGGCATGTTCCGCTACCTCCTCTACAAGGACGTCAACCGGCACGTGGGGCTGACCCTCTGACGCCCACCTCAGCCACCGTGGTGGCCTGCCGCTGGTCGAGCTTGTCGGGGCCTCCGCAGGGAAGGCACCCGGGGTGAGTCCCAGCATCGGGTCACCGGGCTTCGAGGCTCGGCGCTGGAGCGCCTCGCACCTCAGCCACCGTGCTCAGCCACCGCAGGTCGAGCCTGTCGAGACCTCCGCAGGGTAGGCACTCGGGGTGAGTCCCAGCACCGGGTCGGCTGGCTTCGAGGCTCGGCGCTGGGGCGCCTTGCACCTCAGCCACAGTCGTGGACCGTCGTCTGCGGAGTCCGACGCGTATAAAGTTGCGGAACGGTCCGGCTGTTCGCATGGCCAACCAGCGGACCACCCGGCCGGGACGACAACCATGCACTTCGTGACGCAAACGGGAGGTGCGCGATGGCGGGGATCGTGGTCAACGGGGAGCTCCGGGACCTGGACGGCACGCCCCTGCACACCAATGCGCTGGACTTCCTGCGCGGCTGCGGGCTGACCGGCGCCAAGGAGGGGTGTGCCGAGGGCGAGTGCGGCGCCTGCGCGGTGATGGTCGCGCGGCCGGCTCCCGATGGTTCTGACGCCACCGAGTGGACGGCGATCAACTCCTGCCTGGTGCCCGCGGCGTCCCTGGACGGCCAGGAGGTGGTGACCGCCGAAGGGCTGGGCGCCCCCGACGCGCTGCACCCGGTCCAGCACGAGATGGCCGTGCGCGGTGGGTCGCAGTGCGGCTACTGCACCCCGGGGTTCATCTGCTCGATGGCCGCCGAGTTCTACCGAGCCGGCCGGGCAGCCACCAACGGGTCCGGCCCGCACGACCGCTACCACGGCGACAACGGGTTCGACCTGCACGCGATCAGCGGCAACCTGTGCCGCTGCACCGGCTACCGGCCGATCAAGGACGCTGCGTTCGCACTCGGCTACCCCGCCTCCGACGACGAGCTCGCCACCCGCCGTACGACGTCCGCGCCGGCGGCGGCAGCCACCCGGATGCACGACGGCGAGGCGGCGTACCTCCGCCCGGCCACGCTGGCCGAGGCGCTGCAGCTGCTCCACGACCACGAGGACGCGACGGTGGTCGCCGGGAGCACCGACTGGGGCGTCGAGGTCAACCTCCGCGGCCGCCGGGCCGGCCTGGTCGTCGCGGTGGACCGGCTCCCGGAGCTGCGCGGCTTCGAGGTCGGCGACGACGAGATCCGGATCGGGGCCGCGCTGACGCTGACCGAGGTGGAGCGGAGGCTCGACGGCCGGCTGCCGCTCCTGGGTGCGGTGATGCCGCAGTTCGCGTCGCCGCTGATCCGCAACGGCGCGACGCTGGGCGGCAACCTCGGCACCGGGTCGCCCATCGGTGACACCGCGCCGGCCCTGCTCGCGCTCGAGGCGTCGGTGGTGCTGGCCTCGACCGACGCTCAGCGCACCGTTCCGTTGGCCGACTACTTCACCGGCTACCGCGAGTCCGTACGCCGCCCGGACGAGCTGATCTCCGAGATCCTCGTCCCGCTCCCGGCCAGTGCGATCACGGCGTTCCACAAGATCGCCAAGCGCGCCTTCGACGACATCTCCTCGGTGGCGGTGGGCTACGCGATCGACGTTCGCGACGGACACGTCGCCAAGGCGCGGATCGGCCTCGGGGGAGTGGCGGCCACGCCGATCCGGGCGCTGGCCACCGAGGCCGCCCTCGAGGGCAGGCCGTGGTCCCAGGAGACCGTCAACGCCGCGGCCCCGGTGATGGGTGGCGAGGGCACGCCGATCTCCGACATGCGGGCCAGCGCCGACTACCGGACCGCGATGCTCGGGGAGCTGCTCCGCAAGCTCTGGGCCGAGTCCGGGACCGCCGAGGCGCAGGAGGTGCGCGCATGACCACCACCGAGCCCGCCCCCACCACCAGCCCGCTGAGCCGGCGGCCGGACAACCCGGTCGTGGGCGAGGCCCTCCACCACGAGGCCGCGACCCTCCACGTCACCGGCGAGGCGCTCTACACCGACGACCTGGTCGGCCGGACCAGCAACGTCCTGCACGCGCACCCGGTCCAGGCGCCGCACCCGCACGCCCGGGTGACCAGGCTCGCGGTGTCGGCGGCCTACGACGTGCCAGGCGTGGTCCGGGTGCTCACCGCCGACGACGTCCCGGGCACCAACGACGCGGGGGTCAAGCACGACGAGCCGCTTTTCCCCTCCGAGGTGATGTACGTCGGCCACGCGGTCTGCTGGGTCCTCGGCGACACGCTGGAGGCGGCCCGCCGCGGCGCCGCAGCCGTCGAGGTCGACTACGACGAGCTCCCGGCGCTGATGACCGTCGAGGAGGCGATCGAGGCCGGGAGCTTCCAGGGCGCCCAGCCGACGATCCAGCGCGGTGACGCCGCGGCCGGGCTCGGCCGCGCCACGCACGTCTTCGAGGGCGTGACGGCGTTCGCCGGGCAGGAGCACTTCTACCTCGAGACGCACTGCGCGCTGGCGAGCGTCGACGAGAACGGCCAGGTGTTCGTGCAGTCCAGCACCCAGCACCCGACCGAGACCCAGGAGATCGTCGCCCACGTCCTCGGCCGGCCCAGCCACGCGGTCACCGTCCAGTGCCTGCGGATGGGTGGCGGGTTCGGCGGCAAGGAGATGCAGCCGCACGGGCTGGCCGCGGTGGCCGCCCTCGGCTCGATCCTGACCCGGCGGCCGGTGCGGCTGCGGCTGAGCCGCGCCCAGGACATGACGATGACCGGCAAGCGGCACGGCTTCCACTCGACGTGGAAGGTCGGGTTCGACGACGACGGCCGGTTCACCGGGCTGGAGGCGACCCTGACCTCCGACGGCGGGTGGAGCCTCGACCTCTCCGAGCCGGTGCTGTCGCGGGCGCTGTGCCACATCGACAACGCCTACTGGGTCCCCGACATCACGGTGCACGGCCGGATCGCGAAGACCAACAAGACCTCCCAGACGGCGTTCCGCGGCTTCGGCGGCCCCCAGGGGATGCTGGTCATCGAGGACATCATCGGCCGCTGCGCACCGGTGCTCGGGATCCCGGCGGCCGAGCTGCGGCGGCGCAACTTCTACGTCGACGGCCAGGCCACGCCGTACGGCCAGCCGGTCCGGCACGCCGAGCGCATGGTCGCGGCGTGGGAGCAGGTCTCGGAGACCTCGTCGCTGGCGGCCCGGCGGGCCGAGATCGACCAGTGGAACGCCGAGCACCCGCACCGCAAGCGCGGGATCGCGATCACGCCGGTGAAGTTCGGGATCTCGTTCAACTTCACGACCTTCAACCAGGCCGGCGCGCTGGTGCACGTCTACAAGGACGGCTCGGTGCTGATCAACCACGGCGGCACCGAGATGGGCCAGGGGCTCCACACCAAGATGCTCCAGGTCGCCGCCACCGCGCTCGGACTCCCGCTCGAGCGGGTGCGGCTGGCGCCGACCCGGACCGACAAGGTGCCCAACACCTCCGCCACCGCCGCCTCGTCGGGCGCGGACCTCAACGGCGGCGCCATCAAGGACGCCTGCGAGCAGATCCTGGCCCGGCTGGCCACGGTGCGCGCCGAGCTCCCGGACGCCTCGTGGGAGGAGCTCGTCGCGGCGGCCTACCACCGGCGGATCCAGCTGTGGGCGTCCGGCTTCTACCGGACCGAGGGGCTGAGCTGGGACGCCACCACGATGACCGGTCACCCGTTCAAGTACTTCGCGTACGGCGCCGCGGTCGCCGAGGTCGAGGTCGACGGGTTCACCGGCGCCAACGAGACCCGGCGGGTCGACATCGTCCACGACGTCGGCGACAGCCTCTCGCCGCTGGTCGACCTCGGACAGATCGAGGGCGGGTTCGTGCAGGGCGCCGGCTGGCTGACCCTGGAGGACCTGCGCTGGGACGAGTCCGACGGCCCGGGCCGCGGCCGGCTCACGACCCAGGCGGCGTCGACCTACAAGCTGCCGTCGTTCTCCGAGATGCCCGCGGAGTTCAACATCGCGCTGCTCGAGCGGGCGCACGAGGACGGCGCCGTCTACGGCTCCAAGGCGGTGGGCGAGCCGCCGCTGATGCTGGCCTTCAGCGTCCGTGAGGCGCTGCGCGAGGCGTGCGCGGCGTTCGGGCCACCCGGCCGGCCGGTCGAGCTGGCCTCGCCGGCGACCCCCGAGGCCGTCTACTGGGCCCTGCGGGCCGCGAGGGAGGCCCGGTCGTGACCACGTGGTTCGAGGCGGTGGCCGAGCTGCGGTCCGCGCGCGAGCCGGCGGTGCTGGTGACGGTGACAGAGGTCCGTGGCCACGCCCCGCGCGAGGCCGGCGCCAAGATGGTGGTGTCGGCGACCCGGACCTGGGCGTCGATCGGCGGGGGTAACCTCGAGGAGGAGGCCGTACGCCGCGCGCGCGAGCTCGTCGCGTCCGGCGCCACCGGCCCGGCGTCGTTCACCTCGAACCTGTCGGACAAGGCGCCGTTCCAGCACGGCGTCCAGTGCTGCGGCGGCGAGGTGACCGTGCTGCTTGAGCCGCTGGCCGTGGTGGCGTCGGTGGCGATCTTCGGGGTCGGGCACGTCGGCCTCGAGCTGGCCCGGATCCTGGCCCGCCACGACATCGAGCTGCACCTGGTCGACTCGCGGACCGAGTCGCTCTCCGACGAGGCACTCGCGCCGCTGGCCGACGCCGTGGCCGCGGTGCACGCCCACCACGTGCCGGTGATCCCCGAGCTGGTGCTGGGCGAGCTGCCGCGCGGCACCCGGGTACTGGTGCTGACCCACGACCACGCCGAGGACCTGGCGATCATCGACGCGGCGCTGCGGTGCGACCACCTCGGCTCCATCGGGCTGATCGGGTCCTCGGCCAAGTGGGCGCGGTTCCGCTCGCAGCTGCTCGAGTCCTTCCCGGCAGAGGTCGTCGACCGGGTCGAGACGCCGATCGGCCTGCCCGGCGTGACCACGTCGAAGGAGCCGGCCGCGATCGCCGTCTCGGTCGCGGCCGCGCTGCTGGCCGCCGAGGAGGCGGATGGAGCCGAGCGCGCAGGCGCCCCCGTCGCGAAGCAGCGCCCGTGACCGGCCCGGACGTCAAGGTCTACCGCGGCACCTTCCTCGACACCCCGCAGAGCCCGTTCACCGGCGGCCACCTGCGCGCCGACCACGACCTCGCCCTGGTCGTCGAGGACGGCGTGATCGTGGCCCGCGAGCCGTTCGAAGCCTCGGCCCATCCCGACTACGTCGACCTGCGCGAGGGGCTGGTGCTGCCCGGGCTGGTGGACACCCACGTGCACTACCCGCAGGTGCGTGCGATCGGCGGGCTCGGGATGCCGCTGCTGGACTGGCTGGAGAAGTGCGCGCTCCCCGAGGAGGCCCGGCTGGCCGACGCGGCGTACGCCGCCTCGGTGGCCACCGACTTCGTCTCCGGGCTGGTCCGGGCCGGGACCACGACCGCACTGGTGTTCGGCTCGCACTTCGCCTCCGCGGTGGACGCGCTGTTCACCGAGGCCACCCGGGTGGGGCTGCGGGTCACCGCCGGGCTGGTGCTCTCCGACCGGATCCTGCGTGAGGACCTGTTCACCACGCCCGACCGCGCGTACGAAGAGGGGCTGGAGCTGACCAAGCGCTGGCACGGCCAGGGCCGGACGCGCTACGCCGTCACCCCGCGCTTCTCGCTCTCGTGCTCCGACGCGCTCATGGAGTCGGCGGGCGCGCTGCTGGCCGAGGGGTCGGACCTGTGGTTCACCTCGCACCTCAACGAGAACGTCGAGGAGATCGAGGGCGTTCGTCAGCTGTTCGGCTGCGACTACACCACGACCTATGAGCGGGCCGGCCTGCTCGGCCCCCGCTCGATCCTCGCGCACAACGTGCATCCCACCCTTCAGGAGCTGATGCAGCTCGGCCGGCACGGCGCCTCGGTGTCCCACTGCCCGACCTCGAACGCCGCCCTCGGCAGCGGCCTGTTCCCCCTCGCGTCCCACCTGGCGCTCGGCGTACGAGTCGCGCTCGGCTCCGACGTCGGTGCCGGGACCGGCTTCTCGCTGTTCAAGGAGGGGCTGCAGGCCTACTTCGCCCAGCAGCTCCTCGGCCGCGAGGGCCACAGGCTCTCCTCGCGGCACCTGCTCTACCTCGCCACCGCTGCCGGCGCCGACGTGCTCGGCCTGTCCGACACGGTCGGTGACTTCTCGGTGGGCAAGGAGTTCGACGCGCTGTGGCTCCGCCCCGCCCCGGATTCGACGCTGGCGATCGCGATCGCCCACGCCGACTCCCACGACGACGCCCTGGCCAAGGTGTTCGCCCTGGCCACCCCGGCCGACGTCGCGCAGACGTGGGTCGCGGGGGAGCAGCTGACCCCCCGCCCGGGATAGTCCCAGACGTTTCCAACCTGGCGGCGGCGGTGATCGTGTTGGGAAGGTCTGGGACTATCCCGCCGCGGGAGAGCTGAGCGGGCCGTCACCCACCAAGGAGTGAACCCGGTCAGGTGAACCCGGTCGGGTGACCTGGCCCGGATACCGGTCATGCGCCAGGGCAACCTGACATACCGTCCGCGCCGTGGCGGGCGGCTCGGGTGTTCATCGGGTGCGGACGGTGGCTCCGCGTGCGCTGGTCGTCGCCGCCGCGGCGTTGCTCCTCGCGGTGATCCCCCTGCAACGGGACTACGGCCCGGACCTGGAGTGGTACTGGTCGATCAGCTGGGACCACGGCTTCGTCCGGCGGGGACTGTGCGGCGAGCTGGCCGGTCTGCTGCCCGTCGCCGACCTCGAGACGGCTGCCCGGCTGATGACCGGACTGAGCGCGGCCGTCGCGGCGACCACCGTCGCTGTCGTCGCCGTGCTGCGGATCTGGCACGGAGACCCGGTCAGCGTCGCGCTCGGGGCATCGCTCATCGTCGGTCCGGTCGGGTACGCCATGGTGGTCTCCGACCCGCGGCCGGAGTACCTCGGCTTCCCTGCGGTGCTGTGCGTGATGGCGGCCTGCCACGCCTGGTCAGCCGGCCGACGCGGTCCGGCCCGGTGCTGGCTGGGGCTGGCCGGCGCCCTCATGGGCGCCGTGACGCTGGCCAGCGAGAACGTGCTGTTCGCGGTCCTGCCGTGGTGCGTGGTGCTGCTGACCGCGACGACGGTGGCGGCGCCACTCGGGGTGCGAGTGCGGCTCCTCGTCGGCATGCTGGCCATGCCGACGGCGGCGGCGGCCGCGGTGGTGGTCGGAGGTCGCGCGGACGCCCGACAGCTCGCTGCGCTGAGGGAGGACGCCGGCGGGCTCGACGGCAGTCCGGACCGGCTCATGCGCTACCTCGGCCAGGACCTGGGCGACAGCGTGCGCACGGTCGTGCACGCGGGGATCGGGTTCCGGTTGTTCACCATGCTGGTCGCCGTGGGCATCGTGGCCGTGCTGGCCGGGTTGCTGCTCGCCTGCGGCGCCGGCCGGGAGTGGCTCAGGCTTCCGGCGGACCGGCTGCTCCGCTTCTCGCTCTGCCTGCCCGTGGCCGCCTTGCTCTTCCAGACCGCCACCGGCCTCGACTGGCCGCGCTGGGTCGGCCAGCTCGGCTCCGGAGCACTGCTGACCCTGACGAGCTGGGGCGTCCTGGTGCCCGATCCGGATCCCGCGCCCTGGTCGGTCGGGCGGATCGGACGGATCGCGCTGTTCAGCTGTCTGCTGGTCCTCGTGCCGGCGGTGCCGTTCAGCATCCTGCACGGAGGCGTGACGGCGTTCGTGACCAGCAGGGTCTCCTGACCGTCAATCGAGGCGCCTGCGGGCGGCAGCCAGGATGTCGGGTACGGCGCGGCGGTGGACCGGTGCGAGGGCGGCCCAGACGAGGCGGCCGGCGGTGTTCTTGAAGGTCACCCGGGTGGTGAGGGCAGCTCCCTCCGGACCGGCCTCGAAGACCAGCCGGCCGGTCAGGTGCCACGACTCCGAGGCCAGGACGAGCACGTCGTCGCGGCTCTCGGCGACGGCCCAGCCGGCGACGTGGCCGGGGTCGTCCAGCAGCCCGAGCCGCAGCTGGAGGACCAGCCGCCAGACCAGCTGCCTGGAGTCGGTGAGCGACGCAGGCTCGAACGCCGCCCGCGCCCACTCCAGCGCGGAGTGGGGCCGATCGCTCGTTGTAGCGAACCGGTCGGTGTAGTCCGCGCGGGGGAGCGTCACCGAGGCCATGGGCTCAGGACACCACGTCCGAGTGGCGCGCCGCGTCCGCCCCCGGTCGGATCCGGGTGCGACCTGCGTCACAGGAAGTCACAAAAGCCCAGGAAGTCGAAGAAACCCGCTGTCACAAATCGCGGAGCTGTGTCGTCATGGAGGAGACGGCACCAGACGCGACCCCCTTCTGCGCGGCGCCGCAGGGGTGGTCCATTGATCGGATGAGAGGTTGGCGTGGCCACCAACGGGCACGGAAGCGGGAGCACCGTGGGCGCGGTGGCGGGCTGGGCCGACGACCGGCTCAACCTGTCCGGACTCGGCCGGAAGTACGTGCGGAAGGTCTTCCCCGACCACTGGTCGTTCATGCTCGGCGAGATCGCCATGTGGAGCTTCGTGGTGCTCCTGGTCACCGGCGTCATGCTCAGCCTCTGGTTCACGCCCAGCATGGACGAGACGACGTACGAGGGCAGCTACGCCCAGCTGCGCGGGGTGCCGATGTCCTCGGCGTACTCCTCCACGCTCCACCTGTCCTTCGACGTCCGGGGCGGGCTGCTGCTGCGGCAGACGCACCACTGGGCCGCGATGGTCTTCATCGCCGGGATGCTGGTCCACCTGATCCGGGTGTTCGTGACCGGCGCCTTCCGCAAGCCGCGCGAGGTCACCTTCGTGATCGGCGGCACGATGCTCCTCCTCGGGGTCCTCGAGGGGTTCATCGGCTACTCGCTGCCCGACGACCTGCTCTCCGGGACCGGGCTGCGGATCGCCGACGGCATCATCAAGGCGACGCCCGTGGTCGGGACGTACTTCTCGTTCCTGCTCTTCGGGGGCGAGTTCCCCGGCGGCGACGTCATCTCGCGCTTCTACATCATCCACGTGCTGCTGATCCCGGGGCTGCTGCTCGCGCTGATGGCCGCGCACCTGCTGCTGATCGTCTACCACAAGCACACCCAGTGGGCCGGGCCCGGCCGGACCGAGCGGAACGTCGTCGGCTACCCGTTCCTGCCGGTCTACCTCGCCAAGACGACGGGCTTCTTCCTCGTCGTCTTCGGCACCCTCACCTTCATGGGCGCCCTGCTCACGATCAACCCGATCTGGAAGTACGGTCCCTACGACCCCGCGAAGGTCACCGCCGGCTCGCAGCCCGACTGGTACATGGGGATCGCCGAGGGGCTGCTCCGGATCATGCCCGGGTGGGAGACCCACGTCGCGGGGCACACGATCTCGTGGAACGTCCTGCTGCCCGGCCAGGTCTTCGCCCTCGTGCCGTTCCTGCTGGTCATCGCCTGGCCGTTCCTGGAGGCCTGGGTGACCGGCGACAAGCGCGAGCACCACGTGCTGCAGCGGCCGCGCGACGTCCCGACGCGGACCGCGTTCATGGCTGCGCTGATCGCTGCCTACGGGCTGCTCTGGATGGCCGGTGGCAACGACATCCTGGCCACCCGGTTCCACCTGAGCCTCAACGGGATCACCGAGACCATGCGGGTCGCCATCTTCGTGGTGCCGGTCCTGGTGTTCGTCGTCACGCGGCGGTGGTGCATCGGGCTCCAGCGGGCCGACAACGACCGGCTCGAGCACGGCGAGGCGACCGGTGTCATCGTGCGCTCGCCCGAGGGCGGCTACTCCGAGAAGCACCAGCCGGTGGCCGCCGACCGGGCCGTCAGGGTGCGGCACCGGGCTGCGAACCCGGTCCTGACGACCCCGCCCGACACCGACAGCGCCGGCGTACCGGTCCCGCACCGGGCCTCGGCCCGGGCCCGCGCCCGGCTCTCGCAGCTGATGTACGCCGACGAGCAGCCGCTGCCGGACGTCGACGAGCCGGCCCCCGCCTTGGAGGGAGGACACGATGAGCGTCGAGACTGAGCGCCGGGTGGTCACGGTCACCGGCCAGGACTGGGACGAGGTCGCCCGGGGCCTCACCGAGGAGGCCGAGGAGCGGGTCGTGGTCAACATGGGCCCGATCCACCCGTCCACCCACGGGGTGATGCAGCTGGTGGTGGAGCTCGACGGCGAGACGGTGACCGAGGCCCGCTGCAGCGTGGGCTACCTGCACACCGGCATCGAGAAGAACATGGAGTACCGCACCTGGGTGCAGGGCACGACGTTCGCCACCCGGGCGGACTACGTCATGGGCTTCCACTACGAGACGTCGTACTCGCTCGCGGTCGAGCGGCCGCTCGGCGTCGAGGACGAGGTGCCCGAGAAGGCCCAGGTGATGCGGGTCCTGCTGATGGAGCTCAACCGGATCTCCTCCCACCTCCTCGCCGTTGCCACGGGTGGGATGGAGATCGGCGCCATCACGGTGATGACCATCGGGATGCGCGAACGGGAGCTGGTGCTGGACCTGTTCGAGCTGATCACCGGGTTGCGGATGAACCATGCGTTCATCCGTCCGGGCGGGGTGGCCCAGGACCTGCCGCCGGGTGCGTTGGACGAGATCCGGGCCTTCATCACGCTGATGAAGAAGCGGCTGCCGGAGTACGCCGCGTTGTGCAACGCCAACCCGATCTTCAAGGGCCGGCTGGAGGGGGTCGGCCACCTGGACCTGGAGGGCTGTCTGGCGCTGGGGCTGACCGGGCCGGTGCTGCGCAGCACCG
>NZ_DASUFR010000154.1:0-25432 GCF_036274455.1 Nocardioides sp. | reverse complement strand
AGTGGGCGACACGGTCACCTCCCAGCACAACGGCGCCACCGAGGCGCTCGGCGGCTACAAGCACCCCAACCCGATGGTGTTCGCGGGGCTCTACCCGATCGACGGCGACGACTACCCGACGCTGCGGGACGCGCTCGAGCGGCTGCAGCTCAACGATGCGGCCCTGGCCTACGAGCCGGAGACGTCGGGTGCGCTGGGCTTCGGGTTCCGCTGCGGCTTCCTCGGCCTGCTGCACATGGAGATCACCCGCGACCGGCTCGAGCGCGAGTTCGACCTCGACCTGATCTCGACCGCGCCCAACGTCGTCTACGAGGTGGTGATGGAGGACGGCAGCGAGATCGAGGTGACCAATCCGAGCGAGTTCCCCGAGGGCAAGATCGCCGAGGTCCGCGAGCCGGTGGTCCGGGCCACGATCCTCTCGCCCAGCGACTACATCGGCACGATCATGGAGCTCTGCCAGAACAAGCGCGGCACCCTGCTCGGGATGGACTACCTGTCCGAGGACCGGGTCGAGATGCGCTACACCCTGCCGATGGGCGAGATCGTCTTCGACTTCTTCGACCAGCTCAAGTCGCGCACCAAGGGCTATGCCTCGCTCGACTACGAGCGCTCCGGCGAGCAGGCCGCCGATCTGGTCAAGGTCGACATCCTCCTGCAGGGCGAGCCGGTCGACGCGTTCAGCGCGATCGTGCACAGGGACGCGGCGTACTCCTACGGCGTGATGATGGCCGGCAAGCTCAAGGAGCTGATCCCGAGGCAGCAGTTCGAGGTCCCTATCCAGGCTGCGGTCGGGGCCCGCGTGATCGCCCGCGAGAACATCCGCGCGCTCCGCAAGGACGTGTTGGCCAAGTGCTACGGCGGCGACATCACCCGCAAGCGCAAGCTGCTCGAGAAGCAGAAGGAGGGCAAGAAGCGGATGAAGATGGTCGGCCGCGTCGAGGTCCCCCAGGAGGCCTTTGTGGCCGCCCTGTCAACGTCCGAGCGCAGCGGGAAGTAGGCGCGAAGCAACAGCGGCACCGCGGGTACCACCGGCCACTCCAGCCCCTCGACACCCCGGCCGAACAGGGGCGGAAGCCGTACCCAAAAAGGGGATATCCTGACGCGGAGCTGCCCTCGACCCGCGACCGTCGGGCATCGTGGGGGGCGTCTCGGGGGACGGCTTGTGGGGAGCCGGCGACGAGCCACAGGGGGGCTGGATGGAGGCGAGCGACGCCGCCGGTAGCAGCAGTGCGCGTGCTCAGGAGCTGCGCGCCAGCTTGGGCGCGCGCCGTGAGGTGGAGGCGCTGCTGGCCGAGGCCAGCGCCACGCGGGAGGCCGCGGTCGCCGACGCCGACGCGATCATCGAGGAGGCCCAGCAGGTCTCCGACCAGCTGCTCCGCGAGAGCCGCGACCAGGCCGAGCGCACCACCACCGACGCCCGGCTGCGCGCCGAGGGGCTGGTGGCCCGCGCTCGCACCGAGGCCGAGGACATCACCCGCCAGGCCCGGGCCGCGGCCGACGCCGTCCGGGCCCGCGCCGAGGCCCAGGTGGAGGAGCACCGCAAGCGGGTCCGCGCCGAGCTGACCGAGCAGGTGACCCGCGAGGTCACCGAGCAGAGCCGTCGCGAGCTGGCCCGTGTCCACGAGCGCCAGCAGTCGATGATCGGCGACATCGAGGCCTCGGTCCGGATCCTGGGCGTCTCGATGGAGGCCGCGGTCGCCAACATCACCGAGATGCTGGGCGCCCTCGACACGCTGCGCGCGCACACTGCCGAGTCGTTGGGCGACTCCGCGTTCCCGATGACCTCCCCGCCCCGTCACGTCACCGACGCGGAAGGCGACTCGGGCGACTCCAGCGACTCCAGCGACTCCACGGACTCGGGGGACGTCGACGGCTCCGACGCGTCGCGGGCCGACGATGCCGAGGCCGCCGAGGACGACGAGGATGACGAGGACTCGGATCCAGCCCGTGGCCGGACCCCGCGGTCCGGCCACCTCGTCGACGCGCTCGCGGATCTCGACAGGGCCGCCGACGAGTCCGAGGACGGGTTCGACGACGGGTTCGACGACGACCCGCCGCGCACGGCCACCGAGGCGTTCCTGCGCTCGTCCCACCTCGACCACGACGACCCACCCCTGCCGCCGATGGACGACTCCGAGGTCGGCGCGCGCTACGCACGCGATGCGATGCGTGCCAGTCCCGCCAGGTCGGGGGGCCGGGGCGACGAGGAGACCCTCGAGGTCCTGCCAGAGCGCGACTCGGGGCACAAGCCGGGCCGCAACGGCAAGGCCGGCCCCGACGAGCGCAGCTCGGCCGGCGATGACGACTCAGAGGGAGCCGAGACGTCCGGCAAGCCGCTGGGCTGGCTGTTCCGCTCCTCCTCCTGAGGCACCTCGCAGCCGCGCGCCCGTGCCGGACTCCAGGGCGCGGCGGTGACGCCGCTGCTCGACACCCGCCCGGTGCCGGTCACGCGACCGCGGGGGCGGGCGGCGTTCCTGCTGCCGCTGCCCCTGGCCGCGGTCCTGGGCCTCGGTGCCGGAGCGTCGCCCATGCTCACCCTGGTCGTCTCCGCCGCCGTCGTGTCGGCGATCGTCCTGCTCGGCCGGGTCGAGTGGGCCGCCCTGGCCCTCGTGTGCGGCTCGGTGTTCGAGGCCTACCTCTCGTTGGTCTCGTCGTGGGCGACCGAGTGGCTGGTCGCGCTGCTGCTGGCGGCCTGGGCGGTACGCCGCGCGCAGGGGCCGCTCCACGCGCGACGGTTGACCACCGCGATCCTGCCGGTGCTGGCGCTGGCCGCGGCACTCGTGGTCTCCTTCGTGGTCCACCCGCTCGGCCGGGACGGGCTCGAGGTGCTCGCGGCGTACGCGGTGCTGGCCGTGGTGATGGTGGTGCTCGCCGACGTGATGTGCGGGCCGCTGGAGCCGCAGCGCGCCGCCCGCTGGTACGTGCTGGCCTGCGTGGCCGCCTCGGTCTGCGGCATCGTGACGGCGCTCGTCGACGAAAGGCACCAGGTCGTCGGCCCCGTGAGCAACGCCGACACCCTCGCGTTCTTCCTCGTCGCCGCGGTCCCGCTCGTGGGTACGGTCCGCACCGACGCCCGGCAACCGGTCTGGTGGGTCTGGGCCTGCTTCGCGGCGCTGCTGATCGCCGTCATCGGCACCCAGTCCCGGCCGGCACTCGTCGCACTGGTCGCCATGGTGCTGGTGGCCGCGCTGACGGGCGTGCTGGCGCTCCGCTACGCCGGTGCGCTGGTCGCCGTGGTCACGACCGTGGTCGCACTCCTCGTCGCCGTGCTTCCGCTCCCGTTCGGCCAGGCCATCACCGACCCGCAGCGCCTCTCCGACACCAACGTCTCCCAGCGCAACGACTTCCGGCTCGCGGCCGTCGAGATGACCCGGGACAGCCCGCTGGTCGGGCTGGGGCCGGCGGCGTTCGCGCTCTTCCACCAGGACCACCACCCGGTCGACGCGGAGGAGCGCGACCTGGACACCGCCTACAGCACCGCGCTGGAGGCCTCGGCCGAGCTCGGGCTGCTCGGCCTGGCAGCGTTGTACGCCGTGTGGCTGGTGCCCGCGGCGGCCGCCCGCAGGCGGTGGCTGCGCGACCGCT
Organism: Nocardioides sp.; assembly: GCF_036274455.1. Lineage (GTDB taxonomy): Bacteria > Actinomycetota > Actinomycetes > Propionibacteriales > Nocardioidaceae > Nocardioides. Next base: position 21,847 of record NZ_DASUFR010000154.1, on the reverse strand, counting down.
CGCAGCTCGTGGCGGCGGTGCTGCTGGCCCTCGACGGGCTGCTCGTCGCATCGCTCCTGGAGTCCGAGCAATGGGTGTTGCCCCTGTGGTTCCTGGCCGCGATGGCAGTGGCCGTGGGCGGCCCCGCGCCGGTCCGGACCCCGCTGTTCGCCGCCTCGTGGGACCGCAGGTCGTCTGGACAGGTGGGGCTCAGATCGTGATTTCCTCGCCCTCAGGGGTGTCCGGCAGGAAAAATGCGTGTGGCGGCAGTGCGTCAGGTGCGCAACACGGGGGGTGCTGCCGCACTGGGGAACGTGACGTCGACGCAGAGAGAGACACAGGAATACTGACGTCACACGACGCCGGATGCTTCAGGGGGGTCTGGGCACCGGCCGTCTGAGCACAACGTGGGGACATATGGACGTGCGCGACCTGGGGGTAGCGCTGTGGCGGCAGCGGCCGCTCGTCGTGCTGATCCTGGTGATCACCGGCGCAGCCGTCGCAGCCGGGATCGCGCTTGCCCCGAAGTCGTACGCCGCCACCGCCACGATCAGCGCCGCCGAGGCGCCGGGTGTCACCGCTGGCGAGGATCCCGACGCCCTGCGCGCGACGCTCGCCGAGCTCGCCAGCTCCCGGGGGGTGGTCGACGAGGTCCGGGACCGGACCGGGACCGACCGGAGCGAGAGCGAGCTGCGTCGCTCGATCGAGGGCGACTGGGTCCGGGGCACGATCCTCGTCGACATCACCGTCGAGGATCGTGACCCGGACACCGCCGCCACCCTCGCCAACACCGTGGCCTCGGTGCTCGTCGACGGTGATGCGGTCACCGAGCTCGCAGGACCCTCCATGGGCCGGGCGCTTCAGCTCAACACCAGCGACACGGCACGCCCACCGGACACCTTCACCAGCCCGGACCTGCGCTTCTCCATCGGCCTCGCGATCGTGCTGGCGCTCGGCCTGGCCACGGCCGCGGCCGTCTGGCGCGACCGGCGTACCCACACCGTCGACGACGCGGCCGCGGTCGAGTCGGCCGCGACCGCGCCGCTGCTGGCCCACCTGAGCCGACCCGCCGACCTGACCACGATGCCGGCGCTCCGACCCGGCACCGCCGAGGCCGACCTGTTCCGCCACCTCCGGCTCGCGCTCGAGACGCAGGCCGACGCCGGCTCACCGCGGGTGGTCGTCGCCGGCATCACCCACGGCGACGTCAACGTGTGGATCGGCGCCAACGTCGCCCTCGCCCTGGCCGGGACCGGGCGGCGCGTGCTGCTCGTGGACGGGCGGATGGGGGAGCAGTTCGGCACACCGGTCGAGGAGGGGCCGGACACGCCGGGCCTCTACGACATCCTGCTCGGGGCCGACCTCGAGACGGCGGTGAGCCCGGGGCCCGTCGACCTGCTCCAGGTGCTCCCCGCGGGCACCCTCGGTGATGCGTCGATCCCCGAGCTGATCGCACAGCGCTTCCCCTCCGTGATGGGCTCGGCCGCCTCCGACTACGACAACATCGTGGTGATCGGGCCGCCGCTCGACGAGGGCGACGACTCCCGGGTGATGGCGGTCGACAGCGCGATCGTGCTCGCCCTGGTCGAGGGCTCGGTCTCGGCCAACGCACTGCGCGTCCACGCCGACCGGATCCGCGCGGTCGGCGGCCGCTTGCTCGGTGTGGTCCTCGTCGGCAGGGAACACGACCGGAAAGCCGCCTGATGGCCGGGCTGATGGCTGGTCGCGAGCAGCAGATCCCGACCAACCGGCGGCTGCACGTCCTGCACGTCTCGGTGCCGACGTCCGGCGGCGTGGCGACGGTCGCCACGAGCTATGTGCGCGACCAGGTCGAGCGCGGCTGGAACGTCACGGTCGCCTGCCCCTCCCGGGGCGACCTCGGCTACTCCGCCCGCGAGGCCGGCGCCAGGGTCCGTTGGTGGCGCGCCGACGCCCACGAGAGCACGCTGCCGGGTGCCGTGCTCCGCCTGAAGCGGATCGTCAACGAGACCGGGCCGGATGTCGTCCACCTGCACGGTGGCCGGGCCGGGCTGGTCGGCCGGCTCGTGGTGCGCGACCGCGTCCCGACCGTGTTCCAGCCGCACGCGTGGTCGTTCCTCGCGGCCCGTAGCGGCATCCAGGGCGCGTCCCTGCGGTGGGAGCGGTACGCCGCCCGGTGGACCACGGAGCTCGTCTGCGTGAGCACCACCGAGCGCCAGCTGGGTGAGAGCCTCGCCATCCACGCGCCCACCGTCGTGATCCCCAACGGCATCGACCTGGCGGAGTACCGGCCGGCCGGCGCCCGGGACCGGGTCCACGCCCGCAAGCTGCTCGGCCTCGAGGACGTGCCCACCGTCGTCTGCGTCGGCGCCCTCACGGTCCAGAAGGGGCAGCAGGACCTCCTCGCCGACTGGCCTTCGGTGCGCGCCCGGGTGCCCGAGGCGCAGCTGGTCCTGGTCGGCGACGGTCCCGACCGCCGTGCCCTGGAGCGGCTGGCGGACGAGATGGAGGGCGTCGTCTTCGTCGGCGCACGGACCGACGTCCCGCTCTGGCTCGCGGCCGCCGACGTGGTCGCGGTGCCCTCGCGCTGGGAGGGGATGGCGCTGGTGCCCCTCGAGGCGATGGCCTGCGCGCGCAGCGTGGTCGCGACCGACGTCAACGGCATCGTCGACAGCGTCCCGACCGATGCCGGAGCGGTGGTCGCGCTCGACGACCCCGCGGGCCTCAGCGACGCGCTCGTGCACCGGCTGGTCGACCCCGAGCTCGCCGATGAGGAGGGCTGGCAGGGCCGCTCGCACGTCGAGACCCACCACGACGTGGCGACGTCAACCCGCGAGCTGGCCCGTGTCTACCTGCGGCTGGTCGGGGCTCGGCGCGGGCGCTGAACCACCCGGTGCGGCGTCCGGCACGCCGCCGGCGTACCGCACCCGCCGCAGCAGCACCCTCATGACCTCGGGGAGGGCGTCGAGCCCGGTGCGCCTCAGCAGCCGACCGACCGGCCCCATCCGGCCGGGGATCGCCACCGAGAAGGTCGTGCCCGGGCGCGCGACCGAGCGCGACCGCCGGGTGCGGAACCGCAGCGGGGGACCGGGCCGACCGGGCTCGACCAGCCACGGCCGGCGGACCAGCACACCACCGGTCTCGACGAGGACCAGCAGCGCGAGCGCGGCGAAGACCGGGAGTACGGCGAGCACAGTCAGCGCGGCGACCAGCGCCTCGACCAGGCGGCGCAACTTCAGCAGCGGTGGCCAGGTGGCACGCCTCCGGAGGCGGACCAACTGCAGGTCGCCGACCACCTCGATGGTGTGCCGGGACGGGGCCGGGCCAGGCGGCAACCAGGTCGGTACGGCGTAGACCTCCGCCGCGGCGGCCAGCAGCCCGGCGATCGCGGCGGTCTCGTCGTCGCCGGGCGGTCCGGACAGCGCCACCACCACCGCGTCGACGCGCGCCTCGGCCATGGCCCTCGGCAGGGTCGACACCGAGCCCACCAGCGCCAGCGGAAGGCCACGTGCCTGGTCGAGCGAGCTGGCTGCGCCGGTGCCGACGAACCCGACCGGCCGCAGCCCGAGCTCGGGCCGGAGGAGCAGGGTCGATGCCAGCTGCCGGGCCGGCGCGCCGGTCCCGACCACCAGCACCCGTCGGCCCAGCCGGCCCAGCCGGCGGAGCACGTGGGTCACGGCGTGCACCGTCGTGTGTGCGAGGACCAGGCAGGCGAAGGTGAGCAGCCCGGCCGAGATGCCGGACGCACCGGAGCCGACGAGGACGGCGGCCGCCGACGCCGCGGCGACGAGCAGGCCGGGCAGGTCGTCCACGATGGAGAGCACGAGGCGAGGGCGGTGCAGGTCCGCGGCCCACGCGACGAGCACGGCGACGAGGGTCGCCACGAGGAGGGGTCCGGCGGCTGCACCGGTCACCAGTCCGGCGAGCAGCATCGCGGCCATCTCGGCGAGGACCAGGACCGGTCCGACCGTGTCGAACCAGGGCACCCGCCGGCGCACCCGTGCAGCCACAGACCGCCCCCCAGCCACCCTGTGCTCGGCGCACCCCCCTGTAGACGCGCCGTCGCGGTCATGAAACTCCACGGCGGCCCCTCTTGTCCACGTGGGAGACCATCGGCGGGTGCCCACCATCGACCTCCCGGCCGGCGTGCTCGAGTTCGCGGAGCGCGGCCCGGACTGGGCGGCGTTCGTCGACCGTCTGCCCCGGCTGTTCCACGAGGTCGTCGAGGAGTGGGGCCTGGTCGTCGACGGGGAGCCGCGCAACGGCTACTGCTCCCTGGTGGTGCCGGTGCGGCGCGGCCGCGAACCGGCGGCCCTCAAGCTCACGTTCGCCGACGTCGAGAGCGAGCACGAGGCACTGGCGCTGCAGCGGCTGGGCGGGAACGGCGCCGTCCGGCTGCTGAGTGCCGATCCGCGTCGCGGTGCCCTCCTCCTGGAGCGCCTGCACACCACCGACCTCGACTCGGTGCCGGTGCTGGACGCCTGCGGGGTCGTGGCCGGCCTCTACGGCCGGATCCACGTGGCGGCGCTGCCCCAGCTGCTCCCGGTCACCGACTACCTCGAGCGCTGGACGCCCCGGCTGCGGGCGCTGCCCCGGGACGCACCGATCCCGCACCGGCTCGTGGAGCAGGCCCTCTCGCTTGCCGGCGACCTGTTCGCCGGCGCCGATCCGGGCGTCATGCTGCACGGCGACCTGCACTGTCAGAACGTGCTGGCCGGCGACCGCGAGCCGTGGCTGGCCATCGACCCGAAGCCGATGGCCGGCGACCGCCACTACGAGCCCGCACCGATGCTCTGGAACCGCTGGGACGAGGCCGTCGGCACCGGCAACCTGCGCTTCGCGCTGCGCCGCCGCTTCCACACGCTCGTCGACGCCGCCGGTCTGGACGAGGAGCTCGCGCGCGACTGGGTCATCGTGCGGATGGTCTACAACGCCGTCTGGGAGCTCGAGGACCATCCTGACCACCCCGACCGGGACTGGATCACCAGGTGCGTCGCGATCTGCAAGGCGGTGCAGGACTGAAGGCGGTGCAGGACCAGATATCCCGCTGGACAGCCCCGGGATCATGGTCGCGTGAGTGACGGACTCCTGCGGTCGGTCAACGTCGGCATGCCGCGCGAAGCGGCGTGGGCCGGCATCGGCCGCACGTCGATCGACAAGGCACCGGTCACCGGCCCGGTCGACGTGCACCGGCTCGGTCTGGTGGGCGACCAGGTCTCGGACACGCGCCACCACGGTGGGCCGGACCAGGCCGTCTACGCGTTCGCCCGCGAGGAGCTCGACTGGTGGGCCGGACAGCTCGGCGACGAGCTGCGGGACGGGGAGTTCGGCGAGAACCTCACCACCGAGGGGCTGGCCGTGGACGACGCCGAGGTGGGCGAACGCTGGCGGATCGGGACCGCGCTGTTGGAGGTCGCCTCGATCCGGACGCCGTGCAACGACTTCAAGTCGTGGATGGGCCGCGGCGGGCACGACAACAGCGCATGGGTCCGCCGGTTCACCGAGCACGCCCGCGTCGGCGCCTACCTTCGCGTCCTGCAGCCCGGGGTCCTGGCCGCCGGAGACTCCGTCGAGGTCGTCCACCGCCCGGGGCACGGGGTGACGGCCTCGATGATGTTCCGAGCGGTGACCCGGGAGCCGGAGCTGCTCCCAAGGCTGCTCGAGGTGGACGAGATGGTGGACGAGGCCCGCCGCAAGGCCGAGGCGTACCTCGCCGGGAACACGCCTGGTTCGGGGCGGTCCTACCGGCCGGTAGCCCCTCTGAACTAGGTTACGTGGCTAACGTCGCACCGCGAGTGGTCCCGCTGCAGGACCAGCCAGGAGTAGCAATGCCCCGCATCACCGATCCGAGCTTCGTCGAGCACCTGACCCCCAACTTCGCCCAGCTGTTCCTCGACCGGGTCGCCACGTCGCCCACGCTCGAGGCCTACCGGTTCCCCAGGGGCGACTCGTGGGAGTCCGTGACCTGGCAGCAGTGCGGTGACCGGGTCACCACCCTGGCCGCGGGGCTGCTCGCGCTCGGCATCCAGCCCGAGCAGCGCGTCGGCATCGCGTCCTCGACCCGCTATGAGTGGATCATCGCCGACCTCGCGGTCATGTGCGCCGGCGCCGCCACGACGACGGTCTACCCGTCGACCAATGCCGACGACACGGCCTACATCCTCAGCGACTCGGAGTGCCACGTCGTCTTCGCCGAGGACGACGACCAGATCGCCAAGCTCACCGAGATGCGGGCCAAGCTCCCGAGCGTCGAGAAGGTCATCACCTTCGACGGCAAGGCGGACGGCGAGTGGGTCATCGGCCTCGACGCCCTGGCCGACCTCGGCGAGAAGTACCTCGTCGACCACCCCGACGCCATCAAGGACACCGTCGCCGCGATCGGTCCCGACCAGCTCGCGACGCTGATCTACACCTCCGGCACCACCGGCCGCCCCAAGGGTGTGCGGCTGCGCCACCGGGCATGGGTCTACGAGGGCGCCGCGATCGCGGCGCAGGACATCCTCCACGAGCACGACCTGCAGTTCCTGTGGCTACCGATGGCGCACTCGTTCGGCAAGGTCCTCCTCTCCACCCAGCTCGCCTGCGGCTTCGCGACCGCGATCGACGGCCGGGTCGACAAGATCGTCGACAACCTCGGCGTGGTGAAGCCGACGTTCATGGGTGCCGCGCCGCGCATCTTCGAGAAGGCCCACGGCCGGATCGTCACGATGCAGGAGGCCGAGGGCGGGCTGAAGGAGAAGATCTTCAACCAGGCCTTCAAGGTCGGGCTCGACGTCGACCGCCGCAAGCGGGCCGGACAGCCGGTGCCGTTGCTGCTCGGCGTCCAGCACCAGCTCTTCGACCGGCTGGTCTTCAGCAAGATCCGCGAGCGGTTCGGCGGCCGGGTGCGGTTCTTCATCTCCGGCGCCGCGGCGCTCAACCAGGAGATCGCCGAGTGGTTCAACGCCGCCGGCATCTTGATCCTCGAGGGCTACGGCATGACCGAGAACGCCGCCGGCGCCACGGTCAACCACCCCGACGACTACAAGATGGGCACGGTCGGTCCGGCGTTCCCCGGCAGCGAGGTCAAGCTGGGCGAGGGCGACGAGGTCCTGATCCGCGGCCCGCACGTGATGGAGGGCTACCACAACCTCCCCGAGGAGACCGCCCAGGCCCTGGACGCCGACGGCTGGTTGCACACCGGCGACAAGGGGGCCATCGACGCCGACGGCTTCCTCACCATCACCGGGCGGATCAAGGACCTGTTCAAGACCTCCGGCGGCAAGTACATCGCCCCCTCGGCCATCGAGTCGAAGTTCAAGGCGCTCTGCCCCTACGCGAGCCAGTTCGTGGTCTTCGGCGACGAGAAGAACTTCTGCGTCGCGCTCATCACCCTCGACGAGGACGCGATGAAGGTCTGGGCCGAGGACAACGACATGGCCGGGAGGTCCTACTCCGAGATCGTCTCCTCCGAGCAGGTCCGGACGATGGTCGGCGACTACGTCGACGAGCTCAACTCCAAGCTGAACCGCTGGGAGACCATCAAGAAGTGGGAGCTGCTCGACCACGACCTGTCGGTCGAGTCCGGTGAGCTGACGCCGTCGATGAAGGTCAAGCGCAACGTCGTCGAGGCCAACAACAAGTCCCGCATCGACTCCTTCTACACCGGCTGAGCACACTGGGGTGGTGCCGTCAGCGCTGCCCGAGGGAGAACCCGCACCGCAGGACGGCTCACTGCCGGAGACGGCCCTGGCCGAGCTCGGGCGGCAGTCGTTCGGCGTCTACGTGCACGTGCCGTTCTGCACGGTGCGATGCGGCTACTGCGACTTCAACACCTACACCGTCGCCGACCTGGGCACTGCGACCGGCGTCCGCGGCGCCTCCCGGACGACGTACGCCGGAGCCGCGGTCGAGGAGGTGCGGCTGGCCCGCAGGGTGCTGGGGGAACCGCCGCCGGTCGAGACGGTGTTCTTCGGCGGCGGCACCCCGACGCTCCTGAGCCCCTCCGACCTCGGCGCGGTGCTGGCCGCGATCGACGCGGAGCTCGGGCTGGCACCGGGTGCCGAGGTCACCACGGAGGCCAACCCCGACAGCGTCACGAAGGCCGGGCTGGTCGCGCTACGGGAGGCCGGGTTCACCAGGATCTCGGTCGGGATGCAGTCGGCCGTCGACCACGTGCTCACCGTGCTGGACCGGACGCACGACCCGGCGCGGGTGCCCGACGTGGTCGCGTGGGCGCGCGCCGCCGGCTTCGAGCACGTGAGCCTGGACCTGATCTACGGGACGCCGGGTGAGTCGCTGGCGGACTGGGAGACCTCGCTCGACGCCGCGCTGGCCTGCGCGCCGGACCATGTCTCGGCGTACTCGCTGATCGTCGAGGACGGCACCGCGCTGGCCCGGCGGGTCCGGCGCGGCGAGCTGCCGATGCCGGACGACGACGACCTCGCCGACAAGTACGCCGTGGCCGACGAGCGGCTGGGCGCCGCGGGGCTGGGCTGGTACGAGGTCTCGAACTGGGCCCTCGACGACGCGGCGCGGTGCCGGCACAACCTGCTCTACTGGACCGGGGCGGACTGGTGGGGCGTCGGCCCGGGCGCGCACTCGCACGTCGCAGGGGTGCGCTGGTGGAACGTGCGGCACCCGGCGGCGTACGCCGAGCGGATCGCGGCCGGGCTCAGTCCGGCGCACGGACGCGAGCGGCTGGACGCCGGCACCCGCCGGGTCGAACGGGTGCTGCTCGAGCTCCGGCTGCGCGAAGGGCTGCGGCTCGACGTGCTCGATGACCAGGACCGGGATGCGGTCGGCCGTCAGGTGGACCGGGGGCTGGCGACGCTCGAGGGCGACCGCCTGGTGCTCACCCTGAGGGGCCGCCTGCTGGCCGACGCCGTGGTCCGCGACCTCCTGCCCTGACTCCACCCTGAACCGACCCTGAGGTCGGGCTCCAGCGGGCCTTTCGGGCCCTAGGCTGTCCGCCATGACCAACGGTCCCGAGAGCCCGGAGCCGGACCCGACCCAGCCACTTGACTCGTCCAACGCCGGCTCGACCCCTCCGCCGCCACCGCCACCGCCGCCACCGCCGCCGCCCGCCGACCCGGCTGCTCCGCCACCCGGCTATGCGGGCTACACCCCGCCCGGCGCACCGCCCGGGGCCTACGGCGTGAGCTCCAGCGCGCCGTACGGCCTGGACCCGCGGACCGGGATCCCCTACTCGGACAAGCAGAAGCTGATCGCCGGCCTGCTGCAGATCCTGCTGCCGTTCGGCATCGGCCGCTACTACATCGGCGACGTCAAGATCGGCGTGTGGCAGACGGTGGCCACCGTCCTCACCTGCGGGCTGGCGCACATCTGGGTGCTGATCGACGGCATCCTGATGCTCGTCCACGACGACACCAAGGACGCGAACGGCTACATCCTCAGGCCTTGATCCTCACTCCGGGACCTCACCGGGGCCGGCGACGAAGTCGATGAGCTCCTCGACGCGGCCGAGCAGCGCCGGCTCGAGGTCGTCATAGGAGCGCACCCGGCCGAGGATCTGCTGCCAGGCGCGGGCGATGTCGGCCTGGTCGTCGTGCGGCCAGCCGAGGTGGGCGCAGACCCCCTTCTTCCACTCGACCGTGCGCGGGACCTCCGGCCACACGGCCAGGCCGATCCGGTCCGGCTTGACCGCCTGCCAGATGTCGACGAACGGGTGCCCGGCGATCAGCACGTGCGCGCCCAGGGCCGAGCGGGCGACCTCGTCGGCGATCCGGCTCTCCTTGGAGCCGGCGACGAGGTGGTCGACGAGCACACCGATCCTGCGGCCGGGGCCGGGTCGCGCGTCGCGAAGGTGTGCGGCCAGGTCGTCGACGCCGCCGAGGTACTCCACGACCACGCCCTCGATCCGCAGGTCGTCGCCCCAGACCTTCTCGACCAGCTCGGCGTCGTGACGGCCCTCGACGTAGATGCGGCTGGCCCGCGCGACCCGGGCCCTCGCGTCGGGCACGGCGACCGAACCGGAGGCGGTCCGCGTCGGCTTGGCCGGCATCGCCGCCCGGACGGGCGCCTGGAGGATGACCGGCCGGCCCTCGAGGAGGAAGCCGGGCCCGAGCGGGAACGAGCGACGCCGACCCCGGCGGTCCTCGAGGGTCAGCGTGCCGAGGTCGCGGTCGACCGCGACGATCTCGCCGCACCAGTCGGTGGTGACCTCCTCGACCACCGCTCCGAGCTCGGCGACGGCCTCGACCGCGCGGCCGCGCTTCGGCGCACGCCAGTCGGTGGCCAGCACGTCGCTTCCGTAGCGGTCGGTCACGTCGGTCAACGCTAGGCGTCGCGACAGGCAGCGACGGCCAGAACACGCCGTCGGCCTGCGAGCGCAGCGAGCGCGCCTCGTGATCGGTCCCGGCGGCCATGACGACTGAGAAGCGGCGAGCGCAGCGAGCGTCGTCGTGGTCCCGGGCCGAAGCTCGCGAGGGTAGCCAGTCAGTCCTCGAGCTCCTCGTCGTCCCACTGGTCGGGCTTCCTGCCCTCGTCGAGCAGCTCACCGGGCTCGAGGTCGCCGGCCGTCTCGGCGTCCTCGAGCCCCTCGGCCAGCGGGTTGTCCTCACCGGGCCGCAGGTCCTCGGGCAGCTGCTCGTCGGAGATCCCGAGCCCGGTTGGCTCCTCGCTGCTGGTGCTCATGCACAGCCTGTACCCACTCGACGTCAGGAGTCAGACGAGAGGGAGGCGCTTCTGGCTGCGGGGGAGGTGCTCGTAGCCGCGGCGTACGGCGTCCGCGAGGTGATCGGTGGGGTATGGCCACTCGGCGGCGTCGAGCGCCTCGGCGACGGGTACGCCGCGGGTGGCCAGGTCGCGGATGGTCTCGGCCACGATGCCGATGGTGTTGCGCTGCTCCTCGACGAACGCCCGGTCGACCGGGGCGCCGTGCCCGGGGACCACCACGGAGGCGGGCGTGAGCAGGCTGAGCACGATGTCGAGCGTGAGCGGCCAGTCCATCGGGTGGGAGTCGGGGCCGAAGCCGGGCGGCCCCGACTCCTCGACGAGGTCACCGGCGAGGACGACGTCGGAGTCCGGCACCCGCACCACGAGGTCGCCGTCCGTGTGGCCGCGGCCGGGGTGGACCAGCTCGACCAGCCGGTCGCCCACGTCGAGCGCCACCGCGGAGGAGAACGTCGTGTCGGCGGGCACGATCTCGGTCGCGAGCAGCCCGGCCACCCTGGGCTCGCCTGACCGGTCCGCCAGGCGAGCCTTGAACCGCTCGCCGGACGCCACGGTGTTGGCCGCCGCCACCTCGTGGGCGTGCACCGGCACGTCGCCGTACGCCGTCCGGAAGGCCCCGTTGCCGAAGACGTGGTCGAAGTGCTCGTGGGTGTTCACGACCGCAACCACGTCACCGGCGCCGAGCGCGCGCACGTCGTCGATGACCTCACGAGCCGCCTCGGCCGACGCGTGGGTGTCGACGACGAGCAGGCCGGAGCCACCGCGCACCACCGTCACGTTGACGTCGAACCACTCATAGCGCGCGACCCACACGTCGTGCGCCACCTCCGAGAAGGGCACCGGGCCAGCCTAGTGTGGCGGCGGGACGGCCATGCCGCCGAGCAGGACCTCGGCAACACCGGCCGCGAGCGCCTCGGCATCCAGCCCGGGCTGTGCGTCGAGATGGGCCAGCATCGTGTCGACGGCTCCCTGGTAGATGATCGCCAGGTGGCGCGGGTCGAGCTCGGCGCGGATGCTGCCCTCCTCCTGCCCGCGCCGGACCAGCGCCTCCTGGAAGCCGTAGGTCTCCTCGTACTCGGTCAGGCCGAGCTGTGGGCTGCCGTCGCTGCTGCGGAGGTTCTGCACGACCTGGCGGATCGCCTCGAGCTGGTCCCGGTGCGTGCGGTGCAGCTGCGCCGCGCCGCGGACCGCCGCGCGGACCACGCTCGGGACGTCGGCGGACAGGTCGAGCCCGGCGGCCACGTGATCGCGCAGGTCGACGAGCGTCTGCCGCGCGGTGCGGGCCATCAGGTCGTCGCGGTCGGTGAAGTAGTGCCAGACCAGCCCCTTGGAGACCCCGGCCTCGGCGACGATCGCGCTCACCGAGGCGCGCTGGTAGCCGTCCCGCGCCAGCACGCGCACCGCTGCCTCGATGATCTGGCGGCGTCGCTGGTCCGCGCTCAGCCGCTGCCGGGGTGCCACCGCAGCATCTTCGCCGCTCTGGTGCGGATCCGTGGGTTGCGCAGGCACACGACCAGCACGGCGACCATCACCGCGGCGATGCCGAGCATCTCCACCCGCATCCAGCCGGGGAAGGCGCCGGGCACGATGGCCTCCACGAAGTTGGCGGCGGCCAGCACTCCGGCGATGACGAGGAGCGCGACCTCCGCACGCCGGCTCCCGCGGCGGGCCGCGCGCAGCCGCAGCGGCAGCACCCCCGCGAACACCGCCACGACCACCGCATGCACCCACGCGTCGGACCCCGCTTCCGCGGGTGCGACCGCGCTGAGCACGGCCAACACCAGGAGGGTGCCGAGCGCGAGTACGACGTAGGTCGTGACGAGGGGGGTGACCGAGCGTGGGAGTGCAGCTGTATTGACCATGTGGTCAATAATAGCCTATTGACCAGGCGGTCAACAAACCGGCGTCCGGCCGGCCGAGTAGCATTGGCACTCATCAACAACGAGTGCCAAGAAGTGCCAAGACGGGCGCGGCGAACGATGAGGAGGTGGCGATGCAGGAGGAGCGCCGGCTCGCCGTCCTGCGTGCGATCGTCGAGGACTATGTCTCCACCGAGGAGCCGGTCGGGTCCAAGGCACTGGTCGAGCGGCACGGGCTCGGAGTCTCCCCGGCGACGGTCCGCAACGACATGGCTGCCCTCGAGGACGAGGGCTACATCATGCAGCCCCACACCAGCGCGGGCCGGGTGCCGACCGACAAGGGCTACCGGCTCTTCGTGGACCGGCTGACGACGGTCAAGCCCATGAGCGCCGCTGAGAAGCGCGCGATCGCGACCTTCCTCGAGGGCGCCGTCGACCTCGACGACGTCGTGTCCCGCTCGGTGCGGATGCTCTCGCAGCTGACCCGCCAGGTGGCGATGGTCCAGTACCCCACGCTCTCCCGCTCGACGGTGCGTCACATCGAGCTGGTCGCCCTCACGCCCAGCCGGCTGCTGGTCGTGCTCATCCTCAGCACCGGCCGCGTCGAGCAGCGTGTCGTCGACCTCGCCACCGAGCTCACCGACCTCGACCTGTCCGACCTGCGCACCAGGCTCAACTCCGCCGCGGCCGGACCGGTGATCGCCGACGCGGTCGAGGCGCTGCGCGCCTGTGTGCCGCCGGTCGACGGCGCCACGACCGCCGCGGTGGTCGAGGTTCTGGTTGACGCGATGGTCGACCACCGCTCCGACGAGCGGATCGCGGTGGGCGGCGCGGCCAACCTGGCGCGCTACGGCGACAGCTTCGACTCCGCGGTGCGTCCCCTTCTCGAGGCGCTCGAGGAGCACGTCGTCCTGCTCAAGCTCCTGGGCGAGGCGTCGACCGGCGGACTGGTCAGCGTGACGATCGGCACCGAGGGCCCCTACGAGGAGCTCTCGGCGACCAGCATCGTCACCACCGGCTACGGGCCGCGCGACGAGGCCGTCGCGACGCTCGGGATCGTCGGGCCGACCCGCATGGACTACCCCGGCACGATGGCAGCAGTGCGCGCCGTCGCACGCTACGTCTCCCGGATCCTCGACGAGGCCTGACCTCCACTTTCGAAAGGAACCATGAGCCAGCCCGACCTGTACGCCGTCCTCGGCGTCAGCCGCGACGCGGACGCCGACACCATCAAGAAGGCGTACCGCAAGCTCGCCCGCCAGCTGCACCCGGACGTCAACCCCGACCCGGACGCGTCGGCGCGGTTCCAGGAGATCGGGCGGGCCTACGAGGTGCTGAGCGACCCGCAGAAGCGGGCGGCGTACGACCGCGGTGGCGACCCGTTCGGAGGGATGGGTGCCGGCTTCGGCCAGGGCGCCGGCTTCTCCTTCACCGACATCATGGACGCCTTCTTCGGCGGCCAGGCCGCCGGACAGTCGCGCGGGCCACGGCCGCGCACGCGGCGCGGCCAGGACGCGCTGATCCGGCTGGAGATCGAGCTGGCCGAGGCGGCGTTCGGGGTGACCCGCGAGCTCAAGGTCGACACCGCCGTCGTCTGCTCGACCTGTCACGGCGAGGGAACCTCGCCCGGCACCCACGCGCAGACGTGCGAGACCTGCCGTGGAGCCGGTGAGGTGGCCCACGTGCAGCGGTCGTTCCTCGGTGAGATCCGGACGCTGCGGCCGTGCGCGGCCTGCCGTGGCTTCGGCACGATCATCCCGGACCCGTGCCGGGAGTGCTCGGGCGACGGCCGGGTCCGCTCGCGTCGCACGCTGACGGTGAAGATCCCGGCCGGCGTCGACACCGGCACCCGGGTCCAGCTCGCCGACGAGGGGGAGGTGGGTCCGGGCGGCGGCCCGCCCGGTGACCTGTATGTCGAGATCCACGTGGCGCGGCACCCGGTGTTCACCCGGCAGGGCAACGACCTGCACTGCACGGTGACGGTGCCGATGACCGCCGCCGCGCTCGGGACGACGCTGGAGCTGCCCACGCTCGAGGCGGACGTCGTGCCACCCGACGGCGGATCGACCGACCTAGAGACGACCTTCGAGCTCGACGTGAGGCCCGGCACCCAGTCCGGCACCGAGCAGGTCCTCCGTGGGCGCGGCGTGCCCGGGCTGCGCGGCGGCCGGGGCGACCTGGTGGTGACCATCGCGGTCGAGACCCCCACCCGGCTGGGTCCGCGCGAGGAGGAGCTGCTGCGCGAGCTCGCGGCGATCCGGGGCGAGGAGCAGCCGTCGGCGAAGCTCAAGGCAGGCTCTCCGCGCAAGGGTGCCTTCGGCCGGCTGCGCGACGCGTTCAACGCGCACTGATCCGGCCGACATGTCCCTGCACGTCCACCTGGTCCCGTCCCTGGCCGGGGCGGACGCCGGGTCGACGGTGGTCGTCGAGGGTCCCGAGGCCCACCACGCCGTCGCCGTGCGCCGCCTCGGCGTCGGGGAGCCGCTGCTGCTGACCGACGGCGTCGGTCGCGTGGCCACCTGTGAGGTCACCGGGACCGGCAAGGCCCGGCTCGAGGTGGCGGTGCGCTCGGTGTCGACGGAGCCGGCACCGGTGCCCGAGGTCGTGGTGGTCCAGGCGCTGCCCAAGGGCGACCGCGGCGAGCTCGCGGTCGAGCTGCTCACCGAGGTGGGAGTGGCCCGGATCGTCCCGTGGGCAGCCTCCCGCTCGGTGGCCGTCTGGCGCGGCGAACGCGCGGCGAGGTCACTGGCCAAGTGGCGGTCCGCCGCGCGCGAGGCCGCCAAGCAGGCCCGCCGGGCGTGGTTCCCCGAGGTGTCAGCGCTGGCGTCGACATCGGACGTGGTGGCCCTGGTCGCGAGCGCGCCCCTGGCGCTGGTGCTCCACGAGGGGGCCACCGAGCCCCTGCCCGGCGCCGTCCCCGACCGCGTCGTGCTCGTGGTCGGCCCCGAGGGCGGGCTGGCACCCGACGAGCTGGCGTCCTTCGACGGGGCCGGAGCGCACCCGGTCCGCCTCGGCCGGGAGGTGCTGCGCACCTCGACCGCAGGTGTCGCTGCGGTCTCCGCGCTGTTGTCGCGGACCCCTCGCTGGCGCTGAGCGATGTCACGCCCGGCTACCGGTCCAGGAGCGCGTTGACCCGGTCGACCTCGTCGGCGAGCTCGGACCTCTCCCGCCGGGTCAGGGTCCGCAGGGTGTCGAGAATCTCGACCCGGCCGTCGGTGACGCGCCAGAGCCCGACGAGCATGCCGTCGGCGAAGACCGTGCTGGCCTGTCCGCCGTTGACGCCCATCCAGAGCTTGCGGGACTCCGGGTCGGTGACCCGGTCGCGGCCCGCGTGGGAGAGCCAGACGTTGTCGTACTGGCCGAGCAGCCGCACCGGCGCCTCGTCGTCCTCGTCGGCCAGCTCCATCCCGGGCAGGTCGTAAAGTAGCTTTCCTTTACTGTCCTCGAGCGTGACCAGGTCGTCCATCGACTTCACTACCGCGGCCAGACCGGTCACCCCCGACCAGGCGGTCACGTCCGCAGCCGAGGCTGGGCCGTACGCGCGGAGGTAGCGCCGCACGATCTCCTCGACGTCCGGCTCGGCGGCCGGGAGACCGAGCCAGCGGTCGGCGTGCTGGTAGACCACGCCGCCGCTGCCCTTCCAGGTCCCGCGCGGAGGGCACTGGACCAGCGGGGCCACGGAGCGGGCGAGCTGGCCGAGCTGGGTGGGCGGCACGTCCGGGAAGTGCTCGGCGAGGGCGACGCCGATGGCCTTCTGCGGCATCGGCCCGTCGGCGAGCAGGGCCGAGAGCCGCGCGCGGAACTCCTCGCGATCGACGTCGCGAGCAGCACCGATCGCCTGGCTGACCCGGATCTCACGCTCGTGGACCGGCGTCGTCCATGCCCGGAGCGGCAGCGCGTCGGCGGCCACGAGCAGGTGCACGGTGCCACGCATCGTCAGCAGCCGGACCAGCGACCGCTCCTCGAGCCCGGCGGTGACCTCGTCCGGGTCGAACGACGTGAGCCGCGCCGCGAGCGATAGGTACGGCGGGAGGTTCTCCTGCGCCTGCAGCCCGACCAGGTGGCGCACCAGGTGGTGCGGCGTCGCGTCGGTCCGCGAGAGGAGGTGCTGCCGCTGCAGCAGGGTGCGGTTGAGCCGGCGGGCGCTGAGCCTCACCGGGCCATCATGGCTTCCAGGAGCTCGATCTCGTCGTCGAGCTCGGAACGCTCGAAGGGGGTGAGGTCCCGGAACAGCTCGGTGACCGACACCCGGCCGTCGACCGGTCGCCACAGGCCGGTCAGCCACCCGTCGACGAAGACCGTGTGCGAGACCGCGCCTGTCCCGCCCATCCAGCGGCCGCGGGTCCCCGGCCCGGTCACCCGGTTGCGCGCCGCGTGCGCCAGCCACACCTCGTCGTACTGCCCGAGCAGCCGCACCGGTGCCGGGACGTCCTCGTCGGCCAGCTCCCCGTCCGGGACGTCGAAGAGCTCCTTGCCGTCCTCGTCCCGGTGGCGGACCAGGTCCTCCATCCGCGTCAGGACGGGCCGCAGCCCGCTCACGCCCGACCACACGCTGAGGTCACCTGCCGTGGCGGGTCCGTAGGCGCGGAGGTAACGGCGCACGACCTCCTCGGTCGACGGTGGCCCCATGACGCCGCCGGCGTGCCGCTCGAGCACGTCCAGCACGATCGGTCCGGTGCCACGCCACGTCCCGCGGGGTGGGAGCTGCACCAGTGGTACGACGACCCGCGCGGTGACCGAGAGGTCCGAGGCCGAGCCCGGGAACTGTGCGGCGAGCCGTTCGGTGAGCTCGCGCTGCTCGACAGGCCCGTCGGCCAGGATGTCGAGGGTCGCGTCCGCGAGCCGGTCCACCGCGACCGCGACCCGGCCCGCCATCTGCCGCTCCAGCGACTCCTGCAGCCACGGCCTGAGCCTGAGCGCGTCACCGGCGGTGTGGACGTGCAGGGTGCCGCGCAACGTGCCGAGCCGCACCCAGGTGGCGTCCTCGAGACCGCACGAGACGGCGGCGGGAAGTCCTCGATCCGCGCGCTGAGCGAGAGGTACGGCGACGTCGGCTCCTGGCCCTGCAGCCCCAGGAGGTGGTCGGCGACGTCCGCCGGCGAGGCGCTCGCGCGCCGGAGCAGGTGTTGCCGGTGCAGCAGCGTGCGGTTGAGCCGTCGGACCGAGAGCCTCACTGCACCGTGATGGTCTTGGAGTCCTCGGTCGGGCCGCCGCCCTCGCCGCCCGACGGGTCGTCGGTCATCGCGACGAACGAGTAGGTGCCGGGGGGCAGGCTGCTCACGTCGACCTCGGTCTGCCAGGGGTAGAGCTTGTCGCCCCAGCCCTCGGCGGTCGAGAAGCCGTCAAGGACCTTCTTCCCGTCCTGGTCGCGGACCTCCCAGGGAACGGTGGCCTCGAAGGAGTTGGCGACACCGCTGGCGGTGAACGAGTCGCCCGGGCTCGACCCCTCCTCGGGCTGGGTCACATTGACCAGGGCCAGCGCGCGCTGCGCCGCCTTGAAGCTGCTCTTGTCCACACCGAAGACCGGCGTGAGGCCGTCGGAGTAGAACTCCACCGGCGCCCGGCTCTGCAGCACGCCCTGCACCGTGAAGACGATCTGCTGGATCGCCAGCGTCGCCTCCTTGGCGGACATGCCGCTCGGCCGGTCCGCCCACTCGACGGGGATGTTGACGCCGATGGCCTCGCCGTTGTCGCCCTGCACCAGCGTCGGTGTCCCCTCGGGCAGCAAGGACCGGTAGTCGGGGTCCTTGGCGGCGCCGGCAGTGAGCACCGCGAGCGCCTCGTCGACCGGGTTGTCCGCTTCGACCTGCTGGAACTCGCGGAACAGCCGTGGCCCCTGCGGAGTCTCGCCCACGAAGTAGAGCGGGGCCGCGACCGTGGTCGGTGTGGCGCTGCCCGACTCGGTGGGCGACGGGTCGCCGCCCTGTGAAGGAGACGTCGAGGGCTTGCCCGACTGGCTCGGCCGGTCGCCGGGGTCGGTGGCCTTGGGGTCGTCGTCGCCACACCCGGCCAGCACGACCATCGACACCGCGGGGACCGTGAGCAGTGCGGCGAGCCGGGCGCGCGTGGGGAAGGCCATGTGCTCCATCCTGCGTTGGGACGGCTGTGACTGGTGGGATTAGGCTGGTGGGATCAGGGGCGTGTCGTCGTCACTTGATGATGATCGTCCGGGTGTCGACGTACGGGCCCGGGCCCTCGCCGCCGGACGGGTCGTCGGTCATCACCTTGAAGGTGTAGTCGCCCGGGGCGAGGCCGGTCACGTCGATGTGCCCGGTGGCCCAGGGGTAGAGGTGACCCTCGTAGCCATAGCTCTGGGCGTGGCCCGACCGGACCACGCTGCCGTTCGCATCCAGGAGCTGCCAGGGCACGTTGCCCTCGAACGAGCTGGCCTTGCCCTGGGCGCTGAAGTAGCCGTCCACGACCCGTCGCTCCGAGGGGTCGCTGATGCTCACCAACGAGAGGACGTCGAGCTCCGGCAGGTCTGTGACAGGCTTCCTGGTGCGTACGCCGAAGACCTCGGGCACCGGGCTGCCGTCGTGCACGAACTGGACCGGGAGGCGGTCCCCGACGACGCCCTGGACGGTGTAGACCAGCTGCTGGATCGCGAGCTCGGCGTCGGGTCCACCGAGCCCGGGCCTGGTGAGCGCCGGGTCGACGTCCACGACGATGACGCCGTTGGTGACCGTCGCGCCGAGCAGCTGGCCGTCGGACCAGTACGTCACGTAGTCGGGATCGGTGGGCGTCGCCTCGACCAGGTCGAGCGCGTCGGCGAGCGTCTTCTCCTTCTCCTGACCGGCTCGGAACTCGCGGTAGAGCCGGGTGCCGGTCGGGGTCTGGCCGGCGTAGTAGATGCCGTAGACCGCGCGCGAGCTGCCGCGGTCGATGGCGTGCGGGGGTCCTGCCGGCTGGGGCTCGGATCCCGAGGACTGGTGCGCGGCGACCGCGCCCCCGGTGACCAGCACCGCGGCCGCGACGAGTCCACCGACGAGGCGGTTGCGGGAGCGACGGCGGGTGGCGAGGTTGACGCCGTCCCACAGCTCACGCTGCCGAGGCATCGGGTCGACGTGGTCGACCGCCTCACGCATCAGCGTCCCGAGGTCGTCCATCACAGGTCCTTCCCGTTGTGAGCGCCGGCGAGCAGGGCGCGCAGCGCGGCGGTGCCCCGGGACGCGTGCGCCTTGACCGAGCCACGGCTGATGCCCAGCGTCTCGGCGATCTCGGTCTCGCTCAGCTCGAGGTAGTGCCGCAGCACCAGCACCTCGCGCTGGCGGGTGGGCAGCGCGCGGAGCGCGTCCAGAATCGCGTCGCGCCGGTCGTGCGCGAGCGCAGGTGCGTCGGCGGCCTCGGCGGGCGAGAGCACCGGCGGCTGGCTCGCGACGTAGCGATCGACCACACCGCGGTGCCGCAGCGCCGACCGCGACCGGTTGACGACGGACTGGCGCAGGTAGGCGAGTGCCTTGTCCGGGTCGCGCAGCGACCGCCAGCGCAGGTGCATCGCGACGAACGAGTCCTGGACGACCTCCTCCGCCGCGCCCTGGTCGCGCAGGAGCAGCACCGCGAGCCGTACGAGGCCGCGCCAGTGCGCGACGTACAGCTCTTCGAGGGCGCTGTCGGCGTCCAGGAGCACCTCCCTGACGATCAGGGTGGGCGTGGTCATACATATCCGACGCCTCACCCGTCCTGACGGTTGACAGGACTGTGCCACCATTGGTCGCCGGAGGGATGTGCTGTGGCGGACTGCCTGTTCTGCCGGATCGTGGCCGGTGACGTCGATGCCGACGTCGTGCACGAGACCGAGCGCACCCTCGCCTTCCGCGACATCAACGGGCAGGCCCCGACGCACGTCCTGGTCGTGCCGCGCGTGCACTACGACGATGCCGCGGCCCTCGCCGCGGGCGACCCCGAGGCCGCAGCCGAGCTGGTGACCGCCGCAGCCGCGGTGGCCGAGGCCGCGGGGCACGACGACTACCGGCTGGTGTTCAACACCGGACCGAGCGCGGGTCAGACGGTCTTCCACACCCATCTGCACCTGCTCGCGGGGCGCTCTTTCACCTGGCCGCCGGGGTGAGGGCGACCGTCGCACGCGTCCTGGCTGTGGCCGTTGCGGCCGCGGTGGTGGTCGCGGTCGCCGTCGCGTGGAGCGGCACCCGTGACGCGGGCAACCGCGCGGGCGATCCCGGGACGCTGCTGAAGCCGACCGTTCCGCCCGAGGTCGAGGCGCAGCAGCTGGCCAACACCCCGAAGGGCAGGCTGCTGCCCCTACGCCAGGGCGAGCAGCGGATGACGCTCACGATGCCCGAGGCCTACACGCCGTCGGCGCCCTACGGCACGGGCACCGACGACTACCGGTGCTTCCTGCTGGACCCGAAGCTCGACCAGGACGTCTGGCTCACTGGCAGCAACGTGCTCCCCGGCAACCCGGACGTCGTGCACCACGTGATCCTGTTCAAGATCCCACCGGACTCGGTGGCCGAGGCCGAGGCCAAGGACCGGTCCACGTCCGGCGAGGGCTGGACCTGCTTCGGCGGCACCGGGCTGGCGGGTGAGTTCGGCAGCCTCGAGGACGCGAACTGGCTCGCGGCGTGGGCGCCGGGCGGCGACGAGACCAGGACCCAGGACGGCTACGGCGTGAAGCTCGAAGCCGGCTCCCGGATCGTCATGCAGGTCCACTACAACCTGCTCAAGGGTGCGGCGCCGGACACGTCCTCGACCCAGCTGCGCTGGATGCCGGCCAGCACCGACCTGACCCCGCTGCACACCTTCCTGCTGCCGGCGCCGGTCGAGCTGCCCTGCCGGCCCGACCACAGCGACGGCCCGCTGTGCGACCGCGACGCCGCCGCGATCGACGTGCACAAGCGGTTCGGCACCGCCGGCAACACCAACACGTTCCTGCACATCCTCTGCGGCACCGAGATCGTGCCGAGCGAGACGACCTCGTGCACGCGGCCGATCAGCCGGGGCATGAGCGTGATCGGCGCGGCCGGCCACATGCACCTGCTCGGCCGCAAGATCTCCATCGAGTCCAACCCCGGCACCGACCGGGCGCGCACGCTGCTGCGGATCCCGGTCTGGGACTTCGACAACCAGGGCTCCAAGCCGATCGACCCGGTGCACCTCGACGCCGGCGACACCCTCCGGGTCACCTGCCAGCACCAGCAGTGGCTGCGCGACAAGCTCCCGGCGTTCGCCTCCCAGCGGGAGGACCGCTACGTCATGTGGGCCGAGGGCAGCACCGATGAGATGTGCCTGGGTCTGCTCCAAGTTGCCTACGACGACGGCTCCTGACCCGGCCGCGTTGATTCCGGACTTCTGCCGGTCGAGTCGGCAGAACGGTCCGGCACAAGGCCCGACTCGAC
>NZ_DASUFR010000153.1:0-42213 GCF_036274455.1 Nocardioides sp. | reverse complement strand
GCCCCGCTGACCAGCTCGAGGCCGCGGAAGATCAGGTCGAAGGAGCGTGACCAGCGCGGGTCGTCCGGATCGGGGTGGCTGTAGAACGCCCGGTGTGCGGTCGGGTAGCCGTGCACGACGACGAAGTCGCTGCCGTGCTCGGCCTTCGCCCACTCGCCCAGCGCGCGTTCGTGCGCCGGGGCCAGGTCGGGCTCGTCGGCGGGTGCGCCGGCGATCTCGAGGGCCTCGCGGAAGTGCAGGATCGGCAGCTCGCCGGGGACGGCCGGTACGTCGATCCCGAGCAGCTCGACCGCGGAGCCGGCCCGCGCGTGGATCGCCGCAACCATGCCCGCCACGACGTCACGCAGGCAGGCGATCACCTCGAGGTGGTCCTCGATGAAGCCGAGCTCGACATCGAGCGAGACGTACTCCGCCAGGTGCCGGACCGTGTCGTGCGGCTCGGCGCGGAAGACCGGGCCCACCTCGTAGACCCGCTCGAAGACCCCGACCAGCACCTGCTTGTAGAACTGCGGGCTCTGGGCGAGGTATGCCGGCCGGCCGAAGTAGTCGACCTCGAACACGTTCGCACCGGACTCGGTGGCCGACTCGACCAGCTTGGGTGAGTGCACCTCGGTGAAGCCTCGGTCGTCGAGGGTGGACCGGAACCCGTGCAGGCTGGCCGCGGCCAGCTCCCACGCCGCCCGCTGGCGCGGGTGCCGCCAGGTCGTCGCTGCGTGGTCGAGCAGCGTCGGCAGCGCGGCGTCGAGCCGCGGCCGCCAGAGCTCGACCGGCGGTGTGTCGGCGGGGTCGCCCAGTGCGGTCACGGTGGGCGAGGTGACCTCGACACCGCCGGGGGCCTGCGGGTTGGCCGTGGCCGTGCCGACCACCTCGACCGCGGTCTCCTCGGGCGGCAGGTCCGGTCGGCCCGCCGGGCCGTCCTTGACCACGACCTGGGCCAGGCCGGTGCGGTCGCGGACCACGAGGAAGGTGACGGCGGCGAGCTCGCGGCGGCGGTGCACCCAGCCCTGGAGCCGGACGACCGAGCCGGGCTCGGCGTGCGGAAGCTCGCGCGCGGTGGTGCGTGGTGGACGTGTACTCATCTGACCTCCAGGTGTCGGGCAGCCCTGGAGGTGTGGGCGGGGGCAAGGTCGCGGTGCCACCACACCTTCGCCGACCCTGGAACTGCCGGTCGGCCTCTTGGTCCGGGCCAACGCTGTCACGAGGGTTGTCAGGCCTCACGCGTCCCGGGCGCCCAAGGTTAGACGGCCGCCGCGAGGTAGCGGTAACGGTGGTGCTCGACGAACCCGAGCCGCTCGTAGAGTGCGAGCGCCGCAGCGTTGTCGCCGAGCACCTGGAGGTACGCCGTCGTGGCGCCGCACTCTGCCGCCCAGCCGATCAGCTCGCCCATGACCGCGAGCGCGAGGCCGCGTCGCCGGTGCGCCGGGTCGACCTCGATGGAGCGGAAGCCGGCCCAGTCTCCGTCGACGGCGGCGACGCCGGAGGCGGCCGGGCCGACGCGGGCCGTCGCGAGGTGCCCGTCGACGTGGAGCTGGGCCCCGGGGAGGCCGGGCGGGAGCCTGCGGCGTACCGCCGCGACGCCGGCCAGCTGGAAGACCGTGTCGTGGTCGTGGCTCTCGGGAACCCAGCCGTGGTCGCGGAACAGCGCGTCCTCGTCCGAGTCCGGGAGCACCGCGGCGATGGGCCGCTGGCCGAGCGACTCGTAGTGCGCCACCACCCGCTCGTAGGCGCCGGCCACGCCTGACGGGCACATCGCGAGCACCGAGTTGGCCCGGCGCGCGGTCGCGGTCCGCGAGCGACGCAGCAGCCAGTCGCCCAGCGGCTCGGTCTCGAGGTCGGGCCACAGCGCGAGCGCCCGCCGCTGGGCCTCCTGGGGGCTGACCCGGAGCCGGGCCGACGGGCGCGGTGGCACCGGCTTTCCCGCGACGATGGTGCGGATCGGGATGGTGACGGGCACCTGGCTCCCGTCGCCGTCGGGCCGGACGACGCAGACGCCGTCGCCCCACGCCGTGCAGGTGCCGAGGACGTCGCTGAGCGCGGGGCCGCCGCTCGGGCCGGTCTCGCCCGGCAGCAGACGGCGGACGACGACCCGCTGGCCCACGACATGTGGACCCAGCGTGTGGGCACCCGCGTCGGACGACACGCCGGGATACTAGGCTGGTGGTAGCTGTTCTCCCGCACCTGTCCAGCACCAGGAGGAACCCGAGTGACCTACGTGATCGCGCAGCCGTGCGTCGACCTCAAGGACCGGGCCTGTGTCGACGAGTGTCCGGTGGACTGCATCTATGAGGGCAAGCGGATGCTCTACATCCATCCCGACGAGTGCGTCGACTGCGGGGCCTGCGAGCCGGTCTGCCCGGTGGAGGCGATCTTCTACGAGGACGACACCCCGGAGCAGTGGAAGGACTACTACGACGCCAACGTCCACTTCTTCGACGACCTCGGCTCGCCCGGTGGCGCGGCGAAGATGGGCGTGATCGACCACGACCACCCGCTGGTCGCCGCGCTGCCGCCGCAAGAGCACGACGAGTAGCCCCGGGTAGCACCGCTGACCGTCTCCTCCCGCCTCCCGGACTTCCCCTGGGACAAGCTCACCGGGCACGCGGAGCGCGCCCGCGCCCATCCGGACGGCATCGTCGACCTCTCGGTCGGCACCCCCGTCGACCCCACGCCCGAGGTCGTCCAGGAGGCGCTGCGGGCGGCGGCCGACTCGCCCGGCTACCCGACCACGATCGGGCTGCCGGCCACCCGGCAGGCGGCGCTCGACTGGCTGTCCTCCTCCCACGGCGTGACCGGCCTCGGCCTCGACCAGGTGCTCCCGGTGATCGGCTCCAAGGAGCTCATCGCCTCCCTCGCCGTCCACCTCGGGGTAGGCCCCGGCGACCTCGTCGTCCTCCCCGCGCTGGCCTACCCGACCTACGAGGTCGGCGCCGCCCTCGCGGGCGCCCGCGTCGTGGCCACCGACTCCCTCACCGCGCTCGGCCCGGAGCGGCCCGCGCTGCTGTGGCTCAACTCCCCGTCCAACCCGACCGGCAAGGTGCTTCCGCCACCGCACCTGCGCAAGGTCGTCGACTGGTGCCGCGAGCGGGGCACCGTGCTGGTGTCCGACGAGTGCTACCTCGAGTTCGGCTGGGAGGCCGACCCGGCGTCACAGCCGGTGTCGGTGCTGCACCCGTCGATCTGCGGCGACTCGACCGACGGCCTGCTCGCGGTGCACTCCTTGTCGAAGCGCTCCAACCTGGCCGGCTACCGCTGCGCGTTCGTGGCCGGCGACCCGCGGCTGGTCGGTGAGCTGCTCGCGGTGCGCAAGAACCTCGGGCTCCAGATGCCCGGCCCGCAGCAGGTCGCGATGGCGGCGGCGCTCTCCGACACCGCCCACGCGAAGGAGCAGCACGCCCGCTACGCGCTGCGCCGCGCTGCCCTGCGCTCGGCCCTCGAGTCGGCGGGGTTCCGGATCGACCACTCGCAGGGGTCGCTCTACCTGTGGGCCAGCCGTGACGAGGGGTGCTGGGAGACGGTCGGCGGGCTCGCCGAGCGCGGGATCCTGGTGGCCCCCGGGGACTTCTACGGCGCCGCGGGGGCGCGGCACGTGCGGGTGGCGTTCACGGCCACCGACGAGCGCGTCGAGGCGGCCGTGGCGCGCCTGGCCGGCCAGGAGACGTCCTAGTGCCCCGCGTCGAAAGTTCGGCACCTAATTCCGCACCCCGAGCGCGCACCTCGCGGCGTTGCCGTCGCTCGCTGGACGAACAGGTAGAGCGTCGCTCCGGCGCCTTGCGATGCACGCACTCGGAGCACGGACTTAGGCACCGTACTTCCAACGCGGGACACTAGGCCGAGATGAGCTCGTCGTGGCCGTCGGGCGTCAGGTAGTGCCCGTCGTCGAAGAGGATGATGCCGTTGCAGAGCCGGCACCAGCCCTGGCCGCTGCGGTCCGCGACCACGTGGGCGCTGCAGCAGTCGGTGTCGTGGCTGTCCGGGCATGCCGGTGTGTGAGTGCACATGTCGGTTTCCTCCCCCGTGTGCCAGTCCCCCCGGGACGCGAGCTTGTGTCATCCATTGGAGTGCCCGCGACTGCGTGACGCACACCTTGTTACCCAACTGTGTGGAAAGGTCGTCCGAAAGGACTAACGGGTGCCCTGAACGGGCCTGGCCGGCCGGGCTGATCCGGGCTCAGAAGACGTCCACGTGCACGTGGTCGCGGTGCTCGAGGATCGCCGGGTCGCCGGAGCGCTCGGGCGGCTCGTAGTCGCGCCACCCGTCACCTGACCTCCTCCCGGCGGTCCAGATCCGGTCGTCGAAGATCACCGTCCGGATCGCCAGCCGGTCGGCCTGGCTGACGAGGTACGCGGCGATCGCCCAGCCCCGCGACCGGTTCGCCGGCGAGACCGGCCGGACGAAGGCGTCGATCGCCCGGCCGTCGTAGTGCGCCGACCCCGAGACGTGCCCGGTGGAGACGCCGCCCGGGGCGAAGCCGCCGAGCGGCAGGTCCGGGAAGCGCGCCAGCAGATCGCGGCGTACGGCGTCCGCGCGGGCGGTCAGCCCCGAGGCCCGCAGCCCGGTCGATCCGTCGTCGCTGTCGCCGAGCCGGCAGCTGAAGCCTTCGGGGGAGTTGCCGGTCAGCGCCGAGGCCAGCGCCCGCGCGTCGGCTTCGTGGTCGGCGTAGGCGTCCGGGAACCCGGAGCGCTGCACCTCCTGCGCGGCCACGGTGATCTCGAGCTGTTCGTAGCCGTCGACCTCGACCAGCGCGTCGTAGAACGCGTTGGTCGCGTGGACCGGGTCCCGCACCTGCGCCCGGGTGCCCCAGCCCTGCGAGGGCCGCTGCTGGAACAGCCCCGCCGAGTCCCGGTCCCCGCCGCGGAGGTTGTGCAGGTCCGACTCCTGGTAGGCCGCCGCCAGGGCGATCGACGCCGCCCGTGCGGGCAGGCCGCGCTCGACGGCGATTGCGGCGACCAGCCCGGCGTACCGCGCCTGCGACGGGTCGAGCACCACCGCGTGCCCGCCGACCTCCGCGGTGCACTGGTCCGGCGCGAGGAACGGCAAGGTGCCCTTGCGGATCGCGTACCACCCGCCCACCAGCACCAGGGCGAGCACGACCACACCGGCCACAACCGCCCCCCGACGTCTCACAGGTGACAGTCTGTGTGAGCCACACAACCGCCGGCGGACCGTTTGGCGGCGCGCCGCACGGCGTACCGGCCATATGTGGTGGTCTTCCTCGAACGGCCTCTCGAACGGCCAGCGGAGACGGCGCCGTCAGCCACGGCGCCGTCGCGTCTGCTGCTGGCGGTCGAGGTCTTCGTGCTGCTCGGCCTCTCCCTCGGCAAGGCGGCGGCCGACGCCATCGCCGGGTTCTACACCGACCAGACCGGGGGGGCTCCCGGGACAGCACGCGGTGCGGTCCTCTACGCGAGCGAGGCGCCGGGCCGGCCGCTGCTCGACCTGGTCCGCCAGCTCATGGACCTAGGCTTCGCTGCGCTCCCGGTGGCGCTGGCGGCGTACCTGCTCGTCCGGAGTGGTGACGGGGTGCGCGGGCCCTGGTTCGGTGGCCGGCTGCGCCTCTCCGACGTGGCGCTGGGCGCGCTCACCGCGGTCGCGGTGGCAGCGGTGGGGCTCCCGTTCTACCTCGCCAACCACGCGACGACCGGCGCCACCGTCGTCCCGGAGACGCTGCCCGACGTGTGGTGGCGGATCCCGGTGCTCGTCCTCGCGGCGTTCCAGAACGGCCTGCTGGAGGAGTGCGTCCTGCTGGGGTTCGTCTTCGTGCGGCTGCGCCAGCTGGGGTTCGCGGCTCCGGCGACGATCGGGGTCCTCGCCGTGGTGCGCGGCAGCTACCACCTCTACCAGGGGATCGGCGGGGCGCTCGGGAACCTGGTGATGGGAGTGCTCTTCGGCTGGCTCTACCACCGCTGGGGACGGGTGACGCCGCTGGTCATCGCGCACACGCTGATCGACATCGGCGCCTACCTCGGCTTCCTGCTCCTGGCCGGCCGGGTCTCCTGGGTGCCGGCCTGAGCCGGGGCTGAGCGGGGCTCAGTTGGCGTGCAGCGCGGCGTTCAGCGCAACGCCGTCTCTGCGCCACGGCACAGCCTCGACAGCGCCGGTCACCGAGTTGCGGCGGAACAGGATGTTGTCGGCGCCGGACAGCTGCAGCGCCTTGACCACCTTGGGCTTGCCGTCGATGTCCATGACGGTGACCTTGGTGCCGGCCGTGACGTAGCAGCCGGCCTCGACCACGCAGTCGTCGCCGAGGGAGATGCCGATCCCGGCGTTGGCCCCGATCAGGCACCGCTTGCCCACCGAGACCACCTCGGTGCCGCCACCGGAGAGCGTCCCCATGATCGAGGCGCCACCGCCCACGTCGGAGTCGGCGTCCACCACGACGTGGGCGGAGATCCGACCCTCGACCATCGAGGTGCCGAGCGTGCCGGCGTTGTAGTTGACGAACCCCTCGTGCATGACCGTCGTGCCCTCGGCGAGGTGGGCGCCGAGCCGGACCCGGTCGGCGTCGGCGATCCGGACCCCGGTGGGCAACACGTAGTCGACCATCCGCGGGATCTTGTCCACGCCGTAGACCGTGACCCGTTGCCCGCTCGCCATCAGGCGGGCCCTGGTCGCCTCGAAACCGGCCACCGCGCAGGGCCCGGCGGAGGTCCACACGACGTTGGTGAGCACCCCGAAGATGCCGTCCATCGAGATCGTCCGCGGCTTCACCAGGCGATGGCTGAGCAGGTGCAGCCGCAGCCAGGCGTCCTCGGCGCCGGCGGGCGCCTCCTGCAGGTCCTCGACCTCCACCGGGCGCACCTCGCGGCTGACCCGGCGTACGTCGTCCGCGGTCGCCAGTGCGGCCAGCTCGGCAGGCGCCTCGCTGCCGTCGGGGTGGCCGAGGGCCGGCGCCGGGAACCACGCGTCGAGAACGGTGCCGCCCTCGTCGAGCGTGACCAGGGCGTGGCCCCAGGCTCCGCCGGTCACTGGCGTCGGTGCGTCGCTCACGGGTCTCGACCCTATCGACCGGGGGTGTCGGTCCGGCGACCTAGGGTCACGTCGTGGTCCACGAGCTCACCAAGGCCGACGCCCGGCGGATCTGCCTGCAGGCGCAGCTGCTCGACCTGCCCCGGCCCGACGACGTGCTCGACGTGGTGCGGCACCTCACGGTCCTGCAGACCGAGCCCACCGCCCCGCTCGGTGCTCCCACCGCAGACCTGGTGCTGTGGAGCCGGATCGGGTCGTCCTACGACTGTGCGGAGCTGGTCGACCTGGTCGACCGGCAGCTGCTGCTCGAGCACCAGGGCTTCGCGCGGCCGAGTGAGGACCTCGCGCTGTTCCGGGCCGAGATGACACTGTGGCCGGGCCGCGAGCCGCTGCGTGAGTGGCAGCGTGACAATGCCCGGTGGGTCGAGGCCAACAACGGCTGCCGGCTCGAGATCCTCGACCAGCTCCGTCGCGAGGGGCCACTTCCAACGAGCGCGTTCGACGACACCTGCGAGGTGCCGTGGCCGTCGTCCGGCTGGAACAACAACCGCAACGTCCAGCAGCTGCTCAAGCTGATGGTCGCGCGCGGCGAGGTGGCCGCCGCCGGCCGTGAGGGCCGGCAGAAGCTCTGGGACCTCGCCGAGCGGGTCTACCCCGACGACCCGGTGCCCGATCCCGACGAGGCTCTCCGGCTCCGTCAGGAGCGCCGGCTCCGGTCGCTCGGGCTGGCCCGCGGGAGACCCGCGGACCCGGTCTGGGAGGGGTTCAACGTGGGCGAGGTCGGCGAGCCCGCCGTGGTCGAGGGCGTCCGCGGCGCGTGGCGGGTCGAGCCCTCGCTGCTGGACCGGCCGTTCACCGGCCGGGCCGCGCTGCTCTCGCCGTTCGACCGGCTGGTCCAGGACCGCAAGCGGCTCGACCAGCTCTTCGACTTCGACTACCAGCTGGAGATGTACAAGCCGGTCGAGCAGCGCATCTGGGGCTACTACGCGCTGCCGATCCTCCACGGCGACCGGCTGGTCGGGAAGCTCGACGCCACCGCCGAGCCCGAGGAGGGCGTGCTGCGCGTCGACCGGGTCCACGAGGACTTCGAGTGGCCGGCCGAGACCCGCGAGGCGGTGGCCGCCGAGATCGAGGACCTTGCGCGGTGGCTGGGCCTCGAGGTGATGTACGTCGACTGACTACTCGCCGGTCCGGCCGTCGATCGCCTCGCGGAGCAGGTCGAGGTGGCCACAGTGCCGGGAGTACTCGTAGACGACCTGCAGCAGCACGTCGCGGACCGAGCCGATCCGGTCCTCCGGGTCCCAGACGAAGTTCAGGTCGGAGGCGTCGAGGTGGTCCAGCACCTCGTCGGCCCGGGCCTGCACGCTGCGCCAGGTGGCGAAGGCGTCGTCGACGACGGCCTGGTCGGCGACCGCACCACGGAACTGCGCGTCCCAGTCGCCGTCCTCGACGTAGAGCTGCGGCTCGTCGCTGCGCGAGAGGGTCTTGACGAACCAGAAGTGCTCCATCTGCGCCAGGTGTCGCACCAGGCCGAGGACCGACAGCGACGAGGGCGGGACGGAGCGGGCGGCCAGCTGCTCGGGCGAGAGCCCGTCAGACTTCCGCTCGACGCTCGCGCGCAGGTCGGCCAGCCAGCGGCGGATGCTGTCCAGCTCGTTGGTCGGGGGTGCGGACGGTTCGGGTGCGCTCATGGTGCTACCCAACCAGCGGTTCCGGACGAGCTGCGTCCGGTTGTCCGGGCTGCGCTCACTGGCCGGTCCGCCCGTCGATGCACTCGCGCAGCAGGTCGGCGTGGCCGCAGTGCCGCGCGTACTCCTCGATCATGTGCACCACCAGGTCACGGAGGCTCACCACGTCGTCCGGGTGGCCGGCGATCGGCAGCTCGCGCCCGAGGTCGGACTCCGCCACGCCGGCGAGCCACTCCTCGGCCTTGCGGATCTCGCGCTGCCAGCTCGCGAACGCGTCGTCCACGCACGCCTGGGTCGGCTCGACGCCGTTGAAGTCGAGGTCGTCGTCCTCGGCACTCCAGTAGAGCCGGTCCTCACCCGTGGCCTGCGCGGTCCGCTGGAACCAGTTGTGCTCCACCCGCGCCATGTGCCGGACCAGCCCGAGCAGGCTCAGCGTGCTCGGCGGCACGCTCCGGGTGGCCAGCTGCTCCGGCGACAGGCCGTCACACTTCATCCGCAGGGTGAGCCGGTAGTTGGCGAGGTACTCCACGTAGGTCGCCTTCTCGCCCTGCGGGTTCCCCTGCGTGCGCGGGTCCTGGTCCTCGGGCAGCCACATGTCGCTCATGACGACCGAGCCAACCCTCCCCCTGTGGAGGAGCGCAACGCGGTATCGCTCGGCGCTGCCACGCTGGCCCGGTCCCGCTCTCGGGTCCATCATGGAAGGAGCGTCGATGTGTCGCTGCGACCGGTGGGAGGTGCCGTGCCCGCGCTGGAGCGCCTACGGATGTCGTGGGAGGACTACCTCAACCTGCCCGAGCAGCCCAAGGCCGAGTGGGTCGACGGCGAGGTCGTCATCGTGAACGTCCCGCCTGTGCCCGACCACGGCACGGCCGTGATCAAGCTGGGCGCGGTGCTGCTCGCCTTCTTCCCCGACGACCAGGTGATGACCGAGGTGCCGCTGATGCTGCCTCGCAATCGGCTGCGCCGTCCGGACCTGATGGTCGTCGCCGAGCGCCAGCACAGCCGTTGGGTCAGCGACCCACCTCTGCTGTGCGCTGAGGTGCTCTCACCGAGCACGCGCTCGGAGGATCTGGTCCGCAAGTCGCGTGAGTACGCCGAGGCTGGCGTGGGCCAGTACTGGGTGGTGGACCCGGACGACCGCACGATCGAGGTGATGCGCAACACCGACGGTGACTGGGGCGTGTCGGCGCTGCTCGACGATGATCACCCCGAGGCGGAGATCGAGCTGGCGGGTCTCGTCGTTCCACTGGATCTGCGCCGGATCCTGCGCGGGTGAGCCGGACAGCGGGCGAGCTGGCGATGATCTTCGGCCCGCCGGCGGTCGGCAAGACGACGGTCGGACGGGCGATCTGCGACCGGAGCGACTTCCGGCTCTTCATGAACCACCACACGATCGAGCCGCTGGCCGAAGTCTTCGGCGACGGCACGACGCCGTTCGTGCGGCTGAGCGGCGAGTTCCGTCGCCGCGTCGTCGAGGAGGGGGCCGCCGCGGGTGTGTCGCTGATGCTCACCCAGGTCTGGAACCTCATCGGCGAGAGGGACGCTCGGTGGGTGGAGTCGCTGATCGCGCCGTACGCCGATGCGGGGCTGCCCGTCTCCTTCGTCGAGCTGGCCGCGGGCCTCGACACCCGGGTGGTGCGCAACCGCGGTGGGGACCGGCTGGCGCTGAAACCTTCCAAGCGGGACCTCGCCTGGTCCGAGGCGCACCTGCTCGAGCGCGAGGACGCCTTCGTCATGAACACCGAGCCGGGCGTGACCCTGCCCGCGCACGCGCTCCTCGACCGGCACCGTCACCTGCGGATCGACACCGAGCAGACCGACGCGGAGGCCGCCGCCGAGCAGGTCGTCGCCTGGCTCGCCGCCAACTGATTCGCGCGTGGCCCGCCGGTCGCCGTAGGCTGGAGCCACAGGCGTTCGAGCCGTCATCAGCGGCGAGCCTCCGGAAGAACCCCCAGCTTCATCGGGTCAGTAGAACCGGACGGGTGGGCCCGTCACAGCCGTGAACGAGTGGTCCGTCCCCGGACGGGCAAACGAGGTGGTACCGCGGCGCACGTCGTCCTCGTGGCACACGAGAACGACGAGCAGAGAGACCGCGATGAGCTACCCGAAGTCTGGCTCCGAGAGCGTCCCGTCGAGCCCTCGCTTCCCCGAGATCGAGGAGCGGGTGCTGGCCTACTGGGAGCAGGACCGCACCTTCCAGGCCAGCGTGGACGCACGCGAGGCGGGGGAGGACGGCAGCAACGAGTTCGTCTTCTACGACGGCCCGCCGTTCGCCAACGGGCTGCCGCACTACGGCCACCTGCTCACCGGCTACGTCAAGGACGTCGTCCCGCGCTACCAGACCATGCGCGGCCGCAGGGTCGAGCGCCGCTTCGGCTGGGACACCCACGGCCTGCCGGCCGAGCTCGAGGCGATGCGCCTGGCCGGCATCAAGACCACCGACGAGATCCTCGAGCTCGGCATCGAGAAGTTCAACGAGGCCTGCCGCGCCTCGGTGATGAAGTACACCTCCGAGTGGCGCGAGTACGTCACCCGGCAGGCGCGCTGGGTCGACTTCGACAACGACTACCGCACCTACGAGCCCGACTACATGGAGTCGGTGATCTGGGCGTTCAAGCAGCTCTACGACAAGGGCTGGGTCTATGAGGGCTTCCGGGTCCTGCCCTACTGCTGGAACGACGAGACGCCGCTGTCCAACCACGAGCTCCGGATGGACGACGACGTCTACCAGAACGTCCAGGACCCCGCGGTCAGCGTCGGGTTCCCGGTCACCTCCGACGGGCCATTGCGCGACGTCCTGCTGCTCACCTGGACCACGACCCCGTGGACGCTGCCGAGCAACCTCGCGGTGATGGTCGGCACCGGGATCGACTACGTCGTCGTCGAGCACCGGACCGACGACCGGGGCCTGCGGCTGCTCCTCGCCGAGGCGCGGCTGCCGGCGTACGCGCGCGAGCTGGGCGACTCCCCAGAGGTCGTCTGGCGCGGGACCGGTGCGGACCTGGTCGGGCTGACCTACGCGCCGCCGTTCACCTACTTCGCGGGTCACGCCAACGCGTTCCGGGTGGTGGCGGGCGACGAGTTCGTGACGACCACCGACGGCACCGGGCTGGTGCACAGCGCGGGCGCGTTCGGTGAGGCCGACAAGGAGGTCACCGACCGCGAGGGCATCGCGTCGGTGATGCCGGTCGGCAAGGACGGACGGTTCACCGAGCCGGTCCACGAGTACGCCGGGATGCTCGTCTTCGACGCCAACCTGCACATCATCGACGACCTCAAGGCCGGCACCGGCAGCGTCACCCCCGGGACGCTGCTGCTGCGCCGGGAGACCTACGAGCACAGCTACCCGCACTGCTGGCGCTGCCGCGAGAAGCTGATCTACAAGGGCGTGTCGTCGTGGTTCGTCGAGGTGACGGCGTTCAAGCAGCGGATGCTCGAGCTCAACCAGCAGATCAACTGGGTGCCCGAGCACACCAAGGACGGCCAGTTCGGCAAGTGGCTGGAGAACGCCCGGGACTGGTCGATCACCCGCAACCGGTTCTGGGGCTCCCCGGTGCCGGTGTGGGTGTCGGACGACCCGACGTACCCGCGGATCGACGTCTACGGCTCCTTCGCCGAGCTCGAGCGCGACTTCGGCCGGCTGCCGCGCAACCGGGAGGGTGAGCCCGACCTGCACCGGCCCTACGTCGACGAGCTGACCCGGCCGAACCCGGACGACCCGCGTCCCGAGGGCGAGGGGTCGACGATGCGGCGGGTGCCGGACGTGCTGGACGTGTGGTTCGACTCCGGCTCGATGTCGTTCGCCCAGGTGCACGTGCCCTTCGAGAACTCCGACTGGTTCCAGCATCACTTCCCGGCCGACTTCATCGTCGAGTACGTCGGCCAGACCCGCGGCTGGTTCTACACGCTGCACATCCTGGCCAGCGGCGTCTTCGACCGGCCGGCGTTCGAGAACTGCATCAGCCACGGCATCGTGCTCGGCTCCGACGGCAACAAGATGTCGAAGTCGCTGCGCAACTATCCCGACGTGCGCGAGGTCTTCGACCGCGACGGTGCCGACGCGATGCGCTGGTTCCTCATGTCGAGCCCGATCCTGCGCGGCGGCAACCTGATCGTCACCGAGCAGGGCATCCGCGACGCGGTGCGGATCGTGATGATCCCGCTGTGGAACAGCTGGTACTTCTTCCAGCTCTACGCCAACGCCGCCCGTCAGGGGCAGGGCTACGACGCGCGCCGTCGTACCGACTCGACCGACCCCCTCGACCGCTACCTCCTCGCCAAGTGCCGGCAGTACGTCGAGAAGGTCTCCGCCGAGATGGACGGCTATGCGATCGCCGATGCCTGCGAGACGACGCGGCAGTTCATCGACGTGCTGACCAACTGGTACATCCGGCGCTCGCGCGACCGGTTCTGGGGCGACAACACCGACGCCTTCGACACGCTCTTCACCGTGCTCGAGACGGTGTGCCGGGTCACCGCCCCCCTGCTGCCGCTGACCACCGAGGAGATCTGGCGCGGGCTCACCGGCGGGCGGTCGGTGCACCTGGCCGACTGGCCCGCGGCCGACGAGCTCCCCTCCGACGACGCGCTGGTGGCGTCGATGGACAAGGTCCGCGAGGTCTGCTCGACCACCTCGTCGCTGCGCAAGGCGGGCAGCCTGCGCAACCGGCTGCCGCTGGCGTCGCTCACCGTGGTGGTCGACGACCCGGCCGCTCTCGAGGGCTTCGAGTCGATCGTGGCCGACGAGGTGAACGTGAAGTCGGTCCGGCTCCTGGCCGCGGGCGCGGCCGAGGCGGCGTCGTACGGCGTCTCGCAGAAGCTCACCGTCAACGCCCGCGCGGCCGGTCCGCGGCTCGGTCGTGACGTGCAGCAGGCGATCCAGGGCTCGAAGTCCGGCGACTGGTCGGTGGCCGAGGACGGCACCGTGACCGCGGGCGGGCTGGAGCTGCTCGAGGGGGAGTACGCCCTCGAGACGGTCGCGGGTGCCGCTGACGAGTCGGCCGCGGTCGGCGTCCTGCCGACCGGCGGCTTCGTCGTCCTCGACACCGCGGTCACCCCCGAGCTGGCCGCCGAGGGGCTGGCCCGCGACCTGGTCCGGGCCGTCCAGCAGGCGCGCCGCAATGCCGGCCTCGACGTCTCCGACCGGATCTCGCTCACCGTCGGGGGCACGGACGCCGTCCAGGCCGCCGCCCGCACCCACGAGCGGCTGGTCACCGAGGAGACCCTCGCGACGTCGTACTCGGTCGACG
The DNA here is from genome assembly GCF_036274455.1 of Nocardioides sp. Classification (GTDB taxonomy): domain Bacteria; phylum Actinomycetota; class Actinomycetes; order Propionibacteriales; family Nocardioidaceae; genus Nocardioides. The sequence continues at coordinate 28,310 of NZ_DASUFR010000153.1, read as the reverse complement.
GCGGCCGCCCCGACGGCGCCACCGAGGTCACCGTCGGCGACGGCGAGAAGGCCTGGGTGTCGGTGGCGAGAGGCTGACTCCACCCCGCTCATCGAGCCTGTCGAGATGCCTGCAGCCGGCGCATCTGGTGGTCTCGACAAGCTCGAGCCGTCGAGGCCTGCTGCGCTCGCACCTCGCTCCGAGCAGCGGTGGTCAGGTCCCGGCCAGAGCCAAACGTTCGGCAAGCCTGTCGAGGTGGGCGAGCACCTCGTCCTCGGCCTTGTCGGGGACGCCCCAGATGAGCTCGGAGACGCCGGCTTCGGCCCAGGCGAGCAGGTCGGCGGGATCGGGGCGGGAGGCGATGAGGACGCGGATGTCCGGGACGCCGGCGCGGCCCTCGGCGGTCCAGGTGGACCTCAGTGCCTCGATGTGCCCGGTGATGTCGGTCTGGGTCGGGGTGGTCATCCAGCCGTCGGCGTGCCGGGCGATCCAGCGGAACGTCCTCGGGCCGCCGCCGGCGCCGATGACCAGGGGGATGTGCGGCTGGACCGGCTTGGGGTTGGCCCACGACGGGCCGAAGGAGACGAACTCGCCGTCGTAGGCCGCCTCGTCCTGCGTCCAGAGCGCGCGCATCGCCTCGACGTACTCGCGGAGCACGGTCCGGCGGCGGTCCGCGGGGACGTGGTGGTCCTCGAGCTCGTCGGTGTTCCAGCCGAAGCCGGCGCCGATGTCGACCCGGCCGCCGGACAGGTGGTCGAGCGTGGCGATGGTCTTCGCGAGCGTGATCGGGTCGGACTCGACCGGCAGGGCGACCGCCGTCGAGAGCCGGATCCGCGAGGTGACCTGGGCGGCGGTGGCCAGCGAGATCCACGGGTCGAGGGTGCGGCTGTAGCGGTCGTCGGGGAGTGTCGCGTCACCGGTGCCCGGGTGTGCTGCGTCTCGCCGCACCGGGATGTGGGTGTGCTCGGGCACGTAGAAGGTGTCGAAGCCGCGCTCCTCGGCAGCCCGGGCGAGGTCGGCCGGCCTGATCCCGCGGTCGGAGGAGAACAGCACGACGCCGTTGCGCATTCGGGAAGCGTAGGGCAGAACTAGAACGAGTTCTAGTTCTGCCCTACCTAGAGTGGACGCGTGTACAGTCAACGCGCAACGCAGCTGGTCCGGGCGCCTCGGGACAGGGTGTACGCCGCGCTGCTCGACCCCGTGGCGATCCAGACCTGGCGGGTGCCCGACGACATGACCGCGTCGATCCATGAGTGGGAGCCGCGGGAGGGGGGCCGGTTCCGGGTCTCGCTGACCTACCGCGCCGAGGACCGGACCGGCAAGACCGAGGGGGCGACCGACACCTACTCCGGTCACTTCGAGACGCTGGTGCCGGACGAGCTCGTGGTCGAGCGGCTCGCGTTCGACACCGACGACCCCGAGCTGCAGGGGTCGATGACGATGACCTGGACCCTGCGCGACGCGGATGGCGCTACGCAGCTCGACGTCCTGCACGAGGGGCTCCCGGACGTCGTGCCGCCGCAGGACAACCGGACCGGCACGCGGATGTCGCTCACCAAGCTGGCGGCCTACGTCGAGGCGGCTGGTTGAGCTCGGCCTGATTGGATTGCCCGGTGCCCACGCTCGACCTGACCACGGACGCCGTCGACCTGACGGTCCAGCTCGTCGACATCGAGTCGGTGAGCCGCAACGAGCAGGCGATCGCGGACGCCGTCGAAGCCGCGCTGTCGGAATGCGCCCACCTCACGGTGACCCGGCACGGCAACACCGTCGTCGCCCGCACCGAGCTCGGCCGCGGCGAGCGGGTCGTGATCGCCGGCCACCTCGACACGGTGCCGGTCAACGACAACCTCCCGGCGCGGCGCGAGCTGACCCCGGAGGGCGAGGTGCTCCACGGCCTCGGCACCTGTGACATGAAGGGCGGCGATGCGGTCATCCTCAGGCTGGCCGCGACCGTGCCCGAGCCCAACCGCGACGTCACCTTCATCCTCTACGAGGCCGAGGAGATCGAGTCGGAGCTCAACGGGCTCAACCTCCTCGGCCAGCACGCCCCAGATCTCATGCGCGGTGACTTCGCGATCCTCATGGAGCCCTCCAACGCCGAGGTCGAGGCCGGCTGCCAGGGCACGATCCGGGTCGAGGTGCGTGCCGTCGGCGAGCGCGCCCACTCCGCCCGCAGCTGGAAGGGCGTCAACGCCATCCACCGCGCAGCTCCGATCCTCGAGCGGCTCAACGACTACCGGCCGCGCAGGCCGCTCATCGACGGGCTGGAGTACCACGAGGGGCTCAACGCCGTCGCCATCCGCGGCGGCGTGGCCGGCAACGTGCTTCCCGACGAGTGCGTGGTCGACGTCAACTACCGTTTCGCCCCCGACCGCAGCGAGGCAGAGGCGCAGCAGTTCGTGCGCGACCTCTTCGAGGGGTACGACGTGACCGTGGTCGACAGCGCGCCGGGGGCCCTGCCGGGGCTCGACCGGCCGGCTGCGAAGGCCTTCATCGAGGCTGTCGGACGCGAGGTCAACCCGAAGTTCGGCTGGACCGACGTGGCCCGCTTCACCGGCCTCGGCATCCCGGCGGTCAACTTCGGCCCGGGCGACCCGATGCTCGCCCACAAGCAGGAGGAGCACGTGCCCGTGGAGCACATCGAGCGCTGCGAGCAGCAGCTGAGGGACTGGCTCACGTCATGGTGAGGTCGAAGTCCAAGGGCCCCGTGATCCAGCGTCGCGACCAGGTCGACGGCATCACCACCGACCAGCGGCTGCTCGACTCACGGGGTGCGACCGACTGGGTGCACACCGACACCTGGCGCGTGCTCCGCATCCAGGCCGAGTTCGTCGAGGGGTTCGGTGCCCTGGCCGAGCTGGGGCCGGCGGTCGCGGTCTTCGGCTCCGCGCGCACGCCGGCCGACCACCCGGCGTACGCCCTCGGCCAGCGACTCGGCGCGGAGCTGGCCCGGGCCGGATTCGCGGTCATCACCGGCGGCGGGCCGGGCGCGATGGAGGCGGCGAACCGGGGCGCCAGCGAGGCCGACGGGGTCAGCGTCGGGCTCGGCATCGAGCTGCCGTGGGAGTCCGGGCTCAACGAGTGGGCCGACATCGGCGTCAACTTCCGCTACTTCTTCGCCCGCAAGACGATGTTCGTCAAGTACTCCCAGGGCTTCGCGGTGCTGCCCGGTGGTTTCGGCACGCTCGATGAGCTTTTCGAGGCGCTGACCCTGGTGCAGACCCAGAAGGTGACCCGGTTTCCGATCGTGCTGATCGGCAGCGACTACTGGGCCGGGCTCCTGGGGTGGCTGCGCGACGTGGCGCTCGCCGATGGCAAGATCAACCAGGCCGACCTCGACATGCTGCAGCTCACCGACGACGTCGACGAGGCGGTCCGGCTGATGGTGGAAGCGCGAGCGGCGCGGTGATGGCTGGGGTGATGAGCCGATGATGTGGTTCTTCGCGATCCTGGTCGTCCTCGTGATGGGCGGTGTGGCCGCACTGGCCGCGGGACGCGGCGCCCCGATGTCGCAGGCGTACGACGACCGCCCCGACGCCCTGGTCCCCAAGGGCGGGCCGCTGTCGGCCGACGACGTCCGCCGGGTGCGCTTCTCTCTGGCCTTCCGCGGCTACCGGATGTCGGAGGTGGACGCACTGCTGGACCGCCTCGCCACGCAGCTGGAGGAGCAGGCGTCCCCACCCGACCCCGAGGGTCAGGGCAACGTTGCCGACACGCCGACGGGCCGTGAGGCCCGTGGCCACGACCCGGCGGACTGAGGCACACTTCGGCCCGTGTCGCTGTCTGTCATCACCTACGTGCTCACCGCCCTCGCGGCGGTGGTCGTGGTGCTCACGCGCCTGCGGATGCGGGGTGGGCAGGGTGCCGGGCGGTTCCACGTCGGCAACCGGCTGCTCGACGTCCACACGGTCTGCGGCGTGCTGGCCATCGTGTTCTGGACCATCTTCCTGCTGCTCTCGACGAACGCGGCGGCCCGCTCGACGGTCGGGATCATCGGGCTGGGGTTCTTCTGGATCACTGCCATCGCGGGGCTGCTGATCCTCGTCCGCTGGCTACCCAGCCACGGGAGGCACGCCTCCGAGGGCCAGTCCGACCGCTGGTCCGACGGGCCGGGTCTCTCGGTGCTCGCCCACGTTGGCATGCTGGTCGGCGTGATCGTGTTCACCTACGTCTACCTCAGCCCCAACGCCGTCTGATGCGCCGCCGGTTCGTCCGGAACCTCGTCCTGCTCGCCGCCCTCGTGGGCGCGCCGCTCGCCGTACCACCCTCGTCGGCCGCGCCCGAGCACACCGCCGAGCGCGGCAACGTGCTGGAGCAGACGGTGATCGGCAAGTCCGTCCGCGGCCGGCCGATCGTCGCCTGGCATCTCGACGACCGGCCGATCGGTGGTCGCAAGGGGCCGACCGTCGTCCTGGTCGCGGCCATGCACGGCAACGAGGGCGCCCCGCGGCAGATCCTCACCGCGCTGCGCAAGGCCCGGGCCATCCACGGGGCGGACCTGTGGCTGGTGCCGACCTACAACCCCGACGGCCTGGCCGCCCATCACCGCCGCAACGCGCACGGGGTCGACCTCAACCGCAACTACCCCTACCACTGGGTCGACCTCGACGGGAACTACGAGTCGGGTGCCCACGCCGGCTCCGAGCCGGAGACGAAGGCGATGATGCGGTTCCTGGGCCGGGTCGAGCCCGACTACGTGCTCAGCTTCCACCAGCCGCTGCACGGCGTGGACACCGACAACAAGCGGCCCGGGTTCTCCCGCAAGGTGGCGCACACCCTGCGACTCCCCGCCACCACGCTCGACTGCGGCGGCGTCTGCCATGGCACCATGACCGGCTGGTTCAACCACAACTTCGACGGGTTCGCCCTCACCGTCGAGTACGGCGCCCACCCGCCCAAGCGGCTCATGCGGGCGGTCGCACCCCGTCAGGTGCTCCGGATCTTCAGGGCGTTCGGCTCCTTCGGAGGACGCTGACCCGCGCGTTCTGGGCCCGGCGGGTCAGCGGCCCTCGAAGACCGGCTTCTCCTTGGCGAGGAAGGCGTCGACGGCGGCGCGGTGGTCGGCGGTGGCGCCGGTGCGGGACATCATCCGGCCCTCGAGCTCCAGGGCCTCCTCGAAGGTGTGCGACGCGGCGAAGGCCACCGACCTCCGCATCGAGGCGAGCGCCACCGTCGGGCCGGCGGCCAGCCGGCCCGCGACGTCGGCCACGGTCGCGTCGAGCTCGTCGGCCGGCACCACCTGGGTGGCCAACCCCAGGGACAGCGCCTCGTCGGCCTTGACGGTGCGCGGGAAGTAGAGCAGCTCCAGCGCCCTGGCCACGCCGACCAGCCGCTGCAGGGTGTAGCTCGAGCCGGTGTCGCAGGAGAGGGCGACGTTGGCGAAGGCCAGGTTGAACCCGGCGGTCTCCGCCACGATCCGCAGGTCGCAGGCCATGGCGAGCGAGGCACCGGCGCCGGCCGCCACGCCGTTGACCGCCGCCACCACCGGCTTCTCCATCGTGGCCAGCGCGGTGACGATCGGGTTGTAGTGGCGCTCGACCGTGGTGAACAGCTCCTCGCTGCTCCCGCTCTGCAGCAGCTGGACGTGCTCCTTGAGGTCCTGGCCGGTGCAGAAGGCGCGCCCGGTGCCGGTCAGGACGACGCACCGTGCCGCCGTGTCCTCGGCGGCGTGCTGCACGGTCTCGCGGAGCAGCTCCTTGGTCGCGACGTCGAGGCTGTTCATCGCCTCGGGCCGGTTGAGCCGGATCGTGGCCACTCCTTCGATGACGTCGTACAGGACAGGTGCGCTCTCCGGCGCCGACGCGGTCATGGAGGCAGTGTGCCCCCTGGCCTGTCGGATGAGGGATAATGGTCCTGCGCCGTACGGCGTCCTCGGTCCCGAGCGGCCCGAGCTTGTTGTTGACGCGAAAGGCAGGGTGCCGCATGGCGGCGATGAAGCCGCGGACCGGCGACGGTCCGATGGAGGTCACCAAGGAGGGCCGCGGCATCGTGATGCGCGTGCCGCTGGAGGGCGGTGGCCGCCTCGTCGTGGAGCTGAACGCCGAGGAGGCAGGTGACCTCGGCGACAAGCTGAAGGACGTTGTCGGCTAGCGGGCGGGTCGACCACCGCCCGATGGCCGCAGCTCCTTCTCGGGGGAACCCGACCCGGTGAGCACCTCGCCGACGCTCCCGACCCAGGTCTCTCCGCCCCAGTTCGCCGTCACGGCGGCCCGTCCGCACGCCCTGACGGGTGTGGACGTGATCGCGCTGCCCGTCCTCGCCGGCGACGATACGGTCCTGCTCGGGCCGGGCAGCGACGAGGTGGGCGAGCTGCTCGACGTCGACCTCCTGGCCGTGCTCGACGCCGACCACGCCACCGGCAAGACCGGCGAGATCACCGTCGTGCCGGTCCCGCTGGGCGCTGCGGAGAATGCCGAGCTCCGCCAGGTGCTGCTCGTCGGGTTGGGGGCCGCGGCGGCCGACGACTTCCGCCGGGCCGGTGCCGCCCTGGCGCGCGCGGTCCTGGACCGCAGCGCCGTGGCGACGACGATCCCGGCGGTGGAGCCCTCGGTCGGGCTGGAGCCGTTCGTGGTGGGCGCGACGCTGGGCTCCTTCGCGTTCACGTGGCGCAACCAGCCACCCGAGCACGTGCCCGCGGCCCGGATCGTGCTGGCCGGCCTCGCCGACGACGACCGGCCCGAGCTGGAGCGGGCCGTCGCCATGGGCGGCGCCAGCTGGTTGTCGCGGACGCTCGCCTCGGTGCCGTCCAACCTCAAGACCCCGGCCTGGCTGGCCGACCAGGCGGTCGCGCTGGCCGAGGACAACGGCCTCGGCGTCGAGGTCTGGGACGAGCAGCGGCTGGCCCGCGACGGGTTCGGCGGCATCCTCGCCGTCGGTCAGGCCTCCGCCACGCCGCCGCGGCTGGTCAGGATCGACTACACCCCGCGCAGGGCCGGGCGGCGTACTCCCACGGTCGCCCTGGTCGGCAAGGGCATCACCTTCGACACCGGCGGCCTCACGCTCAAGCCGCACGAGGCGCTGGTCAACATGAAGCGCGACATGACCGGCGGGGCCGTGGTCATGGCGGTGATGGCCGCGCTCACCGCGGTCGACTGCCCGGTGAAGGTCGTGGGGCTGGTCCCGGCGGCCGAGAACGCCGTGGGCGGCAACGCGCTGCGACCCGGTGACGTGATCACCCACTACGGCGGCCGCACCACCGAGGTGACCAACACCGACGCCGAGGGGCGGCTGGTGCTGGCGGACGCGATGGCGTGGGTGCTCGAGCACGTCAAGCCCGACGTGCTCGTCGACGTGGCCACGCTGACCGGTGCCATGAAGGTCGCGCTGGGCCAGCAGGTCGGCGGCGTGTTCGCGACCGACGACGTCCTGGCCGCCACCCTGCTGGAGTCGGGCAGCCGGGAGGGCGAGCCGCTGTGGCGGTTCCCGCTGACCTCGGCCTACGAGGAGAAGCTCTCCTCCAAGGTGGCCGACGCCGACAACGGCCCGGGCGGGCCGGGGGCGATCGTCGCGGCGCTGTTCCTGCAGCACTTCGCCGGGAAGGTCCCGTGGGCGCACCTCGACCTCGCCTCGGTCGGCGACGCGCCGGCCGACAGCTTCGAGTACTCCAAGGGCCCGACCGGCTTCGGTGCCCGGCTGCTCCTCGACTGGCTCGGTTCCGCCGACCCGCTGGCCGGGATCGGCCGCTGACGGTCTCCGGCTGGATCCAGCCCAGGTCACTCCGACTCGGGCGACCACTCCTTCTTCGCCATCAGCAGCCCGTCGCCGACCGGGAGCAGGACCGGCACCAGGTCGTCGTCGTCACCGACCTCGCGGATCAGCTCGCGGATCGCCACGGTTTCTTCGTCGCGGACCGACGGGTCGGCAACCCGGTCGTGCCAGAGCGCGTTGTCGAAGGCCACCACGCCACCGGGTCGAAGCAGCCGGAGCGCCTCCTTGAGGTAGGCGGTGTACTCCGCCTTGTCGCCGTCGACGAAGACGATGTCGTAGTGGCCGTCGGTCAGCCGGGGGAGTACGTCGAGCGCGGCGCCGGCGATGGTGCGGGCGCGCTGGGTCGGGATGCCGCCCTCGGTGAACGTCTCGCGCGCCAGCCGCTGGTGCTCGGCCTCGATGTCGACGGTGGTCAGGATCCCGTCGGAGCGCATGCCCCGCAGCAGCCACAGCCCCGAGACGCCGGTCCCGGTGCCGATCTCGACGACGGCCCGCGCGTCGAGGACCGAGGCCAGGAAGCGCAGCGCGGCCCCGCCCCCGGGGCCGATCGCCACCACGCCGACCTCTTCGGCGCGCTCGCGAGCGCGGGCGAGGATGTCGTCCTCGGCGACGAACGCCTCGGAGTAGGACCAGCTCGCGGTACTGATCGGGTCGGTCATGTCAGCAACGTATCCGGATCCGGCGGAGATCAGCGGGAACACCGCCGGGCAACCGTTCGTTCAGCCCGACGTACCGCTATCAGGGTCCGTTCAGGAAGCACGCGTAGCGTGTGGGCCCCCAGCAGAGGAGACCCGAACCCCATGGACGACGCCCCCCGGGAGGTTGCCCGCCCCGAGTCCGGCGCCGTACCGACCTGGGACGAGATCGTCGACCAGCACTCCGACCGGGTCTACCGCCTGGCCTACCGCCTGACCGGCAACCGGCCCGACGCGGAGGACCTCACCCAGGAGGTCTTCGTCCGGGTCTTCCGCTCGCTGTCGACCTACACCCCCGGGACCTTCGAGGGGTGGCTGCACCGGATCACCACCAACCTGTTCCTCGACCAGGCGCGTCGCAAGCAGCGCATCCGCTTCGACGCGATGACCGACGAGCGGGCCGACCGGCTGACCAGTGCGTCGCCGCCCCCGGACGCCGCCTACACCGACCAGCGGTTCGACGACGACGTCGAGCGCGCCCTCGCGACCCTTCCCCCCGACTTCCGCGCCGCCGTGGTGCTGTGCGACGTCGAGGGCCTGTCCTACGAGGAGATCGCCGAGATCCTCGATGCCAAGCTCGGCACCGTCAGGTCGCGGATCCACCGCGGCCGCGCCCTGCTGCGGCGTGCCCTCGCCCACCGCGCACCGGCCACCGGGCGGGCCCGCTACTCGGGCCCGGTGACCGCGCCGCTGCGCGCGCTCGGGGAGCGGGCATGATCGGCAACCTCGGCCATCTCGGCGACCGGGTGAGCGCGCTGCTCGACGGCCAGCTGGCGCCGGCCGAGGAGGAGCGGGCCTGGGCGCACGTGCACGACTGCCACCAGTGCCGCGACCTGGTCGAGCGCGAGGGATGGGTGAAGACCCGCCTGGCCGGCCTCTCCTTCGAGGCCGCCGCCGCGCCCTCCTCCCTCAAGGGCTCGCTGATGTCCTCGCTCGCCCACGGCGTCCCGCCGGGCGAGGCCTACCTCGCCTCCGCCCCGGACCCCCGACCGCGCCGGGTCACGCTCGTTGCGCTCGGCGGAGGAGCCGCGGGAGCTGCCGTGATGGGTGTCCTGGCCCTGGGTGCCGCGCCCGCCGACGCGCCGACCGTGGACCGGCGTGCGCCCACCACCTCGATCAGCACTCCGGCGCCGACCGGGCTGAGCATGCACAACCGTCGCGCCGTGCCGATGCCCTGATCGCGGCCTCTCGGTGTGCGATTGGGTGCCACCGGGAACAATGACGGTGTGAACGACGACGACGGGGCCGGTTCGGGCACGGAGGAGACCCAGCCGCTCGGCGCGCCGCTGGGGGCGACTCTCGGGCCGCGGCCCACGTGGACGCCGCCGTCGTACCCCCCGTCGGCGACCCTGCCGCTCCCGCCCGGCCCGCCGCCCCCGCCCGGCCCGCCCGCCCCGCCCGAGGCGGCCGGCGGCCGGCCGAGCGGCTGGATGTGGCCGACCATCGCGGCCCTCGCACTGGTCCTCGGGCTGGTGGGCGGCTTCGCCGGCAGCGCGATCTACCACCGCACGGACGGGTCGAGCGGCCAGGACGCGTCGAGCGGCTCGGGGCTGACCGCCACCGGCGTGCAGACCGTCGCGCCGATCAAGGGCGGCAGGACCTCCGTGGCGGCCGTCGCCCAGGCGCTGCTGCCGAGCACCGTCCAGATCTCCGCGGAGTACGACGGCCAGGAGGGTGGCGCCACGGGCTCCGGGTTCGTGATCGACGAGGCCGGCCACATCGTGACCAACAACCACGTGGTCGAGCAGGCCGACGAGGACGACGGTCCGATCGAGGTCGTGGACCAGGACGGCAACCGCTACGACGCCACTGTCGTCGGCCGCTCGCCCGTCTACGACCTCGCCGTGCTCTACAGCGCCGAGGCCAAGCAGATGGAGCCCGCCTCGCTCGGGGCGTCGAAGGCGCTGCACGTCGGCGACCCCGTGGTCGCCATCGGGTCGCCGCTCGGGCTCTCCTCGACCGTCACCGCGGGCATCGTCTCGGCGCTCGAGCGCCCGGTCACGACCGGCGACGGCGGCGCGTCCTCCTTCATCAACGCCGTCCAGACCGACGCGGCGATCAACCCGGGCAACTCCGGCGGCCCGCTGGTCAACATGCTCGGGCAGGTCATCGGGGTCAACTCCGCCATCGCCACCACCGGCGGGACCACGGGTGGCGACCAGGCCGGCAACATCGGCGTCGGCTTCGCTATCCCGATCGAGCAGGTCAAGGTCACCGCCGACCAGATCCTGCGGACCGGCGAGGCGAGGTACCCGGTCATCGGCGCCAGGGTGCAGACCGCCAAGCGGGACGGGTCCGGCGCCGAGATCGACGAGGTCATCGACGACACCCCGGCCGACCACGCCGGCCTCGAGGAGGGGGACGTGGTCGTCGCCCTGAACGGTCAGAAGGTCACCGACGGCATCGCGCTCATCGTCTCGATCCGCTCCCACCAGCCCGGAGAGACGCTGACCTTCACCGTGCTGAGGGACGGGGACGAGAAGGACCTGGACATCACCTTGGACTCGGAGGTGGGCTAGCTGCCGCTCGCACCGGGTCAACTGGCACTTGTTTTTTGCAAGTAACGCCACGATGATCGGGCCGTGAGCCAGCGGAAGCTCGTCGTCTACGAGTTCATGTCGCTCGACGGCGTGGCGGAGAACGTCGAGCGCCTGTTCACCGCGTGGGACGACGCCGAGGTGGACGCCGCCGGCGCGGACGTCATCGCCACGCAGGACGCCGTGATCCTCGGTCGCCGCACCTTCGACGGCTGGGCGAGGTTCTGGCCGGACAGCACGATCGAGCCGTTCGCGACGTTCATCAACAAGGTCCAGAAGTTCGTGGCGACCTCGTCACCGCTCGAGACCGGCTGGGCCAACACGACGGTGATCGACGGTGGGCTCGTCGAGTTCGTGCGCGACCTGAAGAGCGAGCCCGGCGGGGACATCGGCGTGCATGGCAGCATCTCGGTCGCCCAGGCGCTGCTCGCCGCCGGCCTCGTCGACGAGCTCAGGCTCGTGGTCGCGCAGGCGGTCGCCGGCGACGTCGGACGCAGGCTTCTGGACGGGGTGCCACCGACGCGCCTCACCCCGATCCGGAGCTCGGTCTCGCCCACCGGGTTCCTGATGCTCCACTGCCGCGTCGAGCCGACGGAAGGACCTGCCTGATGCCCGCGATGTTCGTCAACCTGCCGGTGGCAGACCTGGAGCGGTCGAAGGCGTTCTACACCGCCGTCGGCTTCACCATCAACCCGCGCATGACCGACCACAACGCGGCCTGCGTGGTCGTCGAGGAGGGCTGCAGCGCGATCATGCTGCTCGTGCGCGACTTCTTCGCGACCTTCACCGACAGGCCGATCGGGGACCCGGCGGTGACCGTGTGGGGCGCGCTGGCGATCTTCCTCGACAGCCGCGAGGAGGTCGATGCCGCAGTGGCGCGCGGCGTCGCCGCGGGCGGCACCGAGGCGGAGCCCCCCGCCGACTACGGGTTCATGTACCAGCGCCAGCTCACCGACCCCGACGGGCACGTCGTCGAGCTCGGCCACATGGATCCGGTCGCTGCCGAGCAGGGACCGGAGGCCTACCGGGAGCAACAGGCCTGAGACCGGTGGCGGCACGCGACTACGGACAGTACGGCGGCCTGACCCGGGCGCTGGAGCTCGTGGGGGAGCGCTGGGCCCTGCTCATCGTTCGCGACCTCCTCGTCGGGCCGCGCCGCTACGGGGAGCTGGCCGCGGGGCTGCCGCGCATCCCGAGCAACATCCTCGCGGCGCGGCTCAAGGAGCTGCAGGCGGCCGGTGTGATCCGCCGAGTGCCGCGCCTGCGCGCGATCGTCTATGAGCTGACGGCGTACGGACGCGAGCTCGAGCCGGTGGTGCTCGCGCTCGGTGCGTGGGGCTTCAAGGCCCTGGACGACCCCCGGGAAGGTCAGGTCCTCACCCCCGACTCGATGACGATCGAGCTCCGCACCGCCTTCCAGCCGCAGGTCGCGGTGGGGCTGCCGGCCACGGCGTACGCGGCACGGTTGGGCCATGCCGAGCTGCTGATCAGGGTGGACGGCGCCTCGCTCGACGTGACGCGCGAGGACGGACCCGCGGACCTCGCCTTCGCCGCAGGCTCCGGGATCCGTCGCCTCATCTCCGGCGAGCTCGCGCCGGACCGCGCCATCGAGACCGGTCTGGTCACGGTGCTCAGCGGCCGAGGCGAGCTCCTCGACCGGTTCGCCAGCACCTTCCACCTGGCCGCCTGAGCCGGGTGCGGCAGTGGCCGGGCGGCTCAGCGGATCGCGTCCTCGTCCTCGGTCTCGGCGCCGTCGCCGGACTCGAAGGGGTGGTCGTCGATGAACTTCCTGGTGGCCGTCTTGAGCTCGGCGAGGTAGGCCTCGAGGTCGTCCTCGCTGACCCGCCACTGCCCCCGACCGCCGATCTTGATGGCCGGGAGGTCGCCGCGCCGGACCATCGCGTAGACCTGGGCCACCGAGGTGCTGAGCAGCTCGGCCACGTCCGCGAGCGTCAAGAAGCGCGGAAGGTCGGCCATGGCCCCATCGTGGCACCTCACGGTCCTCACCGGTCCCAGGGATCACGAACTGTGGAGAGGCGCTGGCCGCGTCAAGCCGCGCTGTGCATGATGTGCCTGTGGCTCTCAATCTCGGGGAGGCCACGGCCGCTGCGTCCTCACCCGGACGCACGCCGTCGCCGACGGACGTGCCGCCCGCCCTGCGCGGTCACCGGCCGGCGTGGCGCGACCCGCGGCTGTGGATCGGCATCGTCCTGGTCGCGGCCAGCGTCGTCGTGGGCGCGCGGGTGCTCGCGGCGGCCGACGACACCGTGCGGGTCTGGGCGGCGGCCGGCGACCTCGGCGCAGGCCGGCGGGTCGACGCGGGCGACCTGGTCGCCCAGCGGGTGCGGTTCGCGGACCGCGACGCACTGGACGGCTACTTCGCCGTCGACGACGAGCTCCCGGCCGGCCTCGAGCTGACCCGGAGCGTCGGCGCCGGCGAGCTGCTTCCGCGCGCAGCGGTCGGCACGCCGGACGAGACCGGGCTGGTCGAGGTGCCCATCGCGGTCGAGCCCGAGCTCGTTCCGCCCGACGTCGAGCCAGGTGACCTGGTCGACCTCTACGTAGTGGCGCCGATCAGTGCCGCCACCAGCGACGAGGCGGAGCAGTCCCCGCCGGCCGGCCCGGCGCTGACCGGTGCCACGGTCGTCGCGGCACCGGAGCTCGAGTCGTCCTTCGGCACCAGCGGCAAGCGCCAGCTGGTCCTCGGCGTGGCCGCGGACGCGGCGCCGGCGTTCTTCGCGTTGCTGGCCCGCTACGACGCACCGAGCCTGACCGTGGTCCGGCGCGGATGAAGGTCGTCCTCCTCCTCGCGGCGGGTGCGCAGTGGGAGACGAGCGCGCTGCGAGTGCTCACCGGCCGGCGCGACCTCGTGGTGCTCAAGCGCTGCGTCGACGTCGACGACCTGCTCGCCACCGCGACCTCGGGCCAGGCCGACACCGCGGTGGTGGCCATCGAGGCGCCCGGTCTCGACCTCGCCGCCGTCGACCACCTCGGGGACCACGGCGTGCGGACCATCGCGGTCGTGACCGACGAGGGCGGCACGGTGCGGGCCGGCCGGATCGGCGTACGCACCTGCCTCGACGACGTCGGGGAGCTCCCGGCCGCGATCACCACCGACCAGGCCCCCGAGCCGCTGCCACCGGTGCCGTCCGAGGCGCCCGCGCAGCCGGTGGGCGGCCGGATCCTCGCGGTCTGGGGACCCGCTGGCGCCCCGGGCCGTACGACGGTCGCGACCGCGCTCGCGGCGGCGCTGAGCAGGCGGGCGCCCACGACGCTGGTCGACGTCGACCCCTACGGCGGCACGGTGGCGCAGGCCCTCGGCGTGCTCGACGAGGTCTCCGGACTGCTGTCGGCGGCCCGGCTGGCCTCGACGGGCCTGCTCGAGGAGCAGTTCGCCGGCGTCCAGCGGTCGCTCGACAGGCAGCTGACGGTGGTGACCGGGCTGCCGAGGCCCGACCGGTGGAGCGAGGTGCGGGCCGGCACGGTCGAGCTGCTCGCCGAGCTCGCCGGGCGTCGGGGCCATGTGGTCCTCGACACCGGGTTCAGCCTCGAGGACGACGACCTCAGCGGCCGTCCGGGGCGCCACCGGCTGACGACCGCCGCCCTCGAGGTCGCCGACGAGGTGGTCGTGGTGGGCACCGCCGACCCGGTCGGTCTCTCACGGTTGGCAAGGGCGCTGGTCGACCTCCGGGAGCACCGGCCGACGACGGCCACCCGGGTCGTTGTCAACAGGATGCGGTCCACCATCGGCTGGACCGAGCGGGCGATCACCCAGATGCTGGCGGACTTCGCACGACCGGTCGGTCTGCACTTCCTGCCCGAGGACCGCGCGACGGTCGACCGCGCGCTCGTCACCGGGCGCACGCTCCTGGAGACCGACGCCGACAGCCCGCTCGCCAACGCCGTCGACGGCCTGGCCCGCAGCCTCGTCGAGGTCAGGCCGCGAACAACAGGTACAGCCCGCCCGCGGTGAAGCAGATCATCGCCGCCAGCAGCGGAAGCTGGCCGGTGAGCTGGTGCCTCTTCGGCAGCAGGCGGATGGCGCGGTCGTGCGCGGCGATCACGCCGACCACGTGCCCAGTGACCACGAACAGGACCTTGATCGTGGCCAGCGCGGTCGGGTGGAAGGAGAAGAAGTAGGAGACCTGCCAGTTGGCCGTCCCGAACCAGTTGGAGTGGCCGGTCGAGAACGGGTCGCTCAGGTAGACGATCGTCTGCTGGCCCACCTCGAGCAGGTAGGTCAGGTAGTGCGCGAGCACGTATCCGATCACGATCGGCACGATCGAGTGCGCGAACTGGTTGGGCAGCTCGCGCCGGGGCTGGTCCGGGCCGACTCCGGTCAGCATGGTCCCGACCGTGAAGACCAGCGCCACTCCCAGCACGAAGACGAGCAGCCCGGCGTTGTTCACCAGGGTGGTGAGGCCGTGGTCCTGCACGTCGTTGCCCTGGATGAACTTCACCCACCGGGTGGAGTCCTTGAACGAGTCGAACGCCGTGCTCCCGAACAGCACGCACGCGACCGCGACCAGGCCGGGCACGACCGGGGTCGCGTCGAGGTTGGCCAGCGGGCTGCGGATCACGAGCTCGTCGTCGCCGCCCTCGAGCCTGCGCCGCCGCCCCCACGCCGACATCCGCGCGACCAGGGTGGAGTAGACCTCGAACGGGTCGGCGTGCTCGTAGAACGTGCTGCCGAACAGCGCCCCACCGAGCAGCATCACCGCGACGTAGACCGCCAGCCACAGCCGCACCGGGCCGAGCTCGGTCGCGAACGGGTACACCAGCTCCATCCACACGAACATGTAGAGGCCGACGGCGGCCGGCCAGGCGCCGAGCCGCTTCGGGTAGGTGAACACGCCCCGGTCGGGGTCTCCGCCGGTGAGCCGGGCGAAGGCCCAGTTGATGGTCCGCACCGGGCTGATCGCCTTGTACGCCGGCCCGAAGAGCAGCGAGATCGGGACGAAGGCCACCCACAGCAGGACGTAGAAGATGCCGAACAACGGGTTGAGCAGGCTGTCCTCGCCGCCGATGGCGACCATCACCGTGTAGGCGAAGGCGAGCATCCCGACCACCCGCCAGAGCACGAACCACGGCCGTGACTCGACGACCCGGGTCAGCCAGGGCGGCGCCGGTCGGCCGGAGGTGTCCGCGTCGTACCGCGGGGTCCGCCACGCCACGGCGAGGACCGTGAAGCTGACCGTGAGCGCCGCGACGGCGCCCGCGATGGTCAGGCCGAGCGGGATGGGGAGGTCCTTCGAGCCGCCGATCCCGTGGGCGAGCACGTTGTCCAGCGAGCCGCCCAGCGAACCGCCCGACGACAGGTCGAGGACCCTCAAGGGACTACTTCACCTCGAGCTGGACGATCGTCTTCTCCAGCGCGTGGGACTCGACCTCCACGATGCCCGGCTTGTCGATCGTGAACGGCGGCAGCGTCGTGGTGCCGGCGCCGTACTCGAGCTCCTTCTCAGGGTCGGAGTGGACGTGGATCTCGCCCTCCGCGTCCGCCTTGACCACCAGCTCGATGGGCTGGTCGACCTTCACGTCGACCCGGTCGCCGTTGGGGGTCACGCTGTCGCCGGAGACGGTGACGTTGATGGTCTTGGTCGGCAGCTCCTTGCTGTCCCCGGAGCCGTCCCCGGAGCTGTCGTCGTCGCCGCAGGCGGTGAGGCCGGCGGTGCACGCGACCAGGGTCAGGGCAGCGAGCGCGCGCCGGATCAACTTGTTCCTCCTGGTGTCGGCTGGGGCGACAGGCCCCTCGATGCTGTGGACAGCATGCCGGGGCGACCTGAGACCTCTGTAAGAATCCCACGACGGCCAAACGACGAGGAGCGGAGGTGAGCCTTGAGCGAACGGCTGCGCCAGCGCGACCTCGCGTTCCTCGAGCTCGAGACCCCGACGACACCTCGGCACAACTGCACGGTCGAGGTCTTCGACCCCGCGAGCTCCGACGGTTCTGGAGCCGGCTTCGACTACGACCGGTTCGTGGCCCTGATCCTGGACCGGATCTCGTTCGTGCCGCGCTACCGGCAGCGCGTGCAAGCCGTCCCGGGCCACCTGGCCAACCCGGTCTGGGTCGACGACGACCACTTCGACATCGGCTACCACGTGCGTCGTTCGGCGTTGCCCCGCCCGGGCAGCACCGAGCAGCTGCGCGAGCTGGTCGCCCGCATCGTGTCGCGCCCGCTGGACCGCAGCCGGCCGCTGTGGGAGATCTACTTCGTCGAGGGGCTCACCGACGGCCGGGTCGCGCTGCTCTACAAGACCCACCAGGCGCTGGTCGACGGCGTCGAGACCGTCGACCTCGGCCAGGTGCTCCTCGACAAGGACCCCGAGGTCAGGGTCCTCGGCGGCGACGACTGGCGCCCGCACCGGCACCCGTCCGGGGCCGCGCTCCTCGTCGAGGCCATCCACGACAACCTCACCGAGCCCGACGTCGCGCTCGACACCGTGCGCCACGCGGTCACCTCGGCCGCGCGGGCCGCGGACCGGCTCGCCTCGGGCGCCGGCAAGGTGGTGTCCGGCCTGACCGGCCGCCGGCCCGACCGGGGCAACGCACTCTCCGGTGAGCTCTCCCAGCAGCGCCGGGTCATCGGCGTCGAGACCTCGCTCGCCGACTACCGCACCGTTCGCGACGTCCACGGCGGCACCGTCAACGACGTGATCCTCGCCACGCTCACCGGTGCGCTGCGGGCCTGGCTGATGACGCGCTCGGAGTCGATGGGCGGACTGCGCCAGATCCAGGCCGTCGTACCCGTCTCGGTCATCGACCGCGAGCTCGAGGCAACCTCGCTGGGCAGCCAGATCGCGGCCCACTTCGTGACCCTGCCGATCGCCGAGAGCAGCCCGGTGGTCCGGCTGCACCAGGTCTCCTACTCCTTCCAGGCGCACACGGAGACCGGCCGAGCGGTGGCGGCCAACCGGCTCGCCGGCATCGCGGGCTTCGCGCCCACGACGTTCCATGCCGTGGGCTCGCGCGTCGCCGCCGAGTCCAACCGCGAGTTCCAGATCTGCATCACCAACGTGCCCGGACCGCAGTCGCCCCTCTACGCCGCCGGCGCGCGGATGGTGCGCACCTTCCCGATCCCTCCGCTTCTCCCGGACCAGGCCCTGGCCATCGGCGTGACGTCCTACGACGGCCGGGTCTTCTACGGCATCACCTCCGACCGCGACCTGGTGCCCGACGCCGACGTCCTGGGCCAGTGCGTCACCGAGGCGCTCGCCGAGCTGCTCGACACCGCGACCGGCGGCCGCCCCAAGATCCCGCGCGGGCGACGCCGCAAGACCGCGCCGAAGCCGTGAGGATCTACCTCCCCACCACCATGGCCGGCCTGGCGCGGCTCCGCGACGAAGGGTCGCTGCCCGCGAGCGCCGAGCGCTACCTCGCCGGCGGCGACACCGAGGAGGAGGAGTACGCCGCCCTGATGGCGGCCGCGGCCGACTCCGCGGAGCTGCTCGATGGTCCCGGGCGACGGGTGGTCGTCGTCGCCGACGTGGCCGATCCCGACGGCGCCGTACCCCTGCGCGACGTGGTCGCGGTCCACGCCGACCCCCACGAGCGCCCGGCCGGCGCCGACCCCGACGACGACCTCGGCTGGTACGCCACCCAGGAGCTCGGCGCGCTGCTCGGCTACTAATGTCTGAGCCATGGACGCGACGACTGTTCCCCCCGCTCCGGTCAACGAGCCGAACCTGACCTACGCCCCCGGCAGCGCGGAGCGCAAGGAGCTGGAGGGGGAGCTGGAGCGGCTGCAGCGCCGCGAGAAGAACCTGCGCGGCTACGTCGGCGGCCGGTGGAAGGCGCTGGGCGGGCCGGAGTACGCCGTGGTGCAGCCGCACAACCACCAGCACGTGCTGGGCCGGTTCAAGGCGGCCACCAAGGCCGACGCGCGGGCCGCGATCAAGGCCGCCACCGACGCGGCGCCGCAGTGGCGGGCGCTGGACATGGACGACCGCGCCGCCGTCCTGCTCAGGGCCGCCGAGCTGCTGGCCGGGCCGTGGCGGCAGCGGATCAACGCCGCGACGATGCTGGGACAGTCCAAGACGGCGTTCCAGGCCGAGATCGACTCCGCGTGCGAGCTGATCGACTTCTGGCGCTACAACGTCCACTACGCCAAGCAGATCCTCGCCGACCAGCCGATCGCGAACAGCCCGGGAGTCTGGAACCGCACCGACCACCGGCCGCTCGAGGGGTTCGTCTACGCGATCACGCCGTTCAACTTCACCGCGATCGCGGGCAACCTGCCCACCGCCCCGGCGCTGATGGGCAACTCGGTGATCTGGAAGCCCTCGCCGACCCAGCAGCTGGCCGCGTCGCTGACCATGGAGCTCCTCGAGGAGGCCGGGCTCCCGCCGGGAGTGATCAACATGCTGCCCGGCGACGGCATCGAGGTCTCCGAGGTCGCACTGGCCCACCCGGATCTGGCCGGCATCCACTTCACCGGCTCGACACCGACCTTCCAGCACCTGTGGCGCACGGTGGGCGAGAACATCGCGACCTACCGCTCCTACCCGCGCATCGTGGGGGAGACCGGGGGCAAGGACTTCGTGCTGGCGCACTCCTCGGCCGACCCGGAGGTGGTGAAGACCGCGCTGATCCGCGGCGCGTTCGAGTTCCAGGGCCAGAAGTGCTCGGCGGCCTCCCGCGCCTACGTCGCCCGCTCGGTGTGGGCGAAGATGAAGGACTCCTTCCTGCAGGAGGTCGAGGCGATCGCGATGGGCGACGTCACCGACTTCTCCAACTTCATGGGTGCGGTCATCGACGACCGCGCCTTCGCCAAGCACAAGGCCGCGATCGCGCGTGCCAAGCGGCAGGCCAAGCTCGACGTGGTCGTCGGCGGTCAGACCGACGACAAGGTCGGCTGGTTCGTCCGTCCGACCGTCGTGGTCTCCACCGACCCGACCGACGCGATGTTCTCGACCGAGTACTTCGGCCCGATCCTGGTGGTGCACGTCTACGATGACGGGGACTTCGAGAAGGCCGCCCGGCAGCTGGAGGGCGCGGCGCCGTACGCCCTGACCGGCTCGATCATCGCCCGCGACCGCCGGGCGGTCGCCTGGGCGCAGGAGGAGCTCCGCTTCGCGGCCGGCAACTTCTACATCAACGACAAGCCGACCGGCGCCGTCGTCGGCCAGCAGCCGTTCGGTGGCGGCCGGGCCTCGGGCACCAACGACAAGGCCGGCGCCGCGGTCAACCTGCTGCGCTGGACCTCGCCGCGCTCGATCAAGGAGACGCTGCTCCCGCCGACCGACTACCGCTACCCCTCCATGGGCTGACAGGGGAGACTCGTTCGCGTGAGCCCGGAGCTGATCGCCCTCCACCTGGGGGCCATGCACCCCTACGAGAAGGTGCTCACGCTGCTGCTCGCCTTCGGTCCGTTCATCGTGCTCGGTGCGGTGATCGCGGTACGCCGCCGGCACGAGGCCGGCGACCAGGCCGGCGACCAGGCCGGCGACGGGGCCGACGGGTCACCCGCGGTCGCTAGCCGACCCGGACCCGACCGCCCGACCGCACCGTGAACGCCTCGCGCAGCTCGTCCTCGCCGATGGCGAGGACGCGCAGCGAGTAGCGCATCCCCTCCTTGTCGACGACCTTCATCATCCGGTCGTTGACGTGGTTGACGATCCCGGCGTGCTCGGGCGAGGTCGGCGGCACCAGCCTGATCCGCAGCCGGCGACCGTTCCAGGTCCGCTCGACGGTGGCCGACCGCACGGCCGCCCAGGGCACCTCCAGGGTGCCGAACTGGCCGCGCGCGAAGACACCGGAGGCGTGCAGCTCGAGCGGGACGTCGACCCGGCGCATCCGGGTCCACGTGAAGACGTAGAGCCCCGACCAGAGCAGCCACAGCACGGTCAGCACCACCAGGGCCATGCCCAGCGCCACGTCGTGGCCGTCGAGGAGCAGGGTGGCCGCCCAGACCAGGGCGGTGAAGATCGCGGCGTACCCGACCAGCACCCCGGTCGCGAACAGGTCGAAGCGGGTGCGCGCGAGCCGGATCTCCATCTGACGACCGGCTCAGCCGGCGAGGCGGCGCCGGCCGACGGCGTTCTCGGCCTTGAGCGCCTTGCGGAGCAGGTCGGCGATGAGGGACTCGATCTTCCCGCCGACGAGCGGGATGCTGACGCGGATCTCCATGTCGACGGTCTCGGTCGTCGTGCCCCCGGCCTCCCGCAGCGTCATGGTCCCGGACATCGAGCCGGGCCTGCCGGGGATCACCACGTCGACCAGGCCGTTCTCCATGTCGGTCCACTTCTCGGTCTGGACCAGCTGGATCTCGTCGCCGACGAACTTCCTGGCGAACCCCGGGATGCCGTCCGCGGCCTGCACCGAGTCGATGACGACCTTCATGCCACCGCCGTCGGGACCGATCGTCACCGTCCGCCGCAGCGCACCCTGGGCGTCGCAGACCTGCTCGCGGAACGCCGGGTCCATCAGCATCTCGCCGACCTCGGTCAGCGCCGCCTCGTAGGTCAGGTCGTAGGTGAGTCGGGTGGCCACGCCCGACATCATGGTCCATGTCCGGCCCGAAGGAGGGCGTCCTAGGGTCGAGGGTGTGAGCCGGGTCGCGTGGGCGCGGGAGCTCGCCGGCTCGACCGCGGTCCTCGTCGTCGCGCTGTGGCTGGTGTGGAGCACCGCCTTCGTGGCCATCAAGGTCGGGCTGCGCCACGCCGACCCGTACACGTTCACGCTGCTGCGCGTCGTGGCCGCGCTGCTCGTGCTGGTGCTGGCCGTCGCGGTCCGCGGCCGCTGGCAGCGGCTGGGGTCGCGCCGGCTGCACGCGTACGCCGTGGCGCTTGGGGCGACCAACGTGGCCGGCTTCCTGGTCTTCCAGAACGCCGGCCTGGCCGATGCGCCGATCGGAGTCGGCTCGGTGCTCATCTACACCCAGCCGTTCCTGGTCGCGCTGGGCGCCTGGTTGCTGCGCGGCGAGACGCTCCGGCTCGGCCAGGTCGCGGGGATGGTGCTGGGCTGGCTGGGCGTGGTGATCGTGGTGGTCGGCGAGCTCGACGTCGGCTCGACGCCGGCCCGGGCGGTGGTGTTCCTGCTGCTGAGCGCGCTGTCGTGGGCGGCCGGGACGCTGGTGTTCACCGCGGTCCCCCGGGAGCTGTCCGTCCTCGACGTGCTCCTGCTCATGAACCTCTACGGCGTGGTGCCGATCGCCCTGCTGGTCGCAGCCGGCGTCGGCCCTGGGCCAACGGCGGACTGGGACACGACGCTGGTCGCGTGCGCGCTGTGGGCGGGCGCCGGCGCGAGCATCGGCGGGCTCGGGCTGCAGTTCCTGCTGCTGCGCCGGGGCAAGGCCGGTGTGGTCAGCTCCTGGACGTTCGCGGTGCCGGTGCTCGCCGCGGCCCAGGGCGTCGTGCTCCTCGGGGAGGACGCCCACGGCGCCCTGCTGCTCGGTGGGGCCGCCGTCGCCGCCGGGATCTGGCTGGTCAACCGGCGCCCGGCCAGGTGACATGGCTACGGTGACGTCATGGCGCAGGACCAGACCACGGACCAGGCCGATGAACAGGCCGATGAACAGGCCGGCGAGCATTTCGTCTCGTTCGGTGAGCAGGGCGCGCAGCTGACCTACGGCAGCTACCTGCGGCTCGCGCAGCTGCTCGACTCCCAGCACCTGGAGTCCGACCCGCCGGCCCACGACGAGCTGCTGTTCATCACCATCCACCAGGTCTACGAGCTGTGGTTCAAGCAGCTCCTCCACGAGGCCGCGGCCGCGCGCGACGCGATGTCCGCGGGCCGGCTGTGGTGGGCCCAGCACCTGCTCCAGCGGGTGCACGTGATCGAGCGCGTCCTGGTGCACCAGATCGACATCCTCGAGACGATGACGCCCCAGGACTTCCTCGAGTTCCGCCAGCGGCTGGCGCCGGCCAGCGGGTTCCAGTCGGTCCAGTACCGCGAGCTCGAGTTCATGTCCGGCGCCAAGGACCCGGCGTACGTCGACCGCTTCCGCGGGCTCACCGAGGCCGAGCAGGCGCGGCTGCGCCGGCGTCTGGAGGAGCCGACCCTGTGGGACGCGTTCCTCGACGTGCTGCGCCAGCGGGGGCTCGCGGCGGGCACCGACGAGGAGGTCGGCGAGTCGCTGCGGACGATCGCCCACAACCGGGAGCAGCACGCCGACGTGTGGGCGGTGAGCGAGGCGCTGCTGCAGCACGACGAGCTGGCCGCCAACTGGCGGGCCCGTCACGTGACCATGGTGGAGCGGATGATCGGCTCGAAGTCCGGCACCGGCGGGTCCAGCGGGTCGACCTACCTGCGCAGCCGGCTGCCGCTGCGCTACTACCCCCTGCTCTGGGAACTGCGGTCCGAGCTTTAGGGCGTGTCTGGCGAGGACTAACCTCGTGCCGTGTCAATGACGACGCACCGGGTGTCCGAGCAGTCCAAGGCCGAGCTGATCGACAAGGCGATCGCGCTCGCCCAGGCGGGGAAGGGCACCGGTGGCCCGCCGCACGACCAGCTGCCGGCGCTGATCCACGCCTACTACCGGCACGTCGCGCCCGAGGACCTCGTCGACCGCAGTGACGCCGACGTCTTCGGCGCGTTCGCGGCCCACTACCGGCTGGCCGGCAACCGGCCCCAGGGCACCGCCAACGTGAAGGTCACCACGCCGACCCTGGCCGAGCACGGCTGGTCGGCGAGCGGGCACAGCGTGGTCGAGGTCGTCATCGACGACATGCCGTTCCTCGTCGACTCGCTGACCATGGAGCTCTCGCGCCAGCTGCGCGACGTGCACGTGGTCGTCCACCCCAACTTCGACGTGGTCCGCGACATCACCGGCGTCCTCCAGGAGGTCAAGCCGGTCCCCGACGGCTCGCTCGAGCCCGAGGACGAGGCGGTCCGTGAGTCGTGGATGCACGTCGAGATCGACCGGCTCCCCGACGGCGACGACCCCGACGCGATCGTCGAGAACGTCCAGCGGGTCCTCCGCGACGTCCGGGAGGCGGTCGAGGACTGGGGCAAGATGCACGCCAAGGTCGAGGAGGTCGTGGCGGGGCTCAGGAGCGAGCCGCCACCGCTCGACGCCGAGGAGATCCGGCAGGCCGCGGAGTTCCTCGAGTGGCTCGCCAACGAGCACTTCACCTTCCTCGGCTACAAGGAGTACAAGCTCGAGGCGAGGGACGGCGACGACTACCTGCGGGCAGTTCCCGGCACCGGCCTCGGCATCCTCCGGGCCGACCAGGAGATGTCGGAGTCGTTCGGGCGGCTGCCCGAGGCGGTCAAGGCCAAGGCGCGCGAGAAGACGATGCTGGTGTTGGCCAAGGCCAACTCGCGGGCGACCGTGCACCGCCCGGCCTACCTCGACTACGTCGGTGTCAAGACCTTCGACGAGAACGGCGAGGTCGACGGTGAGCGCCGCTTCCTCGGGCTGCTCGCCTCGGCGGCCTACACCGAGAGCCTGATGCGCATCCCCCTGATCCGCGAGAAGACCAAGGAGGTGCTCAAGCGCAGCGGCTTCGATCCGCGCAGCCACGCCGGCAAGGCGCTCATGGACACCCTCGAGACCTACCCGCGCGACGAGCTGCTGCACACGCCGGTCGACGAGCTCGCGCCGATGGCCGAGGCCGCGATGAGCGCCCGGGAGCGCCGCCAGGTGCGGATGTTCATCCGTCGCGACACCTACGGCCGCTACGTCTCGGTGCTGGTCTACCTGCCGCGCGACCGCTACAACACCGGCGTCCGCGAGCGGTTCGAGCGGATCCTGCAGGACCAGCTCCACGGCGAGTCCATCGAGTTCACGGTCCGCATCAACGAGTCGACCACCGCACGGGTCCACTTCGTCGTGCACCTGCAGAAGGGCGACACGATCCCCGAGGTCGACACCGCGGACCTGGAGCGCCGGCTCACCGAGGCCTCGCGCTCATGGCGCGACGACTTCACCCAGGCCGTCATCGCGGAGTACGGCGAGGAGGTCGGCACCAGCCTCGGCCGGCGCTACGTCGAGTCCTTCCCCGAGGCCTACAAGGAGGACTACTCGGCCCGCACCGGCGCGGTCGACCTCGGCCGGCTAGAGGCGATCCGCACCGAGGGTCCGGACGACTCGGGCCTCGACCTGAGCCTCTACGAGCGGCTCGACGCGGGCGCCGGTGAGGCGCGGCTGAAGGTCTACCGCATCGGCAAGCCGCTCTCGCTGTCCGAGGTGCTGCCCATGCTCTCCTCGATGGGCGTGGAGGTCGTCGACGAGCGGCCTTACGAGCTCGAGGGGCTCGACCGCCAGTCGATGATCTACGAGTTCGGGCTGCGCTACGGCAACCGCCTCGCCAGCGGCTCGCGTGAGCTGTTCCAGGACGCGCTGCGCGCTGTGTGGGAGGGCTACAACGAGATCGACGGCTTCAACGGCCTCGTGCTCGGCGCCGGGCTCACCTGGCGGCAGGCGACCGTGCTCCGCGCGTACGCGAAGTACATGCGCCAGGGGAACAGCCCGTTCGCCCAGGACTACATCGAGGACGCGCTGCGCGGGAACGTCGACATCACCCGGCTGCTGGTCAAGCTGTTCGAGGCGCGCTTCGACCCGGTCAACGGCGATCCGACCGCGGAGGAGCAGATCGAGAAGCGGATCCTGACCGCACTCGACGACGTGGCCAGCCTCGACCACGACCGGATCCTGCGCTCCTACCTCACCCACATCAAGGCGACGCTGCGGACCAACTACTTCCAGACCGAGAAGTCGGGCGGCCCGCACACCTACATGTCCTTCAAGCTGGAGCCCTCGGCGATCCCCGACCTGCCCCAGCCGCGGCCGAAGTTCGAGATCTTCGTCTACTCACCGCGGGTCGAGGGCGTGCATCTCCGGTTCGGCCCGGTCGCCCGTGGCGGGCTGCGCTGGTCCGACCGGCGCGACGACTTCCGCACCGAGGTGCTCGGCCTGGTCAAGGCGCAGATGGTGAAGAACACCGTGATCGTGCCGGTCGGCGCCAAGGGCGGGTTCTTCTGCAAACAGCTGCCTCCGGTAGATCCAACCCAGCCCGGTGACCGCGACGCGTGGCTGGCCGAGGGGGTGGCCTGCTACAAGACCTTCATCTCCGGTCTGCTCGACATCACCGACAACCTGGTCGACGGCAAGACCGTGCCTCCTGCGGGCGTCCTCCGCCACGACGGCGACGACTCCTACCTCGTGGTGGCCGCCGACAAGGGGACGGCGACGTTCTCCGACATCGCCAACGGCGTCTCGCAGGAGTACGGCTTCTGGCTCGGCGACGCGTTCGCCTCCGGCGGCTCGGTCGGCTACGACCACAAGGCGATGGGCATCACCGCGCGCGGCGCGTGGGTCTCGGTGCAGCGGCACTTCCGGGAGCGCGGCATCGACTGCCAGACCCAGGAGTTCACCGCGGTCGGCATCGGGGACATGAGCGGCGACGTGTTCGGCAACGGCATGCTCTGCTCGCAGACGACCCGGCTGGTGGCCGCCTTCGACCACCGCGACATCTTCCTCGACCCCAATCCCGACCCTGCCACGTCGTACGCCGAGCGCCGGAGGCTCTTCGAGCTGCCGCGGTCGAGCTGGCAGGACTACGACAGGAGCCTGATCTCGGAGGGTGGCGGTGTCTACCCGCGCTCGCTGAAGTCGGTCAAGCTCAACGACGCGGTGCGGCAGTCGCTGGGCATCGACGCCTCGGTCGAGGCGATGACGCCGGCGGAGCTGATGAAGGCGATCCTGCAGGCGCCCGTCGACCTGCTCTGGAACGGCGGCATCGGCACCTACGTCAAGGGCGAGGCCGAGACCCACGGCGACGTGGGGGACAAGGCCAACGACGCGATCCGCATCGACGGGTCGCAGCTGCGCGCTCGGTGCGTGGGCGAGGGCGGCAACCTCGGCCTGACGCAGGCGGGCCGGGTGGAGTACGTGCTCAACGGCGGTGACCTGGTCGACGGCACCTCGGACGAAGGCGGCCGGGTCAACACCGACTTCATCGACAACTCCGCGGGCGTGGACACCTCCGACCACGAGGTCAACATCAAGATCCTGCTCGACCGGGTGGTCAAGGACGGCGACCTGACCGAGAAGCAGCGCAACTCGCTGCTCGCGGAGATGACCGACGAGGTCGCCGAGCTGGTGCTGCGCGACAACTACGAGCAGAACCTCGCGCTCGCCAACGCGGTCGCGCACTCGACGTCGCTGCTGCACGTGCACGAGGACTTCATGCGCCGCCTCGAGCAGGCCGGCACGCTCGACCGCGAGATCGAGGGGCTGCCGTCCCGGCGGGAGGTACGCCGCCGGCTCGAGCGCGGCACCGGCCTGACCCCACCCGAGCTCGCCGTCCTGATGGCGTGGACCAAGATCGTGCTGGCCGAGGAGCTGCTCGCCGGCGACCTGCCCGACGACCCCTACCTCGACCTCGACCTCAAGGCGTACTTCCCGACGCCGATGCGGGAGCGGTTCGAGGCCCAGATCGAGGCGCACCCGCTGCGCCGGGAGATCATCGTGACCCAGGTGGTCAACGACCTGGTCAACGGCGCCGGCATGACCTACTGGCCGCGGCTGGCCGACGAGACCGGCGCCAGCATCGCCGACCTCACCCGCGCAAACTTCGTGGCCCGCGAGATCTTCGGGTCGCTGCCGTTCCGCAACGAGATCAAGTCCCACGACAACCAGCTCGACGCGCGGGTGCAGACCTCGATGCGGATCCAGATGCGCACCCTGGTCGAGCGGGCGTCGCGGTGGCTGGTCAACAACCGGCGGCCGCCGCTGGACAGCCAGGGCACCGTCGACCAGTTCGCGGCCCCGGTCCAGGCGACCATGGCCCAGCTGCCGGAGCTGATGAGCGGCCGTGAGCTCGAGTCGTTCCAGGAGCGGCAGCACGCCTACGAGCGGCGCGGGGTCCCCGAGGACCTGGCCCGGCGGGTCGCCGTCCTCGACCCGGCGTACATGCTCCTCGGCCTGGTCGAGGTCGCCCAGCGCGAGGAGCTGCCGCCCGAGGACGTGGCGCGGGTGCACTTCGCCCTCGGCGAGCGGCTCGGCCTGCCGCTGCTCCTGCGCCGGATCGTGGCGCTCCCGCGCGAGGACAAGTGGCAGACCATGGCCCGGGCCGCGCTCCGCGACGACCTGCACGCCGTGCACACCGCGCTCACCGCGCAGCTCCTCCGCCGCACGTCGTCCGACGACCCCGCCCCGGCCCGGATCGCGGCCTGGGAGGAGGGCGAGTCCGAGCTCGTGCGCCGCGCGGCGGAGACGCTGGACCAGCTGTGCGCGGGCGAGGACGCCGACCTGGCGCGGATGTCGGTCGGCCTGCGGGCCGTGCGCGGGCTGCTGGACGGCTAGTGTCCCGCGTTGGAAGTACGGTGCCTAAGTCCGTGCTCCGAGTGCGTGCATCGCAAGGCGCCGGAGCGACGCTCTACCTCTTCGTCCAGCGAGCGACGGCAACGCCGCGAGGTGCGCGCTCGGGGTGCGGAATTAGG
>NZ_DASUFR010000152.1:0-8964 GCF_036274455.1 Nocardioides sp. | reverse complement strand
TACTGGCTGCACAGCGCCTGCAGCCGCACTCGGGCCAGGTCGGCGCGGGTCGCGGTGCCGAAGTAGGCCTCGGTCCAGGCCGCGGTCATCTCCGGGGTGAAGTCGCATTCGGTCGAGGTGTTGCCGAGCTCGAAGCAGGCGTCGTTGTTGCCGCTGTACTCGTAGTCGATCAGCCACACCCGGTCGCCGTCGTCGAGGTAGTTGGCGGCCAGCAGGTCGTTGTTGCAGGGCACGGTCGGGCGCGGGGCCGCGGCCAGCGCGCGCTGGACGTCGGCCCACGCATCCGCGTGGTCGGTGTAGGTCGCCGGCAGGGGGAACCCGTTCTCCTGCACGCTGGCGAGGTATCCGGCCTGGCGCGCGAACATGTCGAAGTCGTTGACGAACTGCGGCCCGGCGTGCAGCCGCCGGCAGGCGTCGGCCGCCCGGGACATCACGCCTGCGTCCTCGAAGCCGGCGTTCTCGAGTGCCGTCGCCTCGAGGTAGCCGATGACGAGCATCCCGAGGTCCGGCCGGTACTCCACGACCGGGGCGCCCACGCCGGCCTCCGCGGCCCGGGCGGTGTTGGCGTGCTCGGCGTCCCGGTCGATGCCGAGCAGGGCCGCGTCGCTCGAGGAGCAGCGCACCACCAGGTCGAGCGGCGGCCCGTCGTCGGTCGTGGTGACCCGCACGTTGTGGTTGGTCAGGCCGCCTGGCAGGTCGGTGGCGCCCCAGGACCGCCCCGCCAGGGTGGCGAGGCGGTCCAGGTCGGGCTGCATCGAGATCAGTCGTCGAGGAGCTGCGCGACCTCGGGATCGATGTTGCTGATCGGTCCCCGGAACCACTTCTTCGCCGAGGCCTGCCACCAGATCAGCAGCAGGAGGAAGGTGCCGACGGTGACGATCGGCGAGTAGTTCACGAACTTCCACTCGAAGTCGGAGTCGCTGAACGGGTTGCCGCCCGGAAGGGTCGGCATCATCAGGTACAGCAGGACGATCACGATCTCCGCGACCGCGACGGGGTTCATCCACTTGTACTTGGCGCCGTTGTTCCAGGCGCCCACCTGGAAGGCGTCCCCCATTCGCCAGCGCAGGTAGATCGGGATCGCGAACGCGGCGTACAGCCCGATCACCGCGATCGAGGTGACCGCGTAGAACGCGACCGGGATGATCAGGGGTTCCTCATCGGTCCCGACGTTCACCTTGATCAGCGCCGGCAGGGTCACCACCGCGGCAGCCACCGCGACACCGATGACCGCGTTGGCCGGGACCCTGGTGCTGGTCAGCTTCGACCAGATCGACGAGCCGGGGATGGCCTTGTCGCGGCTGAACGCGAAGGTCATCCGCGAGGCGGAGGTGAGGCACGAGGTGGCGCAGAAGAACTGTGCCGACGCCGAGATGAACAGCACCAAGGTCGCCCAGTTCTTGTCCATGGACTGGACGAAGATGTAGGCCACGCCACCGGCGCCGACCCCGGCATTGTCGGGGTCGCCGTTGGAGTCGTTCGGGATCGCGAACACGACGCAGAGCAGCAGGATGTAGCCACCCAGCCCGGAGTAGAAGATCGAGCGCCAGATCCCCTTGGCCGCGGCCATGCTCGCAGAGGAGGTCTCCTCGGAGAGGTGGGCGCAGGCGTCGAAGCCGGTGATCGTGTACTGGGTCAGCAGGAAGCCGAACGGCACGATGATGAACCAGAAGCTGAGCGTGCTGTTCTCGCCGTTGAAGTAGCCGGAGTTGTTGAACCGCTCGGTGAACACGTAGCTGAACGACTGGTGCTGGTCGGGGACCAGCAGCAGGATCAGCACGATCACGCTGGCGCCGATGACGTGCCACCACACCGACACGTTGTTCATCACGGCCATCAGGTGCGAGCTGAAGATGTTGAGCACGGACGCCGCCGCAAGCACGATCACGAAGATGATGAAGACGCGGGTCAGTGAGTAGTCGGCGGCGTAGGACTCGGAGTAGGTGCTGATCGTCAGGTCGATGAACGTCGCACAGCCGTAGGACACACCCGCGGTGACCGCGACCAGGCCGATCAGGTTCAGCCAGCCGGTGAAGAAGCCCGCGCCGGGGCCACCCAGCTTGGACGCCCACCAGTAGATGCCTCCCGACGTCGGGTACGCCGAGACCAGCTCGGACATCGTGAAGCCGATGATCAGGATGAACAGGCTCAGGATCGGCCACGACCACGAGACGGAGATCGGACCACCGTTGTTGAACCCGGCCCCGAAGTTGGTGAAGCAGCCGGCCAGGATCGAGATGATCGAGAACGAGATTGCGAAGTTCGAGAACCCCGACCACGACCGGTTGAGGTCCTGCTTGTACCCGAGACGTGCGAGGTGAGCCTCGTCCGCGCTCAGGTGCGCGTGGTGCTCAGGGATCGGCTCATGTGCTTCGGGCATGCGACACACCTTCCGGGATGCACGTGCGAATTTGCACCGGACGCTAGACCCGAGCCGTTCCGGGTGTAAACACTCTGTTGTGAAAAAGGTCTGAACTCAGACCTTTGTGGGCCTCCATGTTTGACAGCCGAGGGAACGGGATCGAGAGTGACCGCCATGAGCGTCCACCCGGAGCACGACCTGCCGGGGGCGGTGCTCCGGCCGGTGCGCGGGCACCACGCGTTCGAGTCGTGTGTGGAGCAGCTCGCGACCGCGATCCGGCTCGGTGTCTACCCGCGAGGCAGCACGCTGCCGACGGAGCGAGAGCTGGCCGAGCGGCTGCACGTCTCGCGGGCGACGCTGCGCGAGGCGATGGCGGCGCTCCGGCAGGCCGGTCTGGTGGAGACGACCCGGGGGCGCGGCGGCGGCACCGTGGTCACGCTCAAGCAGGGCATGCCGTCGGCGCGCGCGGCCGCGCGGGTCACGCCGACCAGGCGCCGGGACTGGCTGGACGCCCTGGACTACCGCCGCATCGTCGAGCCGGGAGCAGCCGCGCTGGCCGCGTCCCGGCAGCTGACCGACGTACGCGTGGAGCAGCTCGAGCAGGCGCACGCCGAGGTCGCCTCGGCCCGGAAGCGGGCCGAGCACCGGCAGGCGGACTCGAGGTTCCACCTGACGGTGGCCGCCCTCACCGACTCGCCGCGCACCGTGGAGGCGGTCACGTCGGTGCAGGCGACCCTGCACGAGATGCTGCTCGCGATCCCCGTGCTGGACGCGAACATCGCCCACTCGGACCGCCAGCACGCGGCGCTGGTGCGGGCCATCAAGGCCGGCAAGCCGGACCGGGCCCGCCGGGTCATGGAGGAGCACTGCGACGACACTGCCGCGCTGCTGCGCGGCCTGGTCGGCTGAGGCCGCCTCGGAGAAGGCCGTCGAGGAAGAGCAGAGGAGAGACGTGGACCAGATCGAGAAGCGCAACGACCGGCACCTGACGATGGCCGAGCTGCTGGAGCGGATCAAGACCCGCGAGATCGACACCGTGGTGGTCTGCTTCACCGACATGCAGGGCCGGCTCCAGGGCAAGCGACTCCACGGCCAGTACTTCACCGACGTGGTGGTCGACCACGGCACGGAGGGGTGCAACTACCTGCTCGCCGTCGATGTCGACATGAACACCGTGGACGGCTACGCCATCTCCTCGTGGGAGCGCGGGTACGGCGACATGGAGTTCGTCCTCGACGAGAGGACGATCCGGGTACTCACCCACCTGCCGGCCACCGCGATGGTCCAGTGCGACCTGGTCTGGCTCGACCACTCCCCCGTCCTCCAGTCGCCGCGCGCCATCCTGTCCAAGCAGCTGGACCGGGCGGCCGGGCACGGCTGGCAGGCGTTGGCCGGCACCGAGCTCGAGTTCATCGCCTTCGACACGACCTACGAGGACGCCGCCGATCTCGGCTGGCGCAACCTCACCCCGGTCAACCAGTACAACGTCGACTACTCGATCCTCGGCACCAGCCGCGCGGAGCCGCTGCTGCGAGCGATCCGCAACACGATGTACGACGCCGGACTGGACGTCGAGGGCGCCAAGGGCGAGTGCAACCTCGGGCAGCACGAGGTCGGGTTCCTCTACGCCGACGCGCTGACCACCGCCGACAACCACAGCGTCTACAAGACGGTGGCCAAGGAGATCGCGGCCCAGCAGGGCCGGTCGATCACCTTCATGGCCAAGTACAACGAGCGCGAGGGCAGCTCCTGCCACATCCATCTCTCGCTGCGCGGAACCGACGGGTCCCTGGTGTTCTGGGACCAGGACAAGAACCAGCGGACGCCGCTCTACGACCAGTTCGTGGCCGGGATCCTCGCCACGATGGCGGACTTCACGCTCTTCTACGCGCCCAACGTCAACTCCTACAAGCGGTTCGCCAAGGGCTCGTTCGCGCCGACCGCGATCGCCTGGGGGCTCGACAACCGCACCTGCGCGGTCCGGCTCGTCGGCCACGGCGCCGGCGCCCGGATGGAGAACCGCGTGCCGGGCGCTGACGTCAACCCCTACCTCGCGCTGGCCGCGATGGTCGCCGGTGGGCTGCACGGCATCGAGCAGCAGCTGCCGCTGGAGGCGGAGCTCGTCGGCAACGCCTACGAGTCGGACAAGCCGCACGTACCCTCGACGATGCACGAGGCGCGCGAGCGGTTCGCCACCTCCGCCCTGGCGCGGGCGGCCTTCGGCGACGAGGTGGTCGACCACTACACCAACATGGCCGACGTCGAGCTGGCGGCGTACGGCGCGACCGTGACCGACTGGGAGCTCCGAAGGGGATTCGAGCGACTGTGACCGACACCTTCACCGTCGTCAACCCGGCCACCGAGCAGCCGGTGGTCGACGTACCACTGACCGACCTCGCCGGGACCGACGCGGCCATCGCCGCCGCCCACGAGGCGTTCCGGTCGTGGCGGGCCGTCGCCCCCGGCGAGCGGGCCGCGCTGCTGCGACGGTTCGCAGCGGTCGTGGACGCCCACAACGAGGAGCTGGCCGAGCTCGAGGTGCGCAACTCGGGCCACACGTGGAACAACGCGCGGTGGGAGGCCGGCAACGTCCGCGACTGCCTCAACTACTACTCGGGCGCGCCCGAGCGGCTGCACGGCAAGCAGATCCCCGTCGCCGGCGGCACCGACATCACCTTCTACGAGCCGCTCGGTGTCGTGGGCGTGATCGTGCCGTGGAACTTCCCGATGCCGATCGCGGGCTGGGGCTTCGCCCCCGCGCTGGCCGCCGGCAACTGCGTGGTGCTCAAGCCCGCCGAGATGACCCCCCTCACCGCGATCCGCATCGGTGAGCTGGCCCTCGAGGCGGGGCTGCCCGAGCACGTGCTCTCCGTCCTGCCCGGCAAGGGGTCGGTCGTGGGCGAGCGGTTCGTCACCCACGAGCTGGTCCGCAAGGTGGTGTTCACCGGCTCCACCGAGGTCGGCAAGCGGGTGATGGCCGGCTGTGCCGAGCAGGTCAAGGCGGTGACCCTCGAGCTGGGCGGCAAGAGCTCCAACATCGTCTTCGCCGACGCCGACATCGCGGCCGCGGCGGCCTCGGCGCCCTACGCCGTCTTCGACAACGCCGGGCAGGACTGCTGCGCGCGGTCGCGGATCCTGGTCGAGCGGCCGGCGTACGACGAGTTCATGGCGGGGCTCGAGAAATCGGTGCAGGCGCTGCGGGTGCTCGACCCCGCCGACGAGTCGTCGGAGATGGGGCCGCTCATCTCCTCCGGACAACGCTCGACTGTCGAGGGATTTCTGAGCGAGGTCGACGTCGCCTTCGCCGGCTCGCGACCTGACGGCACCGGCTGGTGGATCGCGCCGAGCGTCGTGACCGTGGAGGACCCGGCGACCCGGATCTGGCGCGAGGAGGTCTTCGGCCCGGTGGTGGCGGTGATGGCCTTCGACGACGAGGCCGACGCGATCGCGAAGGCCAACGACACCGAGTACGGCCTGTCCGGGTCGATCTTCACCAACGACCTCGGCAAGGGGCTGCGCGTCGCCCGCGGCGTCGAGGCCGGGAACCTCTCGGTCAACAGCCACTCCTCGGTCCGCTACTGGACGCCGTTCGGTGGCTACAAGCAGTCCGGCCTCGGCCGCGAGCTCGGCCCGGAGGCCCCGCTGGCCTTCACCGAGGAGAAGAACGTCTTCATCGCCCACTGATCAGCACACGGGGCTTCGAGGCTCGCTGCGCTCGCACCTCAGCCACCGTGGACGGAAAGGAAACGAAGGTGGCAGGACGCATCCAGGACCGCGTCGCGGTCATCACGGGGGGTTGCTCGGGGATCGGGTTGGCGACCGTACGCCGGTTCGTGGCCGAGGGTGCCAGGGTCGTCATCGGCGACCTCTCCGACGACCGGGGCAAGGAGCTGGTCGAGGAGCTCGGCGGGTCGGACGTCGCGACGTACGTCCACGTCGACGTGACCGACAAGGACCAGGTCGACGCGCTCTTCCAGACCGCGAAGGACACCTACGGCGCGGTCGACATCGCCTTCAACAACGCGGGCATCAGCCCCCCGGAGGACGACTCGATCCTCGAGACCGACCTCGAGGCCTGGCGGCGGGTCCAGGAGGTGAACCTGACCTCGGTCTACCTGTGCTGCAAGGCGGCGCTGCCCCACATGCTCGAGCAGAAGCGTGGCTCGATCATCAACACCGCGTCGTTCGTCGCGGTGATGGGCGCCGCCACGTCGCAGATCTCCTACTCGGCGTCCAAGGGCGGCGTGCTCTCGATGACCCGGGAGCTCGGTGTGCAGTTCGCGCGTGAGGGCGTCCGCGTCAACGCGCTCTGCCCCGGTCCGGTGAACACCCCGCTGCTCCAGGAGCTGTTCGCCAAGGACCCGGAGCGGGCCGCCCGCCGGCTCGTGCACATCCCGATGGGCCGGTTCGGCGAGCCCGAGGAGATGGCGGCGGCGGTGCTGTTCCTCGCCTCCGACGACTCCTCGTTCATGACCGCGAACACCTTCCTGGTCGACGGCGGCATCTCCGGCGCCTACGTCACGCCGCTGTGACGACGCCGTGAGCACCCCGGTCATCGGCCTCACCACCTACCGGGAGCCGGCCCGGTGGGGGGTGTGGGACCAGCGCGCCGACCTGCTGCCCGCGCAGTACGCCGAGGCGGTGGTCTCCTGCGGAGGCGTGCCGGTGCTGCTGGCGCCGATCGACGCCGTCGGCGCGGCCGAGACCGTGGTCGCCCGGCTGGACGGGCTGGTGATCTCGGGCGGGGCCGACGTCGACCCGGCGCAGTACGACGCCGAGCCGCACCCCCGCACCGTCAACTGGCGCCCGGACCGCGACGCGTGGGAGCTCGCGCTGCTCACCGCCGCCGAGGCGACCGGGCTGCCGGTGCTCGGCGTCTGCCGGGGGATGCAGGTGATGGCCGTGCACGCCGGCGGCAGCCTCGACCAGCACACCCCCGACCTCGTGGGCCACGACGAGCACAGCCCCGGCGGTGACGTGTTCGGCCAGGTGGCGGTTGCCACCGAGCCCGGCAGCCGGCTGGCCGCGCTGGTCGGCTCCTCGCTGAAGGTCAACTGCCACCACCACCAGAGCGTCCGCGAGCACCCGGGCTACGTCGCCTCCGCGCACGCGTCGGACGGCACCCTGGAAGCCATGGAGTCCGCGGACGGCGACCGGTTCTGCGTGGCCGTCCAGTGGCACCCCGAGACCGCCGCCGATGTCGGTCTGCTGGCCGGGCTGGTGCGGGCCGCCGCGGCGTACCGCGCGTGAGCCAGTCTCCGGCGCCGGTGCTCGTCAGCGCCCATCGCATGGGTGCCGAGGGCGACCGGTCCCGCGAGAACACCCTCCCGGCGCTCGCCGACGCTCTCGCGCTGGGTGTGGACTACATCGAGTTCGACGTGTGGCGTCGCGACGACGGCTCCTACGTCGTGGCCCACGACCCGGATCACGACCTCGGTCTGCCCTACGACGTCGTGCTGAAGGCGTTCGACGGCCGGGCCCGGGCCCACATCGACCTGAAGTTCACCTCGCCCGCCGAGGCCTACGCCGAGGGCCGGGCCTGGGAGGTCGAGGCGGCCCGCCTCGCGGTCGAGCTGCTCGGCCACGAGCGGATGATCGTCACCACCGGCCACGACCTCGCGATACGCGCGGTCCGCGACTGGAGCGACGCCGAAGGACTCGAGCTGCTCGTCGGCCTCTCCCTGGGCCGGTCGGTCCGCCGGCTGTCGTGGCTGCGCCGCATCGAGGTCCGCCGCTCGGAGCTCTTCCCCAACATGCGGATGCGTGCGTCACGGGCCAACCTGCTGGTGGCGCACCACGTGCTGGCACGGTTCGGCGTGGCGGCGTACGCGCGGCGCCGCGGGATCCCGCTCCTGGTCTGGACCGTGGACACGCCGCGCGCGCTGCGCTACTGGCTGCGCCCCGGCCGCGCGTGGCTGGTCACGACCAACCACCCCGGCCTGGCGCTGGAGGTGCGGTCCGGCGTCAGCTGGTGAGGCACTTGCCGATGTCGTCGGCGATGTCGGTGATCGCCTTCTCGTCGTCCTTGCTGCCCTCGAAGCTGTCGTCCCCGTCCACCAGGGCCTGGAGGGCGTCGTCGGAGAGGTCGGAGTCGTGCAGGGCCTCGGCGATGCAGTCGATCGCCTCGTCGCCCGCGCCAGTGGCCAGCGCGCTGGCCGAGTTGCCGTCGTCCTTGAGCGCCTTGGCGATGTCGTCGCTCGAGGGCCGGTCGCCGCCACCACCGCCACAGGCGGTGAGCACGGCGAGCAGGGTGAGCAGTGCGACGAGCTTCTTCATCTGTGTGCTCTCTCGTAGGGGCAGCCGCGTGGCCGCCGTCCGGGTCCGCGCACACCCTTGCCGGGCGGCCGACGGCTGTCAAAGGCTTGGGAGGTGACAGGCGCCCGCAGCTTCGGTGGGTGCGGGCCTGACAAGATGCCTACATGACCACGGAGGCACACGTGGAGACCGTGACCGACGTCCTGGGCGAGCCCTACCTCGCCGAGACCCTGGAGCTCGAGCCGGACGACGAGGGCGAGGTCGTCGCGACGCTGGTCAAGCGGACGTCCACGGCGCAGACCACCAAGGCCGTGCTGCACCTGCACGGCTTCGCCGACTACTTCTTC
>NZ_DASUFR010000151.1:0-12024 GCF_036274455.1 Nocardioides sp. | reverse complement strand
ACGCCGGCGTCGGTCTTCGGGGTGCCCACGATGAACTCGCCGTTGACTCGGACGACTCCGCGACGGATCCGGACCACGCCCTCCTCGAGGTCGACGTCCTTGCGTCGCAGCTCCGTCAGCTCGCCGTACCGCATGGCACACCAGGCGGCCAGCAGCGCCATCACGCGGTACCGGTCCGGCAGCTCTTTGACGATGGTCTCGAGCTCGGCCAGCGTGGCCGGCTCCACCTTGTGTGCGCGCTGCACGTTGCCCGCTCCGCGGATGTGGCAGGGGTTCGCGATCAGCAAGCCGTCAGTGACCGCGGTGCCGAGGATCGTGCGCAGCAGCGAGTAGGCGTGCGAGCGCACGGTCGGCGTGCTTGGGTCGTAGCTGGCGTACCAGGTGCGCACCGACTCAGGGGTTATGCCCTGCAGCTCGGTGTTACCGAAGGCGGGGATGAGGTCACGGTTGAGGACGTAGCGGTAGTGCTCGCGCGTGGTCGGTTTCAGTGCGCGCTCGGCCCACCACGTCTCGGCGTACTCCCCCAGCGTCAGCGACTTGTCGCTGAGCTTCGCTCGGAGCTCGGGTGGCGTCCACTCGCCGAGCGCGATAAGGCGACTCTCGAGTGCCAACCAACCCTCAGCGTCGATCTTCGAGCCGAAGGTGGCTGGAGCGCTGTGGCGTTCCTGGTCCGGTCCGATGTACGAGGTCTGGTAGCGCCCGCTCGGTAGTCTTCGGAGGGTGCCAAAAGCGCGTCTGGTGGCCTTCCGTGGCATGGCTTCCTCCGAGCGATTGAGCCGTCTCGTGCACTCTGCGTGCATTAGTGGGGCTCACTTGTGCCCTTGCACGCCCTCTTATGTCCCCACGTGTTCAGCACATAACCGCAGGTCAGAGGCTATTTTGCCAGCGTAGGCCACCAATGGTCAGATCTCCACCGGGCGTCTTCAAACCCAGTATCGCCCACCGCTTTGATTCATCTCGGACGATCACATCGCTCGCGGATCGGGGAATCCAAGGCTGAGGTAACCCGGCGCGCGCTTGGCGAGGGCGGCGGCGAGCACCGGCATGTCGATGTCGTGATAGTCGTGGACCTCGGCGGTCTCCTTGCCCGGATGCGCGCGGAGGATACGTCCGGCGTACTGGACCAGTCGCCCCTTGAACGAGACGGGCCCGGCGAGGAACAGCGTGTCCAGCGCGGGGCAGTCGAAGCCTTCGCCGACGAAGTGACCTGTCGCGACCACGAGGAGTGGCGGACCGTCTTCGACCGGGATGAGGCGCTGCGTCGCCGCTGCCCGCTGCCGTGCGCCCATCCCGCCTTTCAGGACCACCGGCTCGAGACCACGCTCGGAGCGGCGACGCCGTAGTCGCCCACCGCGAGCAGCCGGTCGGCGGTCGCGCCGTACCGCCCGGCCTGGTCCAGGACGGCCATGAGTCGCGCCAGCCGCCGCATCGGCCTGACCTGGTCGCGTCCTGCCATCCCGTGCCCGCTCCCCGTGCTCGTCTCCGCGCCCGAGTATCGCCCATCGGCATTGATTCGGAGGTCGATCGCATCCTCAGCGCACCGACCGAGGAGACCCGATTTGCAAGCTACGCACACCACCCCGCCGCCAGGCCTGCCGCCGCTCTTCCTCGTGGCCTTCCGGGCGCACCCCGCCCGAACGTCGACCAGTTCGCGGGCCACCGCGAGCCGGCAGCCTCGCCCTGGCTGGGCCACGGGGACCAGCCAGGTGCGAGGTCTGCACTCCTCCCCCGGTCGAGTGACCCGGGGCGCGGACCGACCACCTCCGAGAAGCCGTCGACAGGCGGGCGACCAGAAGTGTCACCGATGTCTTGATACAGACCGTCACCGAAGTCCTGCGACATGACGAAGCCGGCCGTGAGACTTGACCAATGTTCGAATGTATGTTCGAATGTATGTTCGAATAGTCATTGACGCAGAGCACGCGGGACTCGACTTCCTTTGCTCCCGAGTCCGTCGTCCGGTGGGTGCGTCCCGGGCGGTACGACGACGGAGCGCCATGACCACCACCACGCCGGCCCATCCGGTGCTTGTCTGCGTCGACGCGATCGCCGCCCTGCTCAAGGACGTGACGGACGTGGACCCGGTGTTCATGCGCACCGAGGACAAGACGGCGGCGCTCGTCGGGCTCAGCACCGTCCTCAACCGGGCCGAGGAGCTGCGGCTGCGACTACTCGTGTCGGCCGACGACGTCGCGGAGCAGTCCGCAGACCGTGACGCGGCCGCGTGGCTGGCCCGGACGACCCTGGTCGGGCGCTCCGATGCCAGGCGGCTGCAGCGGCTGGGGCGGGCTCTGGATCAGCGCTGGACCCACGTACAGCGGGCCCTGCGCCAAGGCGAGGTCAATCTCGATCAGGCTGAGGCGGTCGTGGCGTCTCTCGACGCTCTGCCGGCCGAGGTCGACGCCGAGGTGCTCAGCCGTGCCGAGACCGAGCTGGTCGCCCAGGCCGCGCTGTTCGGCCCCAAAGAGCTCCGTGTGCTGGGACGCCGGGTCCTCCATGTCGTGGCGCCCGAGGTCGCTGACGAGTCCGAGCGCCGCGCGCTAGAGCGCGAGGAGGCGCACGCGTCATCGCTGACTCGGGTGACCAGCCGGAGCCGCGGCGACGGGGTCATTGACATCTTCCTGCGGGTCAGCGACGGAGTCGCCCGCCGGTTCTTCACCTACCTCGAGCCCTACGCGTCACCCCGCCGTCCGGACGGCACCGAGGCTGTCAACCCCGACGATCGACGCCCCTACCCCCAGCGCCTCGGCCATGCCTTCGCCGCGTTCCTGGAGGACGTCGACCCCAAACGGCTCCCGCTCCATGGCGGCAACGCGACCACTGTGGTGGTCACCATCGACCACGAGACCCTGCTGGAGCAGCTGGGCGACGCCGGCGTGGCCTGGATCGGCGACGAACCGATCAGCGCCTCCGAGGCCCGCAGGCTCGCCTGCAACGCCAACCTGCTACCCGTCGTCCTCGGCGGCGACTCGGTGCCGCTCGACCAGGCCCGGCTGACCCGCCTCTACAAGGGCACCCGCCGCGACACCCTCGCCGCCACCCAGCCCACCTGCCGAGCCGACGGCTGCGACATCCCCGCCGCCTGGTGCGACGCCCACCACGGCAACGGCCGCTGGGCCGACGGCGCCGGCACCAACCTCGCCGACGCCATCTTGCTGTGCCCCTTCCACCACCACCGAGCCCATGACCGCCGCTACGACCTCACTCGGCTACCCAACGGCCGTGTGCGGTTCAACCGGCGGACGTGAGAAGCCGAAGGGCGCCGGAGTGGGCTGTGGCTGATCGAGCTCAAGACCGAGGCCGGCAGCCACCGGGCCGACCAGCTGCCGGCGTACGTCGAGCTCGCCCGGCACCACTACCCGGCCCACGGGGTCGACCTGACCTACCTCACCGGCCCTCTCGGGGGGGACGGACTACGGCTCGACGTCGTCGTGCTTGCGCACGCTGGCGAGCTCCCAGCGTCCGTCGGGGAGCTTCCAGGCGTGCAGCCTGCGCGCCGACGGAGTATTGACCTGCAGGGCCAGCCGCCAGCAGACCGCACCGTCGTGAGCACGTTGTCGGGCCGGGTTGTCGCCACCCGGTCCTGAGCGCAGCCGGTGCATGTCGCGGCCCGGGCTGGTCTCCGCGATCCCGGTCAGGAGCTCCATCACCACGTCCGCCACCTTCTCTGTGGTGATGCCCTCGACCGTGTCGAGGCTGTCCAGGAACGCCTCGGTGACGACGTAGTCCGACAGCTCGCGGTCCGGCTGCTCGGCGACCGGGATCCGCCGGACCCACGCCGCCTCGACGAGGTGGCGGAACCCGCGCTCGCGGTCGGCGAAGACAGGCGCGGCGCTGGGCCGGATGGACGTGGCTCGGCGCAGTGCGAGGCGCGACTTCCGCAGCTCTGCCTCGAACCGGTTCGCGCGGCGCTCGGTGGCGCGCTTGAGCGACTCCAGCTGGTCGCGCTCGTACCTCATCGCCGCGACCTCGTCGCGCAGGTCGGCGAGCTCGAGCTCGAGGGCCCGGCTCCGCGCCTGGAGCTCTGTGACCTTCAGCGAGAGCCCCTGCACGGCCGCTCCAGAAGGTGGGACAGGTGCCGGTGCGGGCGCGGCTGAGCGCGCAGCGGGTTCGGTCTCCCCTGCCTGCCGACGTGCCAGGTCCGCCGGGCTGAACGCCGCTCGCGCGCCGTTGCGCGGCCCGGCCGGCGAAGGCGATGGGACGACCTCCTGGTGGGCGGGCGCCGGACTCGCGACGACGTCCGGCTCCGGTGGCTCGAAGACCGGCTCGGTCTCCACCGGAGGAAGCAGCCACGGTGGTCCGCCGGGATAGAGGCTGGCCGCGGGCATCGGCTCCTCGTCGATGTCGAGCAGGGTCAGCCACCACGGTGAGGTCCCGAGCACGCGCGCTGCGACCACCTCTCCGGGGGACAGCAACGTCCGGAGGTCAGAGGCGTCGAGGGTCACGTCGGCCCGGCCGAGCCTCACCGTCACCGAGGGGTGGAGCTTCGCGGTCGCGTCGTCGAGGTCGACCTCGACGACCTGGGCGAGGACGACGTCACCGGTGACGTAGCCCGCCAGGGCACTGGCCGGATCGAGCCGACTCTCGCGGATGTCGAACCAGCGGGTATCGACGTCCAGGACACCCGAGACGACCATGTCCGGCTGGAGCACACGCTCGATCGGCAGCTCCGGCTCGGCCAGCTGGGGTGGCACGACGCCCATGTCGAGGCCGCCACCGCCGAGGTCGACCCAGGCGCGCTCGTTGTCGGCCCGGCGGACCACGCCCTCGCGCCGCACCCGGCTCGGCGACGGCGCGCTGCCGCCCAGAAGCCCGGCGGCGGCAGCCATGTCCAGCCCGTCGTCGATCAGCCGCTGGGTGGTACGCCGGCCTTCCGCCCTCCCCCATGCGAACCGCAACGGCGACCTGGACAGGTCATCGACCCACTCGTGGCCGACCGGGTAGACGCGGCCGGCTCCGCCGTACACCTGCGTCCCCTCGCGCATG
This sequence comes from Nocardioides sp., assembly GCF_036274455.1. GTDB lineage: Bacteria > Actinomycetota > Actinomycetes > Propionibacteriales > Nocardioidaceae > Nocardioides. The sequence continues at coordinate 7,038 of NZ_DASUFR010000151.1, read as the reverse complement.
GCGTTCGAGAACGTCCAGGTGTGCGGGCCCGTGGCAACCACGTAGACGTCGACCAAGCCGTCGAGCTGGTCGGCGACCTCCTCGACGTCGATGTAGGGCTCGGGCTGGCCGGCGGCGATCGTGACGACCGCCGTCGGGCGGGTCCGCGCCGTGCCGTTGAGGAGCGAGGCGAGCTCGGCGGCGGACTCGTCGGAGTCGATGAGGGTGTGGCTGGCCATTGCGGGCGACGGTAACCAAGGCTGCCGACACAAATGCGCCCGACTCGGACGAGGGTCGGACCCGCGCGCGGCGCGCGCCGGAGACCCGTCGAGCGCACGTCAGGGCGAAACTGACACTGGACACCCACCGCACCCAGTGCCAACCTGATCGCCAATTACTTCATGGGGTCGCCGCGGCCGGCGAATCGGATCACCAGCGTGCCCTGGAGGTAGCCATGAGCGATTCGGCGCTCAGCGCCTCTGCCGCGGCCGGGCAGGGGGCGGTGGGCCGGGTATCGACAGCCGTCCTGGCGAGCAGCTTCCGGGACGCGCTCACCGGTCCGAAGCACGTCGGCAGCCCCGAGGTGGTCTGGACCGATGGCGGCTCCCAGATCGTCCTGCACGTCGGCAAGCTGCAGGTGCGGACCGTCGACAGCACCGTCGTGGTCGCTGTCGACACCGAGTCCGAGGAGTTCGGGGTCGCGCCGCTGATGACCCGGTTCGTCTTCGGCGCCGAGCGTGGTCCGGCCTCGCTGGTGGCGGCCACGGACGCGCGGGCACTCGGCCACCCGCAGGTCGCCGCGCGCTGGGGCGAGCTGTTCCGCGACGTCGTGTGGGCCGCGTTCGCGCGGCTCGTCGAGGTCGTGGGTGACGGCCGGACCCCGGTCGCCATCAGGGTCGGCTCGGACCAGCTCGAGATCGCCTTCGAGAAGCCGGTGTCCGTGGTCTCGCTGGCCACCACCCACCTCCAGGACCGGGTCGCCCGCGGGCTGCGCCCCGCCCTCAGAGAACGCCCCCACACCTGATCCCATGAGCATCGATCTCGGACTCCCCGACGAGCTCGATGCCCTCGCGCGCGCGGCCGGGATCGTCGACGGGTCGGGGTCGTTCGACCCGGACTGGCTGTCCGGGCCGCTGGCCCGCCTCACCGGGGCACTGCGGACCCCGGAGCAGCGGGCCGGTCTGGTCCAGTTCCTCGACCTCGCGCTCCCCCCGACGCCGGAGCCAGGCAGGCCGACGAGCGAGAAGTGGCACCCCCTGCTCGGCGACCAGGCGCAGGGCAACCTCTACCTGACCGTCGACGACAGCCCGGCGGGGCTGGTGCTCGGGCTGGCCGGCGACTTCCACACCCCGGAGGGCGCGGCGGTCCCGGCGTCCCTGCGGCTGCAGGCCGACGTGCTCAGGGCCGGCGCCGACATCGACCTGGTGGTCGGTACGCCGGCCGAGCCGGTCGTCGCCGAGCTCCGGGTCGAGACAGGGTGGGTGTACGACCCGCCCGACCGGCCGGTGGGGCTCGCGGCGCTGACCGCCCGCGCCACCCTGGTGCCCGACCCGGACGACCCACAGGTGTCGCTGCAGATCGTCCTGGAGGGGCTGAGCCTCACCGGGGAGCCGCCCGCCGACACCGTGATGGACGTCGCCGAGCTCGGCGAGCGGGCGCCCGACCTGCTGGCCGCGCTGCTGAAGATCGCGCTGGCCGAGGCGTCCGGTGACGCCGCGCTGACCCGGCTGGCCGACAACCTCCTGGCGCTGTTCGGGCTCGCGGACACCGACGCCATCCCGGCGTTCCCGTTCGCGGAGCTCGCCCAGGGCAGCGGTGCCGTCCAGCAGTGGCTCGCGGACGTGGTCGGGACGAGCGGCCCGGCCACGGCGGGCCCGTGGCTGGAGCACCTGGCCGGACTGTTCGGCACCGACGTCGCGACGCTCGGCACCGGCACGACGGACACCCCGTGGCGGGTGACGCTCCTCGACTTCGCCGGCGGCGAGGTGTTCGTGACCGCGGCGGTCGTCGACGGGCACCTCCGGATCGGTGCGGGCGTGAGCGTCGGAGGCCCGCTCGGCGGCGGCGCCCCGGACCTGCTGCTGACCGCCGACGCCCGGCTGGTCGACGTACCACTCGCCGGGGCCGGCGCACCGGTCCTGCTCCCCTCGGCCGAGCTGGTCGTCGTCGCCACGGGGGCCGGCGGGGGGCCGCTCGTGACCTCCACCCCGGTCGAGCTCGGGTCGCTGCGGGCCGGCCTCGCCTGGGACGGTTCGGCCCTCGCGCCCACCCTGGTGCTCCTCGGCAGCCGGCTCGACACCGACCCCTACCCGCGGCTCGACCTCACCAACGTCGACAGCGTGGAGGCCGCGCTCACCGACCTCGTCGTCGACGAGATCACCCAGGCGCTCGGCACCGGGGCCGGCCGCCGGCTGGCGGCCTTGGTCGGCCTGGTGGCGCCGGAGGACCCCGCCAACCCGGGCACTGACCTGCCCGGGTGGACCCACCAGCTCGACCTGACCAGGTTCGTGGTCAACCCCTCCGCCGCCATCGGCGCCTACCACCGCGGCGTGCTGGCCGACGCCGACAGCTGGCGGTTCCTGCTGCGCGAGGTGGCCGAGCTGGTCGGGCTCGGCGCCGTCAGCACCACCGCGGGCACGGCCGCCGACCCGTGGACGGTCACCGTCTCCGCGCTGGGCGGCGCCGAGCTCCAGATCGCCGCCTGGCACCAGCCGGCCGCCGCCGACCCGAGTGTCCACGAGCTGCGGATCGGGCTCCGGGTCACCGCCGACTCGGGCGACGCCCGGCTCTCCCTCGTCGGCGAGCTCCTCACCTTCGACCTGCCGGCGTCCGGCCCGGCCCGGGTCTCGCTGCTCGGGGCGCAGCAGCTGACGCTGCTGATCCAGCCCGTCGTCGACGCCGAGGTCGGTGCGGTCTCCCTCGGCCTGGACGCGGTCACCGCCGAGCTCGGCTGGCGCCCGGGCGGGCAGCTCGGCTGGCAGCTCCGCGCCGACACCCTCCACCTGGCGGTGGACACCGACGACCTGACCGTCGACGAGCTGCACCTGCCGCCCGCGGTCAGCTTCGACCTCGGCGACCTGCCCGGCTCGGCGGCCGCGCTCGGACTCAGCCTGGACGACCTGCTCGGCGTGGTCCGGCTGGTCGTGGTGCTGCTCGCCGAGCAGGCCGGGTCGGAGACCGAGCTCGCCGCCGCGCTGCTGGGGCTGCACCGCCACCTGCCGGGCCTGGACGCCGACAGCCCGCTCCTCGTCGACCCCGCCGACCCGGGCCTGGTCCTGCGCGACCCGCTGGGTGCGGTCGGCGCGTGGCTGCGCAGGCTCGTCGACCACGTCGGCAGCGAGGGCGAGGCGGCGTTCACCAGCCTGCTGCGCACCGTCGGCTCGCTGGGGTCGGACCTGCTGGCCGAGATCACCGGCGACGTGGTCGAGGCCGGCGAGGAACTGGTCGACGAGGCGGGGGTCGCGCTGGCCGGGCTCCTCGACGGCGCCGGCACCTTCGAGGACCCGTGGCGGATGGCCTGGCCGGGGGCCGGCCGGACGGGGCCGGACCTCGAGGTGTGGCTCGAGCCGGAGGGGCCGCCGGTCACCTGGCTCGACGGCCTCAGCACCCGGGCCGCCGCCGTGGCCGCCGTGGAGGACCTGGCCGTCCTCCTGCGCGACCTCGCGCAGTACGACATAGAGCTGCGCTCCCTCATCCGGGGGCTGAGCGTCGCCGACCTCGTCCAGCAACTGGTCTTCCTCGACGTGCACGTGCGCTCCGGCGACGGCGTCGTGCCCCGTGACTCGCAGGCGCCCGACGTCTTCGGCTGGGCGCACGGCGCCGAGGTGGACGCCGCCCACCACCTGCTCCCCACCCACCCGGAAGCGATCACCGACGTCCTGGCCCACGTCGAGGAGCTGCGTCACGGCGGACCCCGCACCGTGCTGCTGGTCGGGCCGGACTTCACCGACCGCACCGTCTGGGACGCGCTGCTCGCCTCCCCCGCCCGCCAGGGCCCCACCGACCCGAGCGCGCACTTCGACCTGCGCCGCCCCGGCATCGAGCCGACGACGATCTCGCTCGACGACGTGACCGCCGTCGCCGACTACTACACCGTCGAGCTCGCCCCCGGCGACCTCGACCACGGCGCGGCCCAGCTGGCCCACGTCGCCGACCGGCTGGCCGTCCTGCACCCCGGGCCGATCACCCTCGTGGCGCACTCGACCGCCGGCCTGGTCGCCCGCGCGTACGCCGCCGCGCACGCGGACCGGGTCGGCGGCCTGGTCACCCTCGGTACGCCGCACCTCGGCGCGCCGCTCCCGTTCCTGCGCGACCCCGACCTCGGCAACGCCGTCCGGCTGGCCGGCGTCCTGGCCCCGCACCTGCCGGCCTCCCCGGTGCGCGACGCCTTGTCGCACCTGCAGCTCGCGCTCGAGGGCTACCGGCCCGCACCGAGCCCGGGCGCCCTGGACGAGCCCGCTCCCTACCCCGAGGCGGCGTTCCTCCAGACCCCGCCGTTCGACCTCGGCGACGTCCCGGTCGTCGCGATCACCGGCGTGCTCAGCGACGACGTCGTGGCCGGCCTGGCCACCGCGGCCGGTGCCCGGGCCGAGGAGCTGGCCGGCCAGCCGCGCGCCGCGGTCACCCACCTGTCCTACGGGATGGCGATGCCGGTCTCGCTCGGCAACACGCCCGACGCGCCGACCGCCTCGGCGCGGGTCCGCCACGGGCTCGGCCAGGTCCCGCTCGTGGACGCACCGCCGGCCCCGCCCCGGCCCCAGCACCTCTTGCGGGTGGAGCTCGACCTGACCCGGGAGGACGGCTGGCTGGTCGGCGGCCCCGGCCTCGGCCACCCCGACGGGCGGCTGCGGGCGCTCCAGGTCGGGGTGACCGCGACCGCCGACGCCGCGGCGCCCGCGGGGGTCCGGGCCGTCCTCGACGCCAGGCTCGACCAGGCCGCATGGCACGGCACCACCGTGGCCACCGCGGGGCTGACCGACCCGAGGGCGACCCCGCTGGTCGGCGCCGGATTCGCCCAGGCGCTCGCGGGGAGCACGGGGCTCGACGACAGCCCGGACACCACCGCGACGACCGCGTTCGCCGACGCCCTCGACGCGCTCGGGCTGGTGGCCACCGACGCCGCGAGGGTGACCGGACTCTCGGCCGACGCCTTCGCGGCACTCCGCGCCGACCCGGTCGGCTGGCTCCACGCCCGGATCCCCACCGCCGTGGCGCGACCGGCCGGCTGGGCCGGTCTCGTGGCCGAGGGCGACGACGGCGCCTGGCGCTACCGACCGGCCGGCTCGCCGTACGGCCTGTTCCTGCGGCCCGACGGCCCGGTCTGGCACACCGGCATCGAGACCACCACCGACCTGGCCAGCCCGGTCTGGGTCGGCGCCGACGTCGACGTGGCCCTGCCTGCCTTCCACGCCGCGGCCGAGCTCGTCGCGCACCTCGGCGCGGTCGCGCTCCGCTACCGCACCGACACCGGCACCGTGACCCTGGACGTCGACCCGTTCGTGCACGACGTCCCGCTGCTGCCCACCCCCACGCCGCAGGAGCTGACGACCCACCTCGCCGACGCGCTGCCGGACATCCTCGCCACCGGCGTGCTGAGCACGGTCCTCGGCCAGCTCGCCCCCGGCCTGCACGTCTCCGCGCTCAGCACGCTCCTGCACGAGCCCGGCCGGTTCCTGGCCGACGCGCTCGGCAGCGCCGGGACCGGACTCGACCTCTCCCGGATCCAGGGGCTGCTCGACGCGCTCAACACCGGTCTGGCCATGCCCGCCGGCCCCGGGCTGCAGCTCCCGGGAGGGGTCTCGCTCACCGCCACCGCCGGGACCGCCCCCGGCTCGGTGTCGGTGGGCGCCACCACCACCGCACCGATCGGCGGCGTCCTCGAGCTCGCGGTCGCCGTCGAGATCGACTCGGCCCTCCACCCGAGCCCGGCGGGCAGCCTCACCCTCGCGACCCCGCTGAGCGGGTCGTGGCCCGACGTCGCCGTCACCTTCGGCGCCAGCGGCTCCGGGCTCAGCCTCGTGGTGACCCCGCAGGGCGTCCCGCCGATCACCATCCTCCCGACGTTCAGCGGCCTCGGCGCGCTGAGCGGGACGGCGGCGGCGCTGCTGCCGGCGGTGCTCGACCGGGCCCTGGACGAGGCGACCACCCCGCACCCCCCATGGCTCGAGCACGTGCTCACCGCGGCCGGCCACCTCGGCCTGTACGATGCCGTGGGCGGCTTCGCGGCCCACACCGCGGGCTTCCAGGCGATGCTGACCGGGGCGTGGTTCGACGGCATCACGCCGGCCGAGCGGGCCGGCTTCGCCCAGGCCGCCGTGGACCTGCTCAAGGTGGTCCCCGTCCTGACGAACGACCTCGACGCCCCGGGAGCGGGGCTGGTGCGGTGGTCGCTCGACCTGCCCGCGGGCCAGGGCACCCTGCAGGTGACCGGCGGCTGGGGCACCGACGGTCCGGTCGCCGGCCTCGCGATCGACCTGGCCCCGGCCGATGCGCCGGCGCTGATGTCGGCGAACGTCGAGGTGGGCGCCGCCGGTGTCGACCTGAGCTTGTCCGCGGGCGTGGACCTGAGCGGCATCGGGGTCACGCCCGTTCCCCGCTTCGTGCTCGACCTGGACACCGCGGGCGCGCTGCGGGCCAGGCTGCTGCCGCTGTCGTCGGAGGGCGGCGACGGCCCGCTGGTGGTCTCGCTGGCGCCGTCGGCCGGGGTCACCGCCGCGGCCGAGACCGCGCAGGCGCTGGTCGAGGGCTGGGCGGTCCCGCTGGCGACCCAGGTCGCGCTGGTCGCCGCCGACCCGGTCCTCGGCAACCCCCTGTGGGCCGGTGGGCCGACGCTGTCCGAGGCGCTGACCGGCGCCGGCATCCTGTCCGGGGGCGAGGTGGCGCACCCGCTGCCGGATGTCCTCTCGATGCTGACCGGGTTCGCGGTCGCCGCGGCCGACACGGTCGACGTACCGCTCGGCGACCTCAACCTCAGCCTCGCCACCGATGCCGGCCGGATCGGCCTCGGCCTCTCCGGCCAGCAGAAGATCCCCGTCGGCGACCTCGAGCTGGACGTGCTGT
>NZ_DASUFR010000150.1:0-15377 GCF_036274455.1 Nocardioides sp. | reverse complement strand
TGTCCCTGGCCAGCTCGGCGAAGCACTCCTGGCCGAACGGGCACTTGGCTGCGCCGAGGCACTCGCGGTGGTTGACCGAGACCTGGCGCCACTCGCGGTCGGTGTGCCGCGGCGCGTGGTCGCGCTCGCCGCTGCCGCCCTGCTCGGCCTCCTCCTCGGCCCACGCGCGGAGCTCGAGCACCTTGCTGGCCATCGGGCCGACCGGGACGTCGACCAGGGTGCCTTGGTCGTCGGGGACGCCGGCCCGGATCCGGTGCAGGCAGGCGTAGTTGGAGCGGCCCTTGAGGACGGCGTAGGACGCGTCGACGCCGGGCAGCTCCCCCACCGCCTCGACCAGCCGGGGGAGGTCGCGCTCGACCAGCTGGTGCTGGAGGGCCAGCGTCGCGGTGGCCACGACGACCCGGCTGTCGTGCAGCAGGGCCGGCACCAGGTAGGCCAGCGACTTGCCGGTGCCGGTGCCGGCCTGGACGAGGAGGTGGGTGCCGTCGACCATCGCCTCGGCGACCGCCTCGGCCATCTCGATCTGGCCGGACCGCTCCTCACCGCCCAGCGCGTCGACAGCCGCCGCCAGCGTGGTGACCACCGGGCTGCCCCCAAGGGCGGGCACCGACGCGCGGTCGGCCTCGGTCGCAGTCACCCGGAAACCCTACGGCGGAGCCCGGACAGTCGGGTGGCGCCATCCCCAGGTTCTATGTTCCTCCCATGATCGATGGGTACTCGACAGTCCGGACGCCCGACGGGCGCAGCCTCGAGGTGCTCACCGGTGGTGATCGCGACGGGTTCCCGCTGCTCTTCCACGGCGGCTCGCCGTCGGCGGCGCTGACCTACGAGCCGATCGAGCGTTCGACGCGCGAGGCGGGCCTGCGGCTGATCACCTACTCGCGGCCCGGGTACGGCGGGTCGACGGCGTACCCGCGCGACGAGCCGCGGTTCGTCGACGACGTGGCCGACTCGGCGGCGATCCTCGACGCGCTCGGCGTGGACCGGTTCGTCACCGCCGGCTGGTCGGGCGGGGGCCCGCGGGCGCTGGGCTGCGCGGCGCTGCTCCCGGACCGCTGCCTGGCCGCTGCTTCCATCGCGGGTGTCGGGCCGCACGACGGCGAGGGGCTGGACTGGAAGGCCGGGATGGCCGAGGAGAACCTCGCCGAGTACACCGCTGCCGAGGCCGGTCGCGAGGCCTACGCGACCTACCTCGAGGCGGAGTTCACGCCAGTGATGCAGGCCAGCGCCGACGACATCGCCGAGGCGATGGGCGGGCTGCTGCCGCCGGCCGACAAGGCGGCGATGGACCGTGGCTTCACCGAGTGGCTGACCGAGACCTTCCACCGGGCCGGGGTCCAGGGCACCGCCGGGGTCCTCGACGACGGCCAGGCCGCGGTCCGGCCGTGGGGGTTCGACGTGGGGTCGATCACCGTGCCGACGCTGGTCTACCAGGGGCGGCAGGACGCGATGGTGCCGTTCGCGCACGGGGAGTGGCTGGCCGCGCACGTGCCCGGCGTGGAGGCGCACCTGACCGACGAGGACGGCCACCTCACGCTGGTGACCCGGTTCGACGAGATCTTGGCCGACCTCAAGCGGCTCGCCGGGATCTGACGCTCACCGCAGGGTCGGTCCCCGTCTAGCCAGGTCAGTCCTTGGTGGCGAACGCCGCGTCGAAGGCCGCCTCCGGGGCGTCGAAGGCGAGCCGACGGACGAACTCCAGCGCCTCGGGCGCGCCGACCAGGCGGTCCATGCCCGCGTCCTCCCACTCGACCGAGATCGGGCCGTCGTAGCCGATCGTGTTGAGCATCCGGAAGCACTGCTCCCACGGGACGTCGCCGTGGCCGGTGGAGACGAAGTCCCAGCCGCGCCGCGGGTCGGCCCACGGCAGGTGCGACCCGAGCCGGCCGTTGCGGCCGTTGCCGACCTGCCGCTTCGCGTCCTTGCAGTCCACGTGGTAGATCCGGTCCTTGAAGTCCCAGAGGAAGCCCACCGGGTCGAGGTCCTGCCACACGAAGTGGGAAGGGTCCCAGTTGAGGCCGAACGCCGGCCGGTGGCCGATCGCCTCGAGCGTGGCGACGGTCGTCCAGTAGTCGTAGGCGATCTCGGAGGGGTGGACCTCGTGCGCGAACCGGACGCCGCACTCGTCGAAGACGTCGAGGATCGGGTTCCAGCGGTCCGCGAAGTCCTGGTAGCCGGCGGCGACCTGCTCGGCGGTGGCCGGCGGGAACATCGCGACGTACTTCCAGATCGACGAGCCGGTGAACCCGATGACGGTGTCGACGCCGAGCCGCTGGGCGGTGCGCGCGGTCAGCTTCATCTCCTCCGCGGCGCGCTGCCGGACGCCCTCGGGGTCGCCGTCGCCCCACACGTGCGCGGAGAGGATCGCCTCGTGCCGAGCGTCGATCGGGTCGTCGCAGACGGCCTGGCCCTTGAGGTGGTTGGAGATCGCGAAGACCTTGAGGTTGTACTTCGCGAGCACGTCGAGCTTGCCCCGGATGTAGGCGTCGTCCTCGGCGCCCTGCCACGGGTCGAGGTGGTCGCCCCAGCAGGCGATCTCGAGCCCGTCGTAGCCCCACTCCGACGCCAGCCGGGCCACCTCCTCGAAGGGCAGGTCGGCCCACTGGCCGGTGAACAGGGTGATCGGTCGGGTCATGGCGTCTCAGTCCTTTCGATGGCCTGCCAGGAACGCGTGTCGGAGCTGGTCTCGACGGCGGCGAGGACGCGCTGCACCTGCAGCCCGTCGGCGAACGACGGCTCCGGTTGCTCACCCTCCGCGATCGCGCGGACGAGGTCGACCACCTGGTGGGTGAACCCGTGCTCGTAGCCGAGCCCGTGCCCGGCCGGCCACCACGCGGCGACGTAGGGGTGCCCGGGCTCGGTGACCAGGATCCGGCGGAACCCGGCCGTCTCGGCCGGCTCGCTCGCGTCGTAGAGGTGGAGGACGTTCATGTCCTCGAAGTCGAAGGCCAGGCTGCCGGCCGAGCCGTTGACCTCGATGCGGATGGCGTTCTTGCGGCCGGTGGCGAAGCGGGTCGCCTCGAAGACACCGAGCCCGCCTCCGGTGAACCTGGCGATGAACACGGCCGCGTCGTCAACAGTGACCGGACCCCGCTCGGTGCCGGCCGAGCCGGACAGACCGGAGTGCTCGGTCGCGACCGGCCGCTCCTTGACGAACGTCTCGAGCTGACCGGACACCTCGGTGATCTGCTGGCCGGTGATGTGCTGGGTCAGGTCGATGATGTGCGCGCCGATATCGCCCAGGGCGCCGGACCCGGCCCTGCTCTTGTCCAGCCGCCACGACAGCGGCGCCTCGGAGTCGGCGATCCAGTCCTGGAGGTACTGCGCGCGGACGTGGCGGACCTCGCCGATCCGGCCCTCCTGCACCAGGCGGCGGGCCAGGGCGATGGCCGGCACCCGGCGGTAGGTGAAGCCGACCATCGCGCGTACGCCGCCGGTCGCGGCCACCTCGGCGGCCGCGGTCATCTGCTCGGCCTCCGCCACGGTGTTGGCCAGGGGCTTCTCGCACAGCACGTGCTTGCCGGCCTCGAGCGCGGCGATCGCGATCTCGGCGTGGGTGTCACCGGGGGTGCAGATGTCGACGAGGTCGACGTCCTGGCGCTCGACGAGGCGGCGCCAGTCGGTCTCCGACTCGGCCCAGCCGAGCCGCTGCGCCGCCTCGGCGGCGCGGGCGGCGTCCCGGCCACACAGCACCTGCATCACCGGGGCGAGCGGGAGGTCGAAGAAGCGCGGGGCGGTGCGCCAGGCCTGTGAGTGGGCGTTGCCCATGAAGGCGTGGCCCACCATCCCCACCGTGAGGGTGGGACGAGGGGTGGTCATCGAGTGCTCCGTTCAAGGCGGGGTGGGTCCTGGTCGGCGCGGTCCCGGGGTGGGTGGGCCGGGCGGCACTGCGTGCCCGGCCCACCGGCCTCCGGGTCAGCCGATCAGGACTCGAAGGCGCTGTCGATGTACTGGTCGACGTTGTCGGCCGTCACGACCGGCGCGTAGAGCTGGACCGTGCGCGGGACCTCGACCTCGACCAGGTCGCTCATCGACTTCCCCTGGACCAGCAGCCGGGCCAGCTTGATGCCGTCCGCGGCCTGGGTCGAGGGGTAGATGACCGTCGCCTTGAGCACGCTGTCACCCGACTGGATCTCACGCATCGCGTTGGCAGAACCGGCCCCGCCGATCATCGCGAACTCGTCGCGGCCGGCGTTCTCGATCGCCGCGAGGACGCCCACGCCCTGGTCGTCGTCGTGGTTCCAGAGCACGTCGATCTTCGGGGCGGCCTGGAGGAGGTTCTCCGCCGCCTCGGTGCCGGACTCGACGGTGAACTCCGCGGCGACCCGGTTGTCGACGTTCTGGTCGCAATCGGCCAGCGCGTCCTTGAAGCCGCGGCTGCGGTCCTGGGTCAGCGGCAGGGAGTCGATGCCGGCGATCTCGGCGATGACCGCGTCGGGGTTGTCGCCGACCTGGTCGCACGCCCACTGGCCGGCCGAGACTCCCATGCCGTAGTTGTCACCGAGCACCGTGACCCGCGCGGCGTTGGGGTCGTCGAACTCGCGGTCGACGTTGATGACCGGGATGCCGGCCTGCATCGCCTCGAGCGCGATCGGCGTCATCGCCGCACCGTCGAAGGGCAGCAGCACGATGGCGTCCACCTTGTCGTTGATGAACGTCTCGACCTGGCTGATCTGCAGGTTGACGTCGTTGGTGCCCTCGGCGACCCGGAGCTCGATGTCGTCGTAGTCCTCGGCGACCTTCTTGGCGGACTCGGTGATCGAGCCCATCCAGCCGTGGTCGGCCGCGGGTGCCGAGAAGCCGATGACGACCTTGTCGCCTGCTTCGTCGTTCGAGCCGGACGCGGCCTGGGACGTACCGCCGCTCGCCTTCTCGTCGTCGTCGTCGTCGGATGCGTTGCTGGTGCAGGCGGCCAGGGAGAGCACCGCCAGACCGGCGATCGCGCTGGTGCCGAGCTTGGTGCGGAAGGAACGGTGGGACTTCATCTGTGCTCCTGAGTGCAGAGGGATGGTGCTGGTTCGTGCTGGTTCGTGCTGAGTTGTGCTGGTACGCCGATGCGTCAGGTACTGCTGTTCCGAGACGCCAACCGCTGCTGGAGGAGCACGGCGGCGACGATGATGACTCCCTTGAGGAGCTCCTGCTCCGAGATGGAGCGGTTGTTGAGGATGAAGATGTTGTTGAGCGTGGTGAAGATCAGGACGCCGAGGACGGTGCCGACGATCGTGCCGCGGCCACCGGAGAGCAGGGTGCCGCCGATGACGACCGCGGCGATCGCGTCGAGCTCGTAGAGGTTGCCGTGGGTCGCGCTGCCGGTGGTGGTGCGGGCGACCAGCATCAGGGCGGCGATCCCGCAGCACACGCCGACGAGGACGTAGAGGTAGACCGTGTGGCGCCTGACCGGGATGCCGGCGAGACGGGCGGCCTCCGGGTTGCCGCCGACCGCGACCGTACGCCGGCCGAACGTCGTGCGGTTGAGGAGCACCCAGCCGACGAGCGCGACCAGGACGAAGGTCCACACGTGGACGTCGACGCCGAGGATCTCCCGGTTGAAGAACTCACGGACCTCGGTGACCCGGACGATCTGGGTCTTCCGGTCGCTGATGATCTGGGCCAGGCCGCGGGCGCTGGCGAGCATCGCGAGGGTCATGATGAACGGCACGATGCGCCCGTAGGAGATCAGCAGGCCGTTGACCAGGCCGCAGCCGGCACCGACCGCCAGGGCGACGAATGCCATCACCAGCCAGTGGGTGTCCTCGGCCATGTTCTGCGTCGCCAGCGTGGTGCACCACACCGACGACAGCGCGACGATCGCGCCGACCGACAGGTCGATGCCGCCACCGATGATCACGAAGGTCATGCCGATGCTGACCACGCCGATCGTCGCCGCGGAGCCGAGGATGGTGAGGGCGTTCGCCGACGTCGCGAACCGGTCGCCCGCGGTGATGACGCCGATCACGCAGAGCAGCCCCAGCGCGATGACGAGCCCGAGGTTGCGGCCCACGCTGGTGCGCAGCAGGGCGAGGGCCTGGTTGGGCTCGCGGGTGGTTTCGAGCGCGGCCTGCTCGACCCGCGTGCTGTCCTGGCTCATGCTGACACGGCCTTCCCCTCCATGACGAGGTCGAGGACCCGGGCCTCGTCGATGTCTGTCGCAGCGGACTCGTGGACGACCTCGCCCTCCCGGACCACGAGGACCCGGTCGGCGAGGCCGAGCACCTCCTCGATCTCGCTCGAGACGACGACCACGGCGACCCCGCGATCGGCGAGCGACCGGATGAGCTGGTAGATCTCGGACCGGGCGCCGACGTCGACGCCGCGGGTGGGCTCGTCGAGCAGCAGCACCCGGCACTCACGGAGCAGCCAGCGCGCCAGCACGACCTTCTGCTGGTTGCCGCCCGACAGGGTGCGCACCACGCGGGTGACGCCCTCGGGGCGGACGTCGAGGCTGGCGGTCAGCTCGGCGGCCCGGCGGCGTTCCTGGCTCTTGTCGAGGAACCCCAGCCGCGCGAACCGGGTCATCGACGCCATCGTGATGTTGCGGTAGACCGCCTCGTCGAGCAGCAGCCCCTGGCTCTTGCGCTCCTCGGGGGCCAGTCCCATGCCGGCATGCACGGCCGAGGTCACCGAGCCCCTCCGCAGCCGCTTGCCGTCGACGCTGACCCTCCCGGAGGTCGCCCGGCGCGCGCCGTAGAGCGTCTCGAGGATCTCCGAGCGTCCGGCGCCGACCAGCCCGGCCAGCCCGACGATCTCGCCGGCGTGGACGTCGAGGTCGACACCGGTGAACACGCCCGCGAGGCCGAGGTCACGGACCTCGAGCATCGGCGTCCCGCGACCACCGGTCTGCTCCGTCCGGGGCGGGAAGACGTACTCGATCGAGCGCCCGGTCATCAGCCTGATCAGCTCGGCGGTAGGGGTGTCGGCGACGGCGAGACCGGTCCCGACGGTGGCGCCGTCCTTGAGCACGGTCAGCCGGTCGCCGATCTGGCGGATCTCCTCGAGCCGGTGGGAGATGTAGACGACCGCGACACCCTCGGCGGTGAGGTCCCGGATCACCCGGAAGAGGTTCTCGACCTCCTGCTGGTCGAGGACCGCGGACGGCTCGTCGAGCACGAGGAGCCGGGTGTCGTGCGAGAGGGCTCGCGCCATGCTGACGATCTGCTGGTTGGCCGGCGACAGGTCGCCGACGAGCCGGGTCGTCGGGATCTCCGAGTGCCCGAGCCGCGCAAGAAGGGCGCGGACCAGCTCGTGCGCGCGGGACCGCTGGGTGAAGCCGGCGCGGGCGACCTCGTGCCCGAGGAAGACGTTCTCGGCCACGTCGAGGTGCGGGACGAGGTCGAGCTCCTGGTAGATCGTCGAGACGCCGTGCTCGATCGCCTTGGCGGGCGTGGAGAACGACACCTGCTCGCCGGCCCAGGTGATCGTGCCGTCGTCGGGCTGGTGGAACCCGGACAGCACCTTGATGAGCGTGGACTTGCCGGCGCCGTTCTGGCCGAGCAGGCAGTGCACCTCGCCGGCGCGTACGTCGAGGTCCACGCCGTCGAGCGCGCGCACGCCTGGGAACTCTTTGACGATGCCGGTCATCTGCAGCAGCACGCTTCCCGCGGCCGGGGTCGTGGTCACCGGGCGGCCCCCTCGGCGAGAGCGCGCGGCTCGATGCAGGTGGGGTCGGCGAAGACCGTCTCGAGCGCCAGCGCGGCGCCTCCCCGGACCGCGGCGGTGAACCCGAGCGTGGACAGCTCGACCCGGGTGCCGCCGGCGTCCGGCGCCAGCACGCCGGCCAGGAGCTGCGCCTCGATGGCCACGCGCATGTGGTGGCCGACGGCAGCGAAGTAGCCGCTGAGCACGATCGACGCGGGGTTGAGCACGTTGGTCAGCAGCGCGGCGCCCACCCCGACCCAGCCACCGACCCGCTCGAGCGCGGCGAGGGTGCGAGCGTCGCCGAGCGAGGCCCGCCGGTTGAGCTCGGCGAGCCGGTCGTCGATCGCCAGCGCCGGGTCGCGGACCGGGTCGTCGGGGTCGGCGGCGAGGTCGAGAAGCGCGCGCAGCCCGGTGACGGTCTCCCAGCACCCGACCCGGCCGCACCCGCACCGACGGCCCTGCGGCTCGACGATCATGTGGCCGAACTCGCCGGCGTACCCCTGTCGCCCGCGCAGCAGCCGGCCCCCCGCGACGATGCCGCCGCCCACGCCGACCTCGCCGAAGATCACCAGCACGTCCTGCCGGTCGGGATCACCCGGGGTCGCCTCGGCGATGGCGGCGAGGTTGCCCTCGTTGTCGACCGTGATCGGCAGCCGGGCACCGAGGCGGCTGCGCAGCAGCTCACCGACAGGCACGTCGTGCCAGCCGAGGTTGGGGCCGTGGGTGAGCACGGCGCGGGTGCGGTCCACCAGCCCCGCCACGCCGACGGTCAGGCCGACGGCCTCCATGTCCCGGCCCTCGAGGTCGGTCAGGGTGGCGCGGACCAGCTCGGCCAGCCGGTCGAGGACCTCCTCCACCGGGACGGCCCGGGTGTCGAGCGCGATCTTGTGCTCGCTGACGACCTGGCCCCGGAGGTCGAGGGCCAGCGCCGAGACGTGGTTGACGTTGATCTCGGCGCCGAGCCCGCCGACCGCGCGGCCGTCGAGGGCGACGCTCGTGCCCGGGCGGCCGACCCCGCCCCGCTCGACCTGGCCGGTGCGGACCAGTCCGCGCTCGGCGAGGTCCGCGACCAGCGCCGAGACCGCCGACCGGGTCATCCCGAGCTCGCCGGCGAGGCCGGCCCGAGAGCGCGGCCCGTGGTCGCGGAGCCGCCGCAGCACGAGCCCGAGGTTGGTCCGGCGCACGGTGAGCTGGTCTGCGCCAGCGGTGGCCAACGGGTCCAGGGACGAGATGCCGGCCACCTCCTCGCGCAGTGAACGCCGTCACTTGTTTGTCCGGTCGCCGCACAAACTAGGGCCAGACCGGCCCCCACTTCAAGGCTTTGCGGGCTACGAATTGCGGTTCACTGCTACAACTTCCGCCATTGCTGGACAAAGTTGTGGACATCGGACCCATGCTTGGACCACGCCCCCGCGCGAAGTCAGTCCGATCGCGGGTAGCGCGTCACGCCGCTCCGCCAGGTGGCGAGGAGTAGACCGCCTCGCTGACCAGCCGGGCTGCCCCCACCACGCCGCCCTCGGCCCCGAGCTCGCTCAGCACGATCGGCAGGTTGCCCGTCGCGAGCGGCAGCGAGCGGCGGTAGGTCACACCGCGGATCTCGGCGAGCAGCGAGTGGCCGATGCCGGTGACACCGCCGCCGATCACGATCAGCCCCGGGTTGAAGAACGACACGAGGCTGGCCAGCACCTGGCCGATCCGGTGGCCGCTGTCTCGGATCAGCTGCACCGCCACCGGGTCGCCGAGCTCCACCGCCGACCCGACGTCGGCGGCGGTGAGCGACCCGCGCTCGGCGAGCAGATCGGCCAGCACCGTCGAGCGACCGGCGCGCGCGGCCGCGGTGGCGTCCCGGGCCAGCGCGGCGCCGCCCGCGAACGCCTCGAGACACCCGGTGTTGCCGCAGGCACAGGTCGGGCCGAAGTCGTCGACCCGGATGTGCCCGATGTCGCCCGCGCACCCGTCCACCCCGCGGTAGAGGTCGCCGTCGACGACGATCCCGCAGCCGATACCGGTGCCGATCTTGACGAACAGGAAGTCCCGCGCGGTCTTGGCGACCCCGGCGTGCTGCTCGCCGACCGCGAGCACGTTGACGTCGTTGTCGAGGACGACCGGGCAGCCGAGGTCACGGGAGACGGCGTCGCGCACGGGGTAGCCGTCCCACCCCGGCATGATCGGCGGCGACACCGAGACACCCCGGTGGAAGTCGACCGGGCCGGGGACGCCGACGCCGGCCCCGCTGAGCTCGGCGACGCCGGCCTCGCCCATCACCTCGCGGACCATGTCGAGCGCGAGGGCGAGCACGGTCTCGGGGCCCTGCTTGATGTCGCAGAGCCGGTGGCGCACCGCCAGGGTGGTCAGCCGGCCGTCGGTGACGCCGACCGAGAGGCCGGTGGCGCCGATGGCGATCCCGGCGAACCGGATGTCGGGTGAGAGGTCGACCAGGACCGACCTCCGGCCGCCCCGCGAGGCCGCCGGTCCGGCCTCGATCGCGAGCCCCAGCTCACCGAGACGGCCGACCTCCACGCCCACGGTGGTGCGGGACACCTCGAGCCGGTCGGCCAGCTGGGCCTTCGACAGCGGCCCCTCGTCGCGCAGCTCGGCGAGCAGCCGGGCCTGCAGCCGGCTCTCGGTCCTCCCCGCCAACCAATGACGCACGCCGCGCATCCTCGCACGGGCCCGGTCGGTCGACGCCGGGCCCGGTGGCGGTCACCCCAGGGCGGCGATCCGGTCCGCCACGGCGTCGCCGAATATCCGGTGCCCGGCCGGCTGCGGGTGCAGCCGGTCGGACAGGTAGGGCAGCTCGAGGTCGACCATGGAGAGGTAGGGCACGCCGTACTTCGCGGAGAGGTGGGCGAGCAGCCGGTCCACGCGCGGCACCGCCTTCGCGCGCGCGAGCGCCATCGCCGGGCCGACCACGACGGTGCGGTACGGCGCGGCCTCGGTCATCACCCGCGCGAAGCCCGCCTTGATCTCGGCCCGGGTGCGGTCGAAGTCGTTGAGGCCACCTTCGACCACGAGCAGGTCCGCGCCGTTCTTCAGAGCGGCGGGGGCGCGGTCGGCGAACGACACCCGGCCGCAGGGCGAGGCCTTCTCGCTGAAGCCGCTGCCGGCGAAGCCGGCCACGTGCACCCGGCCCGGCAGTCGCGACGGCCACGACTGCGCCGGGTGGTCGAGCCCGAGCCCGGCCGACCACGAGTCGCCGACCACGACGACCCGCTCACCGGAGCCGGTGACCATGCCGGCACGCTTGATCGAGTCGGCCGCGAACCGGTCGCAGCGGCTCAGCCCCGCACCGCGGGCCCGGGTGGCCAGGACTCCGGTGGCGACGAGGGCGCAGACGAGCGCCGCGACCATGAGGAGCGCCGTACGACGGCGCGACAGGAGGACCCGAGAGAGCACCCGGCAAGTGTGCGGAGCCGGTGCCGGTTTCCGAATGGCTAGAGGGGGTGGTTCGGGGGCCATTCCGGGAGGCCCCTGAGGTGCTCGATGACTAGTCCGGGGACTTCCCCGAGCGCGCTAGCGCCCTCCGGCCTGGCGGGTGATGTAGCTGACCGCGACGAACCGCTGGAAGACTCCGAGCAGGTCGTCACCGGTGATCAGGACGGTGCGCTCGCCGGTCCGCTCCACACCGTCGACCCAGGTCGCCACCTCGGCCATGTCGCCCGTTCGGGTGTCGAGCTCGAGCCGGACCGGGGAGTCGACCGACGCCACGGCGACCGCCCCCGCGGCGACCTTCTCGACCGCCCGCTTCGCGGCCTCGCGGATCCGGTCGCGAGCCTCGTGCGGGTGGAGGTTCAGCGCCGAGAAGCGGGTGATCGACTCCTTGACGACGACGTGCTCCGCGTCGGGCGCGAACGGCTCCGCCTCGGCCTTGGTCACCTGGTCGCCGGTGACGAGCGCGATCGGGACGCGATGGTGCTGGGTGACGAGGGCGTTGAGCCCGCTCTCGCCCACCCACTGCCCGTTGACGCGAGCCGCGGAGAACACCTCCGGGTTGTAGGTGTGCGACATCGTCGACGGCGGCCCCGAGATCGAGCCGTGGTAGCCGACGAGGAAGACCGCGTCGACGGTGTCGTCGAGTCCCTGCATCATGTAGAGCGGCTTGTGCCGGCCGGCGAGGTAGCTCGCCCGGCCGTGCAGCTGGGCAGGGTCGAGGTTGTGCATCCGGCCGTGCGAGTCGTTGACCACGATCTCGTCGGCACCGGCCGCCAGTGCCCCGTCGATCGCGGCGTTGACCTCGCCCAGCATCAGGGCACAGCCCCGGGCGTAGGCGATCGAATCGTCCGGCGTGCACTGCGACCAGTCCACGATCCCGGCGACGCCCTCCATGTCGCAGGAGATCCAGAGCTTCACCCGCAGTGGTCTATCAGACGGCGTACGACGCCAGCTCGCCGGCGAGGTCCTCGTTGGCACGACCGGCCACGATCGTGCCGTCGGCCGTGTGCTCCATGGAGTCGATCTCGCCGTGCTGGTGGAGCCGGTTGATCAGATCACCGCGCTCGTAGGGGAGCAGCGCCTTGAACTCGACCCCGGGCCGTGGGAGCTCGCGCTCCACGTAGGCGAGAGCCTCCGCGATGCCCTGGCCGGTCTTGGCGCTGACGACCACCGAATGGGGCTCCTCGCGCTGCAGCCGGGCCAGCACGAGTGGGTCGGCCGTGTCGGCCTTGTTGATCACCACGACCTCGGGCACGTCGGCGGCGCCGATCTCGGCGAAGACCTCGCGCACGGCTGAGAGCTGGCCCTCGGGGTCTGCGTGCGAGCCATCGACGACGTGCAGGATCAGGTCGGCGTCGGCGACCTCCTCGAGGGTCGAGCGGAACGCCTCGACGAGCTGGTGCGGCAGGTGCCGGACGAAGCCGACGGTGTCGCTCATCGTGTAGACCCGGCCGTCGGCCGTGGTGGTGCGGCGGGTGGTCGGGTCGAGGGTCGCGAACAGCGCGTCCTCGACCAGCACGCCCGCGTCGGTGAGCCGGTTGAGCAGCGAGGACTTGCCGGCGTTGGTGTAGCCGGCGATCGAGACGCTGGGGATGTGGTTGCGACGCCGCTCCTGGCGCTTGGTGTCGCGGGTCCCCTTCATCTCCTTCAGCTCCCGGCGGAGCTTGGCGATCCTGGTGTTGATCCGGCGCCGGTCGGTCTCGATCTTGGTCTCGCCGGGGCCACGGCCACCGATGCCGACGCCGCCGGCGGCGCGGCCGCCGACCTGGCGGGACAGGTTGCCGCCCCAGCCGCGGAGCCGCTGCTTGAGGTAGTTGAGCTGGGCCAGCTCGACCTGCGCCTGGCCCTCCTTGGACTTCGCGTGCTGGGCGAAGATGTCGAGGATCAGCGCGGTCCGGTCGACCACCTTGACCTTGAGCCGGTCCTCGAGGTTGCGCAGCTGGCTCGGCGCGAGCTCGCCGTCGCAGATCACGGTGTCGGCGCCGGTCGCCTGGACGATCTCGCGGATCGCGTCGACCTTGCCCCGGCCGACGTACGTCGCGGGGTCGGGCGACTGCCGACGCTGGTAGACCGCCTCCAGCACCTCCGAGCCCGCAGTCTCGGCCAGGAGGGCCAGCTCGGCCAGGGAGTTCTCGGCGTCCTCGACCGAGCCCTCGGTCCAGACGCCGACCAGGACCACGCGCTCGAGGCGGAGCTGGCGGTACTCGACCTCGGTGATGTCCTCGAGCTCGGTCGACAGGCCGGCGACCCGGCGCAGCGCGTGGCGCTCGGCGAGGTCGAGGGCGCCGACGCTCGTATCGAGCTCCGCAAGGTCGCGGTCCTCGGGGTCCTCGGTGTCGTCCGGGTCCCAGGCCGCGGTCTCCTCGAGCTCGTCTGCCAGATCGAAGTGCTCAGCGTCGAAGTCGGGGTCCAGCTCGATCGTCGAGTCGGTCGTGTCGACCGGCTCGAGGCCGTCGGGGTCGAGGTCAGGTGCGTTCGTCATACGCCGTCCAGCCTACGTTCGGGCGCCAGCGACACGCATGTCGTTTCCCTTGAATGGGCGAAGCCCAACGGCGCTGGCCCGGTGGTAGCCTGCCCCGGCTCGGGCAGGTAAAAGACAGGTCCGACGACCCATCCAAGGAGACATCTACATGCATCGTCGTCTGCGCTCCAAGCGCCTCGCAGGTCTTGCGGCCACCGGCGTGGCGCTGGCCGTCCCGCTCAGCCTCGGGGTGGCACCAGTCGCAAGTGCGGCACCCGCACCCGACATCAAGGTCACCCAGAACTACTCCGACGAGATCGTCCCGGGTGACGGCCTCTCCTGCAACTCCGGCGGTACCGACCAGTTCGTCTCCGACAACCAGTACCTGCGTCGGTTCGACCTGAACTTCCACAACGCCGGTGGCGGCATCACCATCTCCTCGGTGACCATGGGCGTCGAGATCGCGGACAGCGGCGACAACAACGTGCCCGGCTCCTTCAATGTCTACGCGCTCGACCACACCGCCGACCTGACGAGGGCCAACCTCGGTGCACCGCTCGCCTCGGTCACGGTCAACTACTCCAACGGCACCCTCGACACCCACTCCGTGACGGCCCCGGTCACCGCGACCATCCCGGCCGGCAAGGACCTGGTGATCGAGGCAGCGATCGACGAGGCCACCGACGACGAGGTGTTCTTCCCGGGCGCCAACGAAGCGGCGGAGCTCGGGCCCACCTTCCTCGCGTCGGAGGGCTGCGGGATCACCGACCCGGTCACCATGGGTGACATCGGCTTCGACGGCCTCGCCGTCGTCCTGTTCGCCCACGGCAAGACCACGGCCTGCAAGACCGCCGAGACCAACGCCGCCAACGCCGCGACCGCCGCCGCAGCAGCCGCGGCCGGCGTGACCAAGGCGACCGGCGCGGTCGACAAGGCCAAGAAGAAGCTCAAGAAGGCCAAGAAGTCGCACAACCCGACCAAGATCAAGAAGGCCAAGAAGAAGCTCAAGAAGGCCAAGAAGTCGCTGAAGGCAGCCCAGGCTGCGGCAGCGGCCGCCAACGCGACGCTCGCCACGGCCACGGCCACGCAGAACACCACGTGCGCCCAGCCTGCTCTGCCGCCAGCGCCGGTGCGTCCTGCGCAGGGCAGCAGCCAGCACTCGACCGGGTCCTCGAACGGGTTCTCCTTCTCCGCTCGTTCCTGACACCGATCACCCGTCAGCACGGGGCAACCGGGCCGGTCCGTCACCCTTCACGGGTGGCGGGCCGGCCCGTAGCCGTTGACGGCGCGATCCGGCAGGCTTCAGGTCCATGGCCACGACGCGCGTCTCGCCCGACGGTCGCGAGATCGCTGCGCTGGTCGACGACCTGCCCTGCGGGCGGCATCTGCAGTGCCGCTTCGTCCTGGGGCTCTCCGGCTCCCCCGGCGCCGGCAAGACGACGCTGGCGGCAGCGCTCGCGGCGTCGTACGGCGTCCCGGTGGTGCCGATGGACGGGTTCCACCGTCCCAGTGCAGAGCTCGCGGCGGTGGGCCGGCTGGACGCCAAGGGTGCGCCGGACACCTTCGACGCGGAGGGGTACGCCGCGCTGCTGCGCCGACTCCAGGCCGGCGGCACCGTGCTGGCGCCGTCGTTCGACCACCGGCTGCCCGACCCGGTCCCGGACGCCATCGAGATCCCGGGCGAGGCCGGCCTGGTGGTCACCGAGGGCAACTACCTGCTCCTCGACGAGCCGCGCTGGCACGCCGTCCGCCGCGAGTGCGACGCGGTCTGGCACCTCGTGTGCGACGAGGAGACGCGGATCGAGCGGCTCGTGCAGCGGCACAACGACTCCGGCAAGGACCCCGCCCA
>NZ_DASUFR010000149.1:0-48859 GCF_036274455.1 Nocardioides sp. | reverse complement strand
ACGGCCGGCGATCTCGAACTGCTGCTGACGCTTGACGATCTTGCGGATGTAGGCGGCGTCCTCCTCGCCGAGGTCGGCGACGATCCGCTGGCGGATCGCGTCGAGCTCGGCGCCGAACTCCTCGAGCTGCTCGGGCGTCAGGTTGGGGATCTTCGGGTCGCTGGCTGCGACGGTGGCCTTCTTGGGGGTGCTGGTCTTCATGTTCTCTCCTCAGAGCTCGACGGAGCAGTCGCCCAGGGGCGCGCTCACGCAGATACGGACTTCCTCGTCCGGCAGCGAGGACTCCTCGCCGGTCAGGACGTTGCGGACGGTGCCGTCGGTCTTGGTCTTGGTGCAGGAGAAGCAGATGCCCATCCGGCAGCCGAACTCCGGGGCGAGCCCGGCCGCCTCGGCCTGCTCGAGGATCGGCTCGCCGGAGTTGCGCGTCCTGACTCCGGAGCGGGTGAAGGCGACGTCGCCCTCGGGTGACGTGCCGGACGTGCGCGGCGGCCGGAAGTACTCCACGCGGAGCTGGTCCGAGCCCTCGTACGCCGCGCGCAGCGACTCGATCATCGGAGCCGGCCCGCAGGCCCACGTCGGCACCTCGCGGTAGCCAGGGACGAGCCTCTCGAGGAAGGCCGGGGACAGGTAGGGGTCGCCCAGCCCGGGGTGGAGCAGGTGCAGGTCGATGCCGTGGCCGGAGCGGCGTACCTCCGCGAGCTCGGCGGCGAAGATCTGGTGCTCGGGGCCCCGTGCGTAGTGGACGAAGGTGACCCGGCCGCGGTGGGTGCGCCGCTGCAGCGAGCGCAGCATCGACATGACCGGGGTGATGCCGGAGCCCCCGGAGACGAGCAGCACGTGCTCGGGCACGCGGTCGGGCAGCACGAACTCACCCTCGGCCTGGGAGAGGTGGACCATCGTGCCCGGCGCGGACCTCTCGACCAGGAACCGCGACACGACGCCGGCCGGGTTGGCACGCAGGGTGACCGTGAACCGCTCGCCGGCCCGGGAGTCGGGGCTCGAGATCGTGAAGACACGCGTCGTACGCCGCGACCCGTCGACCTCGACTCCGAGCTGCACGTGCTGGCCGGCCCGGTGGCCCCGCCACGTCGACGTCGGCTCCAGGGTGATCGTGGCGACCGGAGGGTGACCCGGCACGTCGACCTCGCGGTGGACCTCGACGACGCGGGCACGCACCTCGTGGGCGGCCCACATCGGGTTGACCTGCTCGAGATAGCGGTCGACGCGTTGCGGTGAGGTCAGCGCGGCGACCGCTCGGGAGCGGAGGACGGTCCCGGTGAGACCCATCGGACGACTCCTTAATTCGAGTGAACGTCTGTTCACTGAAACTTTGGTACAACCCGACGGGAACGGTCAAGAACCGCTCACCGTGAGCGTGGACACACGTTCACCGACTAGGATGATCAGGTGGTGGACGTGGGCCCGGGGTCGCGGGTCGAGCGCAAGGAGCGCACCCGGCGCGCCATCCTCGATGCGGCACTCCGCCTCTGCGAGGACTCCTCCCTGGTCGCGCTCTCGCTCCGCCAGGTCGCCAAGGAGGTCGGCATCGTGCCGACCGCCTTCTACCGGCACTTCGACTCGATCGAGGCGCTCGGCCTGGCCCTGGTGGACGAGTCCTTCGTCTCCCTGCGGGCGATGCTCCGCGACATCCGCCGCGGCGACCCCTCGACCGGCACACCTTCGCTCGCGAGCATCGTGGACCGCTCCGTCGACACCCTCCAGGAGCACGTCGGTCAGCACCGTGCGCACTTCCAGTTCATCGCGCGCGAGCGGGCCGCGGGGCCACCGTCGGTCCGCGAGGCGATCCGTCACGAGATCGAGCTGTGCGAGCGCGAGCTGTCGACCGACCTCGCCCGGCTGTCCGGCACGGACGCCTGGACCACCGAGGACCTGCGCGTCCTGTCCAACCTGGTCGTCACCGCAATGGTGGCGACGGCCGAACAGCTGATCGTGGCCGCCGGCCGGCCGGGCGCCGAGAAGCAGATCGCGGAGAACGCGCGGACCCAGCTCCGGATGGTCCTCGTCGGCGCGCTCAACTGGCGGTCGCGGAGCTGACCCGCACCGGACATCTGCGGCGGGGCGGTTCCCACGCCCGACGTGCGATGACTACTGTGCCTCCACCCGTATCGCCCGGGGAGCCTGCGCGAGGGGCCGCAGCACCACACTCACCGCCGAGGGAGACGCCATGCCGGAACAGCCAGCCCAGGAGCCGATCGAGCTGAGCGAGCTCGACGGCAGTCTCTCCCGCCGGGCCGTGCTCGGGACGGGCGCGGCCGCCGGCGTGGCGGTCGGCATCGGTGCCTTCGACCCGGCCGACGCACGCCCGGGCGGACCTGACGGTCGCGGCACCACCCTGCAGCGGACCCTGATCAAGGGCGACAAGGGCAAGCACGGCTACCGCAAGATCGTGGTCGGCCCCGGTGAGCCGCACCTGGTCCGCCACGAGCTGATGCGGGGCGTCCGTCGGCCCGGCCGCGCCCGACGCCGCGGCATCCTCGCCATGGGCCAGCTCACCGACATGCACCTGATGGACGCCCAGTCGCCGGCCCGGGTGGAGTTCCTCGACCGGCTCGACGACCCGGGCTCACCGTGGGCCGCCATCCTCCCCTTCCAGGGCGCCTACCGGGCGCAGGACACGCTCACCACCCACGTCGCCGAGGCGACCGTGCGGGCGCTGCGCCGGGTCGGGCGGGGGCCGGTCACCGGGCTGCCGCTTGCGTTCACGATCACGACCGGCGACAACGTCGACAACACCCAGTACAACGAGCTCCGCTGGCAGATCGACCTGCTGGACGGCAAGCGGATCGTGCCCGACTCCGGTGACCTGACGAAGTACGAGGGCGTGGCCGACCAGTCGGCGTACGACGTCCACTACTGGCACCCGGACGGACCGCCGCCGGGCCAGCCGACGGACCTGCGGATCAGCCAGGCCGGGTTCCCGCGCGTCCCCGGGCTGCTGGACGCCTCCCGCCGGCCGTTCGTCGCCAAGGGGCTCGGCATGCCCTGGATGTCCGTCTTCGGCAACCACGACGGGCTGGTCCAGGGCAACGTCCCCTCGAGCCCGCTGGTGGCCCAGGTCGCGACCGGGTCGACGAAGATCATCGACCTGCCCCCGGGCGTCAACATCGGGGAGCTCGCGGCGCAGCTGGTCACCAACGACCCGGCGGGGCTCCAGACGCTCTTCGGCGGGCCGTCACGACAGGTCACCGCCGACCCCAACCGGCGACCGCTCAGCCGAGCCGAGACCATCGCGGAGTACTTCAAGTCGACCGGCAGGCCGCACGGGCACGGCTACACCGCGTGGAACCTCGCGACCGGTAACGCCTACTACGCGTTCGGCAAGGGCCGGGTCCGCGGCATCTCGCTCGACACCGTCAACCCGTTCGGCGGGTCCGAGGGGTCCATCGACGAGGTGCAGTTCGCCTGGCTCACCGAGCAGCTCAAGAAGGGCAGCCGGCACTACCTCGACGAGTCGGGGCACGTCGTCAAGGGCGGGAAGCACGACCGGCTGTTCGTGCTGTTCTCCCACCACACGATCGGCACGATGGACAACGACACCGGCCCGGGCCGGGTGCTCGGACACCAGGTGGCCGAGCTGCTGCTCCGGTTCCCCAACGTCATCCTGTGGGTCAACGGGCACACGCACCGCAACACGGTGACGGCGTACCGGCGGTCCAAGCACGCCAAGGTGCCCGGCGGCTTCTGGGAGATCAACACCGCCTCGCACGTCGACTGGCCCCAGCAGGCCCGGACCGTCGAGCTGGTCGACAACCGCAACGGGACCCTGTCGATCTTCGGCACGATCATCGACCACGCGGCACCGACGTCCTGGGGCAAGCACCCGAGGTCGCCGCTGGAGCTGGCCGCCCTCTCCCGGGAGCTGGGTGCGAACGACTGGCAGGAGAGAGCCAAGTCGCCGCACGGCCAGGACGGGAAGCGCGGACGGGTGGAGGACCGCAACGTCGAGCTGCTGGTGCCCGCACCGTTCAAGCTCTGACCCGGGGCCTCAGCGGGGCCGGATCGTCAGGTCGCTGATCGTGGCGTCCTCGGGCAGGTCGAGGACGTGCAGGATCGCGCCGGCGACGGTTGCCGGGTCGATCCACGCGGTCGCGTCGTACTCCCGGCCCTCCTGCTGGTGCACCTTCTGCTGCATCGGCGTCGAGGTCCGGCCGGGATAGACGGTCGTGACGCGCACGCCGTGCTCCTGCTCCTCGGCGCGCAGCGAGTCGGCGAGCGCGCGCAGGCCGAACTTCGACGCGGCGTACGCCGACCACTGCGGGTGGGCGGCGAGACCGGCGCCGGAGTTGACGAACACGACGGTGCCGCGGGCCGCGCGCAGGGCCGGCAGCGCGACCCGGGTCAGCACCGCGGGCGCGAGCACGTTCACCGCCAGCTGCGCCTGCCACACCTCGGTGCTCAGCGAGCTCACCGGACCCAGCTCGACGGTGCCAGCGGCGTGGACCGCCGAGTCGAGCCGGTCGGGGAGCTGGCTGGCCACGGCCTCGACCGCGGCCGGGTCGGCCAGGTCGGCGACGAGGACCGTGGCGTCCGGCAGGTCCGAGCGCAGGTCGTGGGCACGCTCGGAGGAGCGGGCCAGCAGGACCAGCTCGTCGCCCCGCTCGAGGAGCCGCTCGGCGAGCACCGCGCCGATGCCGGAGCCGGCGCCCGTCAGCAGGTGCGTCGCCATCAGCGGGCACCCTGCCCGAAGGTGAACACGATCTTGCCGAACACCTCGCCCTCCGCCATCGCGGCGAAACCCTCGCGGGCGTCCTCGAACGGGATGGTCCGGTCGATCAGCGGTCGGGTGCCGGTCGAGTCGAGGAACCTCATCAGCGCGGCCAGCTCCTCGCGGGTGCCCATCGTCGAGCCGATCACCGAGAGCTGCAGGAAGAAGGTCCGGGTCAGCTCCGGATCCTCGACGTCGGCACCCGACGTGGTGCCGGAGGTGATGATCCGGCCGCCCGGCCGCAGCGACCGGACCGAGTGCGACCACGTCGCCTTGCCCACCGTCTCGACCACCGCGTCGACCCGCTCCGGCAGCCGGGCGCCACTCTCGAACGCCTCGTGCGCACCCACGCCGACGGCCTTCGCGCGCTTGGCCTCGTCCCGGCTGGTGACCCAGACCCGCAGCCCGGCGGCCCGGCCCAGCACGACCGCGGCCGTGGCCACGCCGCCCCCGGCCCCCTGCACCAGGACGGTCTCCCCCGGCTTCAGCCCGCCGCGGGTGAAGAGCATGCGGTAGGCCGTCAGCCAGGCGGTCGGCAGGCAGGCGGCCTGCTCGAAGGTCAGCGACGCCGGCTTGGGCACCAGGTTGCGCCTCGGCACCGCCACCTTCGCGGCGAAGCTCCCCTGGTGGCGCTCGGAGAGCAGCGACCGCCTGGGGTCGAACGTCTCGTCGCCCTCCCATGCGGGGCTGCTGATGACCGCGTGCACCACGACATCGTTGCCGTCCTCGTCGAGGCCTGCCGCGTCGCAGCCGAGGATCATCGGCAGCTGCTCCTCCTTGAGACCGACCCCGCGCAACGACCACAGGTCGTGGTGGTTGAGCGAGGCCGCCTTCACCTCGACGGTCGTCCAGCCGTCCGGGACCTCGGGATCGGGCCGCTCGCCCACCACCAGCCCCGACAGCGGGTCGTCGGAGCTGAACCTGTCGGCATAGACGGCGAACATGTTCGCCACGCTAGCGAGCGCTCCTCGCGGACCCGAGTGCTACGGGCGGAGCGAGCGTCGTCACGGGGGTGGGCCGAAACTTGGCTCCTATGACTGATCCGTGGGTGGGCGGCCGCGCGCGTAGCAGGCCCGCACCCGCCGCATCTTGGCCAGCCAGGACGCCGAGATGCGGTGCAAGTCCGGTGGACCCGGGCTTTGCCGAGGATCTCCGGCACCAGGTGCCGACTTCCCTCGGCAAACCCCATCAGCGGGGCCGGCCGGGGAATGGTGGTGGTGCCCGCGCTGTGCAACGGCGCGGCGAAGCCCGCCGTTGTGCGCCGTATCACCGGATCGCGCGAGGCTCGCGGTCAAAGGACTGCCCAAGAATCCAGATCGGCGCGCCGCGCAGCGGGCGGCGAAGCGCGGTCCTTCTTACGGCGAGACGCGATCCGGTAGGCGCGCGGGCACCAACGGATGGGTCACAAGAGCCCGAAATTTGCGGGGGTATCAATCCCGGGCGACGCCGTCCTGGCGGGCGGCCTCGGCCACCGCGGACGACACCGACTCGCCGACCCGCGGGTCGAACGGCGAGGGCACGATCATGTCGTCGGCCAGGTCGTCACCGACGAGCCCGGCCAGCGCGGTCGCCGCCGCGATCTTCATCCCCTCGGTGATCGCGGTCGCGTGCACGTCGAGCGCGCCCCGGAAGATCCCGGGGAAGGCGAGCACGTTGTTGATCTGGTTGGGGAAGTCGGAGCGGCCGGTGGCGACGATCCGTGCGTACTTGTGTGCCACGTCGGGGTGCACCTCGGGGACCGGGTTGGCCAGGCCGAAGATGATCGACTCCTCCGCCATCCGGGCCACGTCCTCCTCGGGCACGGTGCCGCCCGAGACGCCGATGTAGACGTCGGCCCCGTCGAGCACGTCGGAGAGCGTCCCACTGCGCCCGGTCTGGTCGGCGGTGAGCGCGGCCAGCCCCCGCTTGACCGGCGTGAGGTCGCCGCGGCCGGAGTGCAGCACGCCCTTGCGGTCGGTCACCGCGAGATCCTTGATCCCGGCCTCGAGCAGGATCCTGGCCACCGCCACCCCGGCCGCGCCCGCGCCCGAGATGACCACGCGCGTCGACTCGGTGCTGCGACCGGTCAGGGTCAGCGCGTTGGTCAGCGCGGCGAGTGCAACGACGGCGGTGCCGTGCTGGTCGTCGTGGAAGACCGGGATGTCGAGCCGCTCCTTGAGCCGGTCCTCGATCTCGAAGCACCGCGGGGCCGAGATGTCCTCGAGGTTGATGCCACCGAACGACGGCGCCAGCCGCGCGACCGTCTCGATGATCTCCTCGACGTCGGTGGTGTCCAGGCAGATCGGTACGGCGTCCACGCCACCGAAGGCCTTGAACAGGACCGCCTTGCCCTCCATCACCGGCATCGCGGCCGCGGGGCCGATGTCGCCGAGGCCCAGGACCGCCGTGCCGTCGGTCACCACCGCAACCGTGTTCGGCACCCACGTGTAGTGGCGGCTCAGCGAAGGGTCCTCGGCGATCGCCTCGCAGACCTGCGCGACGCCGGGCGTGTAGGCCAGCGAGAGGTCGTCGCGGCTGTCCAGCCCGACCGTCGAACGTACCTCCATCTTGCCGCCCAGGTGCAGGTCGAAGACCGGATCGCCAGCGCGCGGATGGGTGGGGTCAGGCACCGTTGGAGTCTGGCACAGCACGTCGGCGCCGAGGCGGCCAGATCCGCCTGACGACCACCGCCACGACGTCCGCGTCCGCGACGGCGCCGAAGGTCCGCGAGTCGGTGCCGGCCGCCGGGTTGTCGCTGAGCAGCCACCAGCCCGGCTCACCGAGGTCCGTCGTACGCCGTTCGGCGGCACGCTTCACCGAGAGCGGACGGCCCGGCGCATGCGCGACGACGAGGTCGCCGGGCACGGGCGGCCGGCGGTAGTCGACGAGCAGCCGGTCGCCCGGTCGCAGCGCCGGCCGCATCGAGTCGCCGGAGACGACCGCGAACCCCCACCGCGGTGTCCGCCTCGGGTCACCGGGTACCGCTCCAGGGCTGCCCGACACGCGGAGTAGTGTCGCAAGCCCACGACGTCAACCACTCCACAGACCCGGAAGGACTGGCATGTTCCGACGACTGTTCGCACCCACCATCGAGGTCTCGGCCCACTGCGACCTGCCGTGCGGCGTCTACGACCCCGCTCAGGCACGTATCGAGGCCCAGTCCGTCCTCGAGATCTGCAAGAAGGTCGCCGACAACGACGACCCCGACTTCCGGGTCCGGGCGCTGATCATCAAGGAGCAGCGCGCCGAGCTGGTCAAGCACCACCTGTGGGTGCTGTGGACCGACTACTTCAAGCCCCCGCACTTCGAGAAGTACCCCGAGCTGCACCAGCTCGTCAACGAGGCCACCAAGCTCGCCGGTGCCAGCGGCGCGAAGGGCTCGCTCGACGCCGGCGTGGCCCAGCAGCTGCTGGACAAGATCGACGAGATCGACCGGATCTTCAAGGAGACCAAGCAGGGCTGACGCGCTGCTTCCTGCCTTCGGGCCCGGCCGTGGATCGGCCGGGCCCGTCGGCGTTTCAGGACCCGCCCCGCGGGCAGGAATCGGCAGACCCTTGTCCGGGTGACCCTGACCGACAGGCCCTTGGCGTTCACCCCCATGGGTGAAATGGGACAGAAATCAAGCTTTCAAGGTTTCTGTCGTTGCGCGCCCTGGGTAGGGGCTTCGGCATGACGATCTCGGCACCAGATGAGACCCCGTCACGGGCGATGCGCCGTGAGGAGACCGCAAGGCTCCTCCAGGAGGCCTCGACCGCGACGGGCAAGCAGCGCGATGAGCTGATCGACCAGGTGATCGTCCTCAACATCGGGGTCGCCCACGCGATCGCGCACCGCTACCGCAACCGGTCGGTCCCCGTCGAGGACCTCGAGCAGGTCGCTTGCATGGCGCTGGTCCGCGCGGCCCAGAAGTTCGATGTCGACCAGAACCGCGACTTCCTCACCTATGCGGTGCCGACCATCTCCGGCGAGATCAAGCGCCACTTCCGCGACCAGGGCTGGACGATCCGGCCGCCGCGCCGGGTCCAGGAGATCCAGTCCAAGGTCATCCACGCCTACCACCGCGGGGAGGAGCACGGCGCTCCCCCGTCGGCCGACCGGATCGCCGCCCAGCTCGACCTCCCGGTCTCCGACGTCTCCGAGGCGCTCCAGGCCGAGGGCTGCTTCCGGCCCGTCTCGCTCGACGTGCCGGTCACCGAGGACGGCCGGCCGGCCATCGACCAGCTGACGTCGGAGGACGACGCGGACGAGCGTGCCCTCGAGGCGCGGCTCCTGGTCGGCCCGGCGCTCCGCCTGCTCAGCGAGCGGGACCGCAAGATCCTGCACATGCGGTTCGTGGAGGATCGCACCCAGCAGGAGATCGGCGACGCGCTCGGGGTGACCCAGATGCAGGCGTCCCGCCTCCTCAAGCGGATCCTCGATCAGCTACGTTCAGAGCTCGGAGCGGATGCGGTTCCGGCCTGACGCATACGACGACCTCCCGTCGGGAACCGTGTCACCGCTGAGGAACGTGGGGATGACACGGGAAGAAGTGGTTGCTGTGGCGCAGCGCCGGGAGCTCGGGCAGCTCATCGACGAGCTCGGGGTCAGGCAGCAGATCGACCCGGACGAAACCGTTTGCGGCGCCGTGGTGCTGCTCACGGTCGAAGAACCGGACGGGCACATCTCGCTGCGCTGCGCGTGGTCGGACGGGATGACCTGGATCGAGCGGATCGGGCTGCTGCGAGCCGCCGAGCGGGCCGAGCTCCCGGCCGACGGCGCCCACGACTGGCGGGTCTGATCCTGCCCGCCCGGGACACTAGGCTCCACTCACGACACCATTCGAAGGGCTGACGAGCATGTCCCCGACCGGACCCGAAGCCGGGTCGAGCGCCGATGTCGAGCTGCGCGTGCCGGCTGACAGCGCCTACGTGTCTGTCCTCCGCACCACCTCGGCCGGGCTCGCGGCGCGCCTCGACTTCACCATCGACGACATCGAGGACCTCCGGATGGCGGTCGGCGAGGCCAGCGCCCTGGTGCTGCCGCAGGCCGAGCCCGGCTCGGACCTGACCTGCGAGTTCTTCATGCGGGCCGGGGAGCTGACCATCCAGGTCAGCGTCCCCTCGCACCAACCGGCGCCGCCCGACGAGGACAGCTTCGCCTGGCAGGTGCTGACCACGCTCGCGACAAAGGCGTCGGCGTCGGCCGACGACCGTCGGTTCACGATCACCTTGTCCATGCGTTCGGCCGTCGAGGAGTCCGACTCCTGACATGACTGGCTGACACATGTCCGGCGACCCGACGATGGACGAGTACGCGGACGCGTCCGGCGGGGTAGAGGTCACCCGGCGGAGGAGCGCCGAGCTGTTCGCACAGCTGCACGACGACTCCGTGCCGGAGACGGCCCGTGACGCCGCCCGCGAGGGGCTGGTGCACCTGCACCTGCCGCTGGTGGAGCACTGCGCACGTCGCTTCCGCAACCGTGGGGAGCCGTTCGAGGACCTCGTCCAGGTCGGCACGATCGGCCTTCTGAAGTCGATCGACCGGTTCGACCTCGACCGCGGCGTCGAGTTCTCGACGTACGCCACCCCGACGATCATCGGCGAGATCAAGCGGTACTTCCGCGACAAGGGCTGGGCGATCCGGGTGCCGCGCCGGCTCCAGGAGCTGCGGATGCAGATCGGCTCCGCCAGCGCCGAGCTGACCCAGTCCCTCGGTCGCTCGCCCACCCCGCGCGAGCTCGCCGAGAGGATCGGCTGCTCGGTCGACGACATCCTCGAGGGGATCGAGTCGAGCAACGCCTACTCGACGCTCTCACTCGACGCGGGCGACAACGACGAGGACGGCGCGTCCCCGATGCTCGACGCGATCGGCGTGGATGATGACAACCTCGAGCACGTCGAGATCCGGGAGTCGATCAAACCGGTGCTCGACCGGCTCGACGCGCGCGAGAAGCGCATCCTCCTGCTGCGGTTCTTCAAGAACATGACCCAGTCGCAGATCGCCGAGGAGATCGGCGTCTCCCAGATGCACGTGAGCCGGCTTCTCTCCAGGACCCTGGAGCACCTGCGCAGCTCGCTGGAGACCGACGACCCGCCCTCCGGATAGCTACTGCTCGGGCTCCTCACCCGCGGCCAGCGCCCGGGTCGAGGCGGGGTGCAGCACGCCCACAAGCACGGCCAGCGAGACCACCAGGATCACCACCGCACCCGCGGTGGTCTCCCCGCCCCAGAAGCTGAACGAGAGCAGGACGCCGATGAGCTGGGTGGCCACCACCGGTCCCCGCGCCCAGGAGCCGACGCGGAACAGCCCCCAAGCACAGAACACCAGCCCGCCGCCCATCCCGACGAAGAACAGCGCGGTGGTGATGGCCAGCGTCGCGCGCCCGGAGTGCAGGTGGGACAGCTCGATGACGGCGAGGACTCCGAGGAGGAGCCCCTCGAGCCCCACCAGCCCCGCGGCCACCACCAGGGGCCACGGTGGCCGGGGTCGGTCGTCGGCTGGCACGGCAGGGAGCCTAGGCTGAGCGTGCGTCGGATCCGGCGTCAGGGCGCTTGTGATCCACGAGACCCGGCTATGCCCTTGTGTAACGGTCCAAATCTCGGCACGCTGGACTGAGCCGGCGGCCATTTCGTCCTGCCGTCCCCGCGCTGTGCCCGCCGCGGGACCCTGTGTGGCACAAAAGGCCCTGTTCCCCCACGACGCCAGACTGTCCGGAAAGAAGGAAACCCCAGCCATGGATTGGCGCCACCGTTCCGCGTGCCTCGACGAGGACCCGGAGCTGTTCTTCCCGATCGGCAACACCGGTCCGGCCATCCTCCAGATCGAGGAGGCCAAGGCGGTGTGCCGGCGCTGCGACGTGCGCGAGCAGTGCCTCCAGTGGGCCCTCGAAGCCGGGCAGGACCACGGTGTCTGGGGTGGCCTCAGCGAGGACGAGCGCCGCGCGCTCAAGCGCCGCACCGCCCGGGCCCGGGTGAGGACCGCCTGACGGCGGTCCTGAGGAACGAGGGACCGCCGTCAGGCGGTCCTCACAGGAGGGGGTCGAGCAGCGCGCGCGGCCGAGCCTGCGAGGCCGCGACCGCGTGTCGAGACACTCCGCAGCATGCGCTGGGACTCGAGCACGTCACACGGGCACGTCTATCTCCGCCCTGGTGCCGCGTCCGGCTGAGGTCGGGCCGAGCGTGAGCCGCCCGCCGAGCTCTGACTCCACGAGCGTGCCGACGATCGAGAGCCCGAGGGTGCTCGACACCTCCACCTCGAAGCCCTCCGGCAGCCCCTGCCCGTCGTCGACGACGGTGAAGACCAGGCGGTCCGGCTTGCGCTCCGCCGTCACCACGATGGTGCCCCCGGACCCGTCGAGCGCCGGATAACCGTGCTCCACGGCGTTCTGCAGCAGCTCGGTCAGCACCATGGCGACGGTGGTCGCGGTCTCGGACGGCAGCTCGCCGAACGAGCCTTCCCGGCGCACCCGGATCCCGCCGCCGACCGACCCGACGTCCGCCACCATGGCCGCAAGCCGGTCGGCGACGTCGTCGAAGGCGACGCTCTCCTCGACCGCCTGGCTGAGGATCTCGTGGACGATCGCGATCGAGCCGACGCGACGTACCGCCTCCTCGAGCGCGGCCTTCGCGTCCTGGCTGTCCATCCGCCGCGCCTGCAGGCGCAGCAGCGCGGCCACGGTCTGGAGGTTGTTCTTCACCCGGTGGTGGATCTCGCGGATGGTGGCGTCCTTGGTCACCAGCTCACGGTCGCGGCGGCGCAGGTCGGTGACGTCGCGGACCAGCACCAGCGCGCCGATCAGCCGGCCGTGCGGCCGCAGCGGGATGGCCCGGACGATGAGCGAGACCGAGTCGGTCCCGATCTCGGCGTCGCGGTTGGTCCGGCCGCCCAGCACCGCGCTCAGCGCCTCCTCGTCCGAGCGGTGCCGGGTCGGCACCAGCTCACGGGTGACCTCGCTGAGCCGCAGCCCGTCGAGGTCGCCGGAGTGGCCCAGCCGGCGGTAGACCGAGAGCGCGTTGGGGCTGGCGTAGACCACCCGGCCCTGCTCGTCGACCCGTAGGAACCCGTCGCCGACCCGCGGCGTGTCCGCGTGGTCGCTGCGCTGGCCGGGCAGCGGGAAGTGCCCGCCGGCGATCATCTGGGTGAGGTCGGCCGCGGTCTGCAGGTAGGACAGCTCCAGCCGGCTCGGGGTGCGGACGCCCAGCAGGTTGGTGTTGCGGCCCACGACCGCGATGACGCGCTGCCCCCGGCGCACCGGGATGGTCTCGGCGCGGACCGGCACGTCGTCGCGCCACTCCGGGTCGCCCTCTCGCACGAGGCGGCCCTCGGCGTAGGCAATGTCGAGGTGGGGGCGCCGCCCGGCGGGGACGAAGGTGCCGACGATGTCGTCGACGTACGCCGTCGGGCCGGTGGTGGGTCGCATCTGGCCACCCGCCCAGAAGCCCGTGCCCTCGCGGTCGGGCAGCCAGAGCACGAGGTCGGCGAAGCTCAGGTCGGCGATGATCTGCCAGTCCGCCTGGAGCAGCTGGAGCCACGCGACGTCATCCGCGTCGAGGTCCGTGTGCGCACGGACCAGCTCGATCAGGGACGCCACGCAGGTCAGCGTAGGGGTGGCGCGGAAACCCGGACGGCATGCATGTTTCGCACGACAAAACAAGACTCCCCTGACCGTCGTGGTGACGGCATGCTTTGGCAGGATGGGTTCCATGCCGGGTCAGTACTGGAAGCAGGTCGTCGCTTCCGGGCTGGAGGTTCCGCAGGACCGGCCCCTCGACGACCTGACGGCCGAGCTGACCCGGATGCTCGGCGACACCGACCCCGAGGCACGCGACGGGACGGCGTACCCGACCCTGGCCACCTGGGTCGAGCGCGGGGTCTACGACGACCTGCTGTCCGGGCTGGGCGACGGGATGGCCGCCGGCCTCGGCGTCGGGCTGGGCGAGCGGGACACGGACTCGGTGTTCCGGCGCAGCTTCTCGGCGCTCATCCTCGGCGAGTGCATCGGCCGCGACAACAAGCGGCCGCTGGTGCCGGGTGCCAAGGTCCTCGAGTGGGGTGACCGGCTCGCCACCTGGCTGCTCCGGGAGCGCGACCTGCGCGGGTTCGTGCCCGGCAAGGGGTGGGCGCACGGCGTCGCCCACGGGGCGGACGCCCTGGCCACGCTGGCCCAGTCGCCACACGTCGCCACCAACGAGCTGACCGTGATCCTCGACGTCATAGCGGACCGCGTGCTGCTCCCGGTCGACCGGCTGTTCTCCAACGGCGAGCCGGACCGGCTGGCCGCCGCCACCATGGCGGTGCTCCGCCGCAACATCGTCTCGCTGCGGGTGCTCGAACCGTGGATCGCCCGGCTGGCCGCGTCGGCCGGCGCCATGGCGTCCTACGACGACCGCGACCCGCACCTCGCGAGCGGCAACGCCCAGGCGTTCCTGCGCGCCCTCTACCTCCAGCTCGCGCTCGGGCCCAACGCTCCCGGGGTCCGCCCCGACCTGGTGCTGGTCCTCGTGGACGCGCTGCGAGCCTCCAACCCGGACTTCCTCCAGGCCAGGCACCCCCGCTGAGGCGGCCCTGACAGAGTTGGCCCCATGACGGAGACCATCGAGGGTCACAGCGGCCGGCTCGCCGTGGCCGTGGCGCAGGCGCACGGCGTCGAGACCATGTTCACCCTGTCCGGCGCGCACGTCTTCCCGATGTACGACGGCGCGGTGCAGGCCGACCCGCCGATGCGGCTGCTCGACGTGCGGCACGAGCAGACCGCGGCGTTCGCGGCCGAGGCGACCGGGAAGCTGACCCGGATCCCGGGTCTCGCCGTGCTCACCGCAGGCCCCGGGGTCACCAACGGCGTGAGCGCGATCGCGCAGGCGCAGTTCGCGGGCTCGCCGATGGTCGTGGTCGGCGGCCGCGCACCGCAGAACCGCTGGGGTAGCGGCAGCCTCCAGGAGCTCGACCAGCCGCCCATCGTCTCCTCGGTGTCCAAGCTGGCCCGCACCATCATGACGGCCGACGGGGTCCTGGCCGGGATGGACGAGGCGTTCGTGGCCGCGCGCAGCCCGCACCGCGGTCCGGCGTTCGTCGACGTCCCCATGGACGAGTTCTTCAACACCGCGTCCGGACCGGCGCCGCAGCCACCCGAGCGGCACCGCCTCGAGCCCGACGGCGACGACGTCGCCGGGGTGGCCGCGCTGCTGGCGCAGGCGCGCCGGCCGGTGCTCGTGCTCGGCACGGACGTGTGGGCCGACGGGGCCGAGGAGGCCGCGTTGAGGTTCGTCCAGGAGCTCGGCATCCCGACGCTCACCAACGGGATGGGCCGTGGGATCGTCCCCGGTGGCCACGAGCTGCTGGTGACCAAGGCGCGCAGCCTCGCGCTGGGCGGTGCCGACCTGGTCGTGGTGGTCGGGACACCGCTGGACTTCCGGCTGGGCTACGGCGTCTTCGGCGGCAAGGAGGAGGGCTCGGTGCCCGCGCGCGTGGTCCACGTGGCGGACTCACCGGGCCAGGTCGCCACCCACGCCGAGCTGGCGGGCTCGGTCTCCGGAGACCTCACCGCGGTCCTCGACGGGCTCCAGGCGACGGTCGAGCGCGGCTCGAAGCCGGATTGGGCGGACTGGCGCTCGACGCTGGCCGACGCCGTGGCCGCTGCGTCGGCCCGCGACGCGGAGCTGCTCGGCGCCGAGGCCGACCCCATCCACCCGGCCCGCATCTACGGCGAGCTGGTGCCGCGGCTGGCCGACGACGCCGTCGTGATCGGCGACGGCGGCGACTTCGTCAGCTTCGCCGGCAAGTACGTCGAGCCGAAGCGGCCCGGCGGCTGGCTCGACCCAGGGCCCTACGGCTGCCTGGGCGCCGGACCGGGCGCAGCGATCGCCGCCCGGCTGGCCCGCCCCTCGTCGCAGGTGGTGCTGCTGCTCGGCGACGGAGCCGCGGGCTTCTCGCTCATGGACGTCGACACGCTGGTCCGGCACGGGCTCCCGGTGGTCATGGTGATGGGCAACAACTCAGCGTGGGCGCTCGAGAAGGGGCCCATGCAGATGCTCTACGGCTACGACGTGATCGCCGACCTGGCGCCCCGGACGCCCTACGACGCGGTCGTCCAGGCGCTCGGCGGCGCCGGTGAGACCGTCACCGATCCGAGGCAGATCGGACCGGCGCTCGACCGGGCCTTCGACAGCGGAGTCCCCTACCTCGTCAACGTCATCACCGACGTCGAGGCCGGCTACCCGCGCTCCACGTTCGGCATCTGAGCGGACCCGCGATGCACCTGCGACGAGCCCGACCCGAGGACTACGAGGCGATCGGTGCCATGACGGTCGCGGCGTACCAGCCGCAGCTCACCGACGCCTCGTCGTCCTACGCCGAGCACCTCGCCAACGCCGAGGCGCGTGATCGCCAGGCCGAGCTGTGGGTCGCGGTCGGCTCCGACGACCACGAGGTGCTGGGCACGGTGACGATCTGCCGCGAGGGCTCGCCCTGGCGGGAGGTCGCGGCCGCCGACGAGGGTGAGTTCCGGATGCTGGCCGTCGCGCCGCAGGCCCAGGGCCAGGGCGTCGGCGAGGCGCTGGTGCGGCACGTGGTCGACCGGTTCCGCGAGGAGGGAGCCACCGCAGTCGTGATGTCGACCAACGCGCACGGCACGGCGCCGGCCCAGCGGCTCTACCAACGGCTCGGCTTCGTCCGCTGCCCCGAGCGGGACTGGTCGCCGA
This sequence comes from Nocardioides sp., assembly GCF_036274455.1. Classification (GTDB taxonomy): domain Bacteria; phylum Actinomycetota; class Actinomycetes; order Propionibacteriales; family Nocardioidaceae; genus Nocardioides. The sequence continues at coordinate 32,479 of NZ_DASUFR010000149.1, read as the reverse complement.
TGCCCGGGGTGGAGCTGATCGTCTACCGACTGGACCTGGCGTGAGCTCCTTGAGCTTCACGGTGACCGACGAGGACACCGCGATCGCCGTCGGCTCGGGCTCCTTGCCGGTGCTGGGCACGCCGCGACTGCTCGCGTGGCTCGAGGCGGCCACCTGCGCGGAGATCGAGGCCGCGCTGGGCGCGGGCCAGACCTCGGTCGGCACCCGCGTGCAGCTGGAGCACCTGGTCGCCAGCCCGGTGGGCGCCGTGGTCGAGGTGAGCGCCGAGGCGGCGTACGTCGACGGCCGGCTGCACCGGTTCACGGTCGCCGCCCGGCACACCGCCGACGGCAAGGTCGTGGCGTCGGGCGAGGTGACCCGTGTGGTGGTGGACGCCGAGCGGTTCCTCGCCCGGATTTCTCCGTCGTCCTGACCCCCTGAGAGACTGGACCGATCGATCCAGGAGGTCACGATGAGCAAGACCGGACGCAAGCGCCGCGGCCGCAAGAAGAAGGCCGCCAACCACGGCAAGCGCCCCAACGCCTGACCGGCGTCGCACGCACCGAGCCCCAGCCGTCGGCTGGGGCTCGAGGCGTCTGGGAGACTCGGTGCCGGTGCCCCCTCCCTCATCGCGCCACCCGGCCAGGACGTCAGCGCTGATCGCGGCGCTGGCGCTGAGCGCCGCGCTCTCGTCGTGCTCGGGCACCAGCGGCCCGCCCCGGTCCGACCCGGCACCGGCGACGCCCCCGGTGGCGCCCTCACAGACTCGGGCGACGCCGTCAGCGGTCGCGAAGGTCCACCACGCCGGCCCCGCGCTGCACCGCACCAACGCCTGGCTGGCCGCGATGCGGCAGCGACGCATCGAGGCGCAGAACCCGCTGGCGGGCCGGCCGTGGGGCGTCTACGGGGGCGACGGCGAGATGGCGTGGGCGCCGTACGTGCGGGCCGGCGGGGAGACCAGGGAGCTGCTCGGCAAGATCGCCCTCGCGCCCAAGGCGAAGTGGTTCGGGGGCTGGATCTCCGACGCCGCGATCGCCGACAAGGTTCGTGGCTACATCGCGAGCGCCCAGCAGCAGGCGGGGTCGGCCGACGCACTGGTCCAGATGTCGGTCTTCCGCATGCACCCGTGGGAGGACGAGGCGTGCCACCGGCTTCCCACGGCCGCTGAGAGCGCGTCGTACCGGACCTGGATCGAACGGTTCGCCTCGGCGGTGGGCGACGCCCACGCCGCGATCATCCTCCAGCCCGACGGTCCGTTCGCGCTCTGCGCGCCGCACGGCTCCCACACCCCCTCGGACCTGATCGCCTTCGCCGCCCGGACGCTCTCGGCGCTCCCCCACGCCTCGGTCTACATCGACGTCGGGGCCGCGGACTGGCCGATCGAGTCGCAGGGTGGCGTGGCGGCGGCGACCCGGATCGCGATCCAGGACGGCGTGCGCTACGCGCGTGGGATCGCCCTCAACACGACGCACTACTCCTCGACCGTCGACGAGGTCCAACGCGGCGCCGACGTCGTCCGGGCCCTGGCCGCACAGGGCATCCGGGACAAGCACTTCGTCGTCAACACCTCGTCGAACGGCAAGGGCTTCGTCTTCGGCGACTACCGCGGCCCCGACCCGGACAACGCGCGGGTCTGCGAGAGCCAGCAGGACCCGGGACCCTGTGTGGCGCTGGGCATCCCGCCCACCTACGACTTCGACGACCCGGCATGGGGCCTGCCGCGGCACACCGTCGAGCTGGCCCAGCGCTACGCCGACGCCTTCTTGTGGATCGGCCGGCCCTGGCTCTACGACCAGAAGGAACCGTTCGTCCTGTCCCGCGCGCTGACGCTGGCGCGGGTCAGCCGGTGGTAGCCCGACCAGTCCGCCGGCGCCCGTCAGGCGTCGGTGATGCGGACCTGGACCTCGCGCAGGCGCAGGAGCACCCGCTTGCGGAGCTCCTCGGGCGCCGCCTCGGAGCACGAGCGCGCCACGATGGACTTCACGGTGCGCTGGAGGTCGTACTTCTCCAGGCACGGGTTGCAGGTGTCGAGGTGGGCGCGGACCACGGCGCAGTCCGCGGCGTCGAGCTCGTTGTCGATGAAGTAGACGATCTGCTCCAGGAAGTCGGCGCAGTCACTCGCGGACGGCTCGACGGGGTGTTCGTGGGGCTGGTTCACGAGTCCCCCCCTTCACTTCCGGGCAGGCGTCCGGCCGGGAGCAGGTCGTTGGCGCGCACGTAGTCGGACAGCATGTCACGAAGCTGGCGCCGGCCACGGTGGAGCCGAGACATCACCGTGCCGATCGGGGTGTCCATGATCTCTGCGATCTCCTTGTAGGCGAAGCCCTCAACATCGGCGAGGTAGACCGCGAGCCGGAACTCCTCCGGCAACCGCTGGAGGGCGTCCTTGACCTGGGAGTCGGGCAGGTGCTCCAGCGCCTCCATCTCCGCTGACTTGAGCCCGGACGAGGCGTGCGACTCGGCCCGGGCGAGCTGCCAGTCCTCGACGTCCTCGGACATCGACTGCTGCGGCTGACGCTGCTTCTTGCGGTAGTTGTTGATGAAGGTGTTGGTGAGGATCCGGTAGAGCCAGGCCTTGAGGTTGGTGCCCGGCCGGAACTGGTGGAACGAGGAGAACGCCTTGGCGAACGTCTCCTGCACGAGGTCCTCGGCGTCCGCCGGGTTGCGGGTCATCCGCATCGCTGCGGAGTAGAGCTGGTCGAGGTACTGCAGCGCGTCGCGCTCGAAGCGGATCGCCCGCTCCTCGTCGGTCTCGGTGGCGACGTCGAGCTCCGACAGGTCGTCGGGCGCCTGCAGGTCAGGTGTGTCTGTCATCGCCTCCCAGCCTACGCGGGTCGAGGGAGGCTCCAGGACCGCGATCACGACTGGTCCAACAGCCGGGTGACCGACGTCATTCCCGGGATCCGGCCACCTCTCGCACCAGCCACTCGAGCGTCGACTCCACGACGATCTCCATCGCCTCGGCCTCGCTGAGCCCGGCGGACTTCGGGACCCGTAGCCCGTGGTCGGCGCCGGGGATCACCGCGAGGTCGACGTGGTCGAGGTCGCCGGGGAACTCCTCGGGGCGGCCCATGGGGTCCTGCTCGCCCTGGATGACGAGGGTCGGTACGCCGCTGCCGCGCAGCTCCTCCAGCCGCGACTTCTCCGGGCGACCGGGCGGGTGCAGCGGGAAGGACAGGCACAGGCAGCCCACCGCGCCCAGCCCGGACGCCGAGCGCGCCGCGGAGCGCGCACCCGCGGAGCGGCCGCCCACGACCAGGGGTGCCCGGAACCGCAGCGCCCGGGCGGCCGCGACCAGGGCGGCGTCGAGCGTCGGCGGTGGGGTGGCGACCCGGCGGCCGGCCACCTTCCATGGCTGCTCCAGCAGGACGACGTGCGCCCCCTGGCCCGGCAGCTGCCTGGCGAGGGCCTGCAGGTCGCGGGCGCCGGTCCCCCCACCGGCGCCGTGGCTGAGCAGCAGCGTGACGAACGGTGACCTGGCGCGGAACGTCTCCAGCCGGGCCTCGCCGTGCGGGGTGTCGAGGCTGCGGATCTGACTCATGCGGGTCTGGCTCATGGCCGCGTCACGACAGCTCCAGCGGCTCGACGAGCTCGGGGCCGTTGTTCTTGACGGCGTTGACGGCGAGCGAGACCGGGTAGGCCTCGAGCCGCCCCGGCGCGGCCGGCACCAGCAGGTCGAGCACCGACTCCTTCTCGGTCCGCGGGTCGAGCCATGCGGCCCAGTGGTCGTGCTCGACCATGAGCGGCATCCGGTCGTGGATCTTGCCGAGGTCGTCCGGCGCGTCGGTGGTGATGACCGTGCAGGTCCACAGGAACCGGTCGTCGGCGTCGTCGTCCTTGCTCGGGTCGCGCCAGATCTCGTAGAGACCGGCCATGGCGAGGGTGCTCCCGTCCTTGGGGTGGATGAAGAACGGCTGCTTCTTCGGCTTCCCCGCTTTCGTCTTCTCGTCGGTGGGGTACCACTCGAAGTAGCCGTCCGCCGGCAGCAGGCACCGCCGCGAGGCCAGCGCTCGGCGGTAGGCGGGCTTCTCGGCCACGGTCTCCATCCGGGCGTTGATCATCCGGTTGCCGATCTTGGGGTCCTTGGCCCACGACGGGACCAGCCCCCACTTCAGGGTCCGAAGCTGGCGGGCGGGCGGCTCCTCGGAGTCCTTCGACGGCGGCCGCTCGACGACCGCGTAGACCTCCTTGGTCGGAGCCACGTTGTAGTCGGGCGCGAGCGGCTCGGGGACCTTGTTCTCGACGACCTCGAACTCCTCGATGAGGTCCTCGGGGCGCCGGCTGGAGGCGTAGCGGCCGCACATGCGCCCAGCCTAGAGGCGCGGGCTGACAGGCCGGGCGCCTTGCTGGGCCTGACGTGTTTGACTGGGCCATGGCCATCAGCAGACTCTTCGCGCGTCCGATGCTCGCCTCGATGTTCATCCAGGGTGGGATCGACTCGGTGCGCAATGCGCAGCAGAAGGCCGCAGCCGCCCAGCCGGTGACCGAGCGGCTGGTGCCGATGCTGCAGCGCGTCGTGCCGCAGCTTCCGTCCGACCCGGCGACCCTCGTCCGGCTCAACGGTGCCGTGCAGGTCGCCGCCGGCCTCGCGCTGGCCACCGGGAAGGCGCCCCGCACGTCGGCAGTGGTGCTGGCGGCGAGCCTGGTCCCGACCACCGCCGCGGGCCACCGGTTCTGGGAGAAGCAGGACCCGGCCGAGCGCGCCCAGCAGCGGGTGCACTTCTTCAAGAACGTCTCGATGCTCGGCGGCCTCCTGATCGCAGCCGGCGACACCGAGGGCCGGCCGGGCGTGGCCTGGCGGGCCCGCCGGGCCGCGCGCGACGCACGCCGCGAGGCCCGTCAGCTGGCCCGCGGCGGCCGTCGCGAGATGAAGCTGGCGCGCGCGAGGCTCACCTGAGTGGCAGCGACATCAGGGCCGCCCTGGCCCGCTCCGAGAGCGACCGGTCCGGTCGACGCCGCCGTGTCGCTGCCCGGCAGCAAGTCGCTCACCAACCGGGCGCTGCTCCTGGCCGCGCTGGCCGACGGCCCCTCCGTCGTACGCCGCGCGCTCCGTTCCCGTGACACGCTCCTGATGGCGGCGGCCCTGACCGCCCTGGGCTCCACCGTCGAGACCGGCGGCGAGGACTGGGCGGTCACACCAGGACGGTTCGACCGGGACGCGGAGGTCGACTGCGGGCTGGCCGGGACGGTGATGCGGTTCGTCCCGCCGGCCGCCGGGCTGTCTCGCGGCACGGTCTCCTTCGACGGCGACCCGCACATGCGCACCCGGCCGATCGGCGAGGTGCTGGGCGCGCTGCGCACGCTCGGCGTCGACGTGTCCGAGGGTGACTCGCTGCCGTTCGAGATCCGCGGGACCGGGTCGGTGCGCGGCGGTCGGGTGGTGATCGACGCGTCGGCCTCGTCGCAGTTCGTGTCGGCACTGCTGCTGGCCGGCGCGCGCTACGACGAAGGCGTCGACGTCCGCCACGACGGCAAGCCGGTCCCCTCGCTGCCGCACATCGACATGACCGTCGCGATGCTGCGCGAGCACGGCGTGGAGGTGGACGACACCACGGCAAACCGCTGGTCCGTGGCGCCCGGCGTGGTCAAGCCGGTGGACCACCTCATCGAGCCCGACCTCTCAAACGCGGCGCCGTTCCTCGCGCTCGCCGCGGTGACCGGCGGCCGGGTCACCGTCCGCGACTGGCCCGCCTCGACCACCCAGGCCGGCGACGGGCTGCGCGACATCCTCGAACAGCTCGGCTGCTCGGTCGTCCTCGACGACGAGGGCCTCACTGTCACCGGGCCGGAGCGGCTCGAGGGGATCGACGTCGACCTGCACGACCACGGCGAACTCACCCCCGCGGTCGCCGCCCTGTGTGCACTCGCGTCCGGCCCGAGCCACCTGCGGGGCGTGGGGCACATCCGCGGCCACGAGACCGACCGGTTGGCCGCGCTCGCCACCGAGCTGGGCGGCCTGGGCGCGGAGGTGAGCGAGCACGCCGACGGGCTGTCGTTCCGGCCGGCTCCCCTGCACGGCGGGGTCTTCCACACCTACGCCGACCACCGGATGGCGCACGCCGGTGTGATCGTCGGTGCCGCGGTCGACGGCGTCCTCGTCGAGAACGTCGAGACGACCGGCAAGACCTTCCCGGACTTCGCGGGCTTCTGGTCGGGGCTCTTCAGGCCGCCCACTCCCGGGACGGAACGCTGATGCCCACGGGCAGGTACTCCGACCAGGACGTCGAGCACTACGACCGTCCGCGGCGACGGACCCGGCCCCGGACCAAGGAGCGCCCGACCTACGCGGACGCGGCGGACGGCGTGGTGGTCACCGTGGACCGCGGGCGGTTCACGCTGCTCGTCGACGACCGGCTCGTCTATGCGATGAAGGCGCGGCCTCTCGGACGTCGCGGCGTCGTGGTCGGCGACCGGGTCAAGGTCGACGGCGACGTCTCCGGCGACGAGGGCACGCTCGCCCGGATCGTCGAGGTGCAGGAGCGGACGACGGTCCTGCGCCGCACCGCGGACGACGACGACCCGGTCGAGCGGGTGGTCGTGGCCAACGCCGACCAGCTGGTCGTCGTGGTCGCCGTCGCGGACCCCGAGCCGCAGCCGCGGCTGCTCGACCGCGCGCTCGTCGCCGCGTACGACGCCCACATGGCGCCGCTGCTGTGCCTGACCAAGTCCGACCTGGCCTCGCCCGAGCCGCTGCTGGCGACCTACCGGTCGCTGGGCGTGCCGTGGGTGGTCACCTACCGCGGCGGCGACCTCTCGGAGCTCGAGGCACGTCTCGCCGGCCGGACGTCGGTGCTGCTGGGGTCCAGCGGGGTCGGGAAGTCGACGCTTGTCAACGCGCTGGTCCCCGACGCCGACCGCGAGGTCGGCCACGTCAACGCCGTGACCGGCCGCGGCCGGCACACCTCGACATCGGCCTACCTGCTGGCGCTGCCCGGAGCCGACGGGGGCTGGATCATCGACACACCGGGGATCCGGTCGTTCGGGCTCGCCCACGTCCAGCCGGAGGACCTCATCGAGGCCTTCCCCGACCTCGATGAGATGACCGAGGACTGCCCGCGCGGCTGCACGCACGGCGCCGACGAGCCGGAGTGCGGGCTCGACGAGGCGGTCGCCAACGGCGAGGCGGACCCCGACCGGGTGGCGTCGTTCCGGCGGCTGCTGGCCGCTCGCAGCGAGCCGGCGTACTGAGTCGCTCAGCTGCCCCAGACGGCGCGGGCGCCGGCGTCGCCGGTGAGGATGGTCCACACCAGGGTGAGCACGGCACCGATGGCGACCAGCGCCGACAGCACGGCGCGGGTCGGTCCGGTCCGGTCGTGCAGCCACGTGGCGGCGATGGTGACCACGGCGAACCCGGTAGTGATCCAGCGCAGCGTCTTGGCGTAGCTCTGGTGGGTGTGGATCCGGTCCAGGGCCTCGCCCGAGAAGTGCTCGAATCGGCTGCTGGAGAAGAAGTTGTTGCCGGTGAAGTAGGCGGCCCAGATCGCGCCGGTCCCGATGAGGACCACGACCAGCGTGACCCACCGGAGCTGGTCGCGACGCTTCGCCCACCCGACGTAGAGCAGTGCGGAGAGAGCGGCCAGGGGCCCGAACACCACCGCGGCGTGGACCACGAGGGGATGGAGCGGGACTCCGTTTATCTCCCACATGCCTTCACTCACGTCCTCCCGCGCCCGGTGGTTCATCGCAGCATAGGGGCAGGCCGCGCCTGCGCTGCGGCAGACGCCGCGCGGCATAGGGTGAGGGCGTGGCGGACTACACCGACGACCTCCGCCTGGCGCACGTCCTGGCCGACGACGCCGACTCACTGACCACCGCGCGGTTCAAGGCCATCGACCTGCACGTGATGTCGAAGCCGGACCTGACGCCGGTCACCGACGCCGACCAGGCGGTCGAGGAGAGCATCAGGCGCACCCTGTCGCGGGTGCGCTCCCGCGACGCGGTGACGGGTGAGGAGCAGGGCTCGACCGGCCACAGCCAGCGGCGCTGGATCGTGGACCCGATCGACGGCACCAAGAACTTCGTGCGCGGCGTACCCGTCTGGGCCACGCTCATCGCGCTGGCCGTCGACGACGAGGTGGTGCTGAGCGTGGTCTCCGCGCCGGCCCTGCAGCGGCGGTGGTGGGCGTCGTCCGGGGCCGGCACGTGGACGGGCCGCTCGCTGCTCAAGGCCACCCAGTGCCACGTGTCCGACGTCCGCCGCCTCGAGGACGCCTCGCTGTCGTACTCGTCGCTGCACGGCTGGGAGGAGCGCGGCCAGGGCGACGACTTCGTCGCGCTGATGCGCCGGTGCTGGCGGTCCCGCGCCTACGGCGACTTCTGGTCCTACATGCTGCTCGCCGAGGGCGCCGTGGACATCGCCACCGAGCCGGAGCTCGCGCTGCACGACATGGCCGCGCTCGACGTCATCGTCCGGGAGGCCGGCGGCACCTTCACCTCGCTGGCCGGGGAGGACGGTCCGTGGGGCGGAAACGCGCTGGCCACCAACGGCCACCTGCACGACGCGGTGCTGTCGTTCCTGGGATCGGTCGACGACGACGGCGACCCGGACTGGCAGCCGTCCGGCCCGGGGTCGGTGTCCGAGCTTCGGCCGCGCGGGCCGCGCGATCCCGAGTCCTGAAACGATCCCCTGTTCACCGCCCCGTCCGCTCGCTACCGTCGAGTCTCCAACCGCCCCGGGAGGTCGCGATGAAGATCGCCGAAGTGCTCAAAGCCAAGCCAGAGGGTGGCGTCATCACCATCACGCCCGATGCCGGTGTCCGCGAGCTGATCGCCCTGCTGGCCGAGCACAACGTGGGTGCCCTGATCGTGAGCGCCGACGGGGAGACCGTCGACGGCATCGTGAGCGAGCGCGACGTGGTGCGCCACCTCCACCACGACGGCACCGTCATCAACAACACCGTCGGCGCGATCATGACCGACGTCGTCGAGACCTGCGCGCCCACCGACACCCTCGACGACCTGATGGAGATCATGACCAGGCGCCGGTTCCGGCACGTGCCCGTGGTCAGGGACGGCAAGCTGGTCGGCATCGTCTCGATCGGTGACGTGGTCAAGCACAAGCTCAGCCAGCTGCAGTTCGAGCGCGACCAGCTCGACTCCTACGTGCACCAGGGCGGGCACTGATCAGCCACCCCCGCACGCTCGTCACCGGCGGAACCCGCGGCATCGGGGCGGCGATCGCACACCGGCTGGCCCGGGCCGGGCACGACCTGGTGCTCGGCTACGCCCACGACGACGCGGCAGCCGAGCTCGCCGAGGCGGATGTCGAGTCCGCGGGCGGCCGGTGCACGCTGGTGCGGACCGACCTGCTCGAGCCGGGCGGGGTGGACCGGCTGTTCGAGGCGGCCGGGCCGCTGACCGGCGTCGTCAACAACGCCGGTGCGACCTTCCACATCGGCCCGCTCGCCGAGACCCCGGTCGAGGTGATCCGCAGGACGATCGACCTCAACCTCACCTCGGCGATCCTGGTCGCCCGGTCGGCGGTGCGCGCACTGTCCACGGCGTACGGCGGCCCCGGCGGCGTCCTCGTCAACATCAGCTCGGGAGCCGCGACCAAGGGGTCGCCCGGGGAGTACGTCCAGTACGCCGCGGCAAAGGCCGGCGTCGACGCGCTCACCCTGGGCCTGGCCGAGGAAGTGGCCCAGCAGGGCGTCCGTGTCGTGGGCGTGGCGCCGGGGATGATCCGGACCTCCATCCACGCCGATGCGGGCGAGCCCGGCCGGCTGGAGCGGGTGGCGCCGCTGATCCCGATGCAGCGGGCCGGCGAGCCCGAGGAGGTCGCGGACGCGGTCGCGTGGCTGATGAGCGACGAGGCGTCCTACGTCACCGGCACGACGCTGCGGGTGGCCGGCGGCCGCTGAGGCCCGCCGGGGTGGCGGTGGGTCTGCAACCGCTCTCCCCGTGGACAGGCGTTGCCAGCCCACCGCCACCGGCGGCCCGGGAGGCCGGCCACGAGCGGCTCGCTAGGGTCGAGCTCAGTGTCAGGGTGAGGCACCGCTCACGCGGTGGTTGGATCCTGAGCACCCGGTGTCTGGCTCATAGGGTCGATGTCGCCTTCGGGCTGATGTTCATGCGTTTTGCCGGCACCGGGTGTGATGGACCGGCCGGCGTGACTTGATAGGAGCGTGGCATCGCCCCCACTGAGATGTGTCCGCCGACCGGCCCAACCGTCCCTCGCATCTGAGTGAAGGAGGCAACCTCCATGGTTGTTGTTGGAGCTGATGTTCACAAGCGGACGCACACCTTCGTGGTGGTCGACGCGGTCGGGAAGAAGCTGGGGCACAAGACCGTCAAGGCCGATGGTGTCGGTCATGACCAGGCGATCCGCTGGGTCCAGACCGAGTTCGCCGAGCAGATCGCCGCGGACCTCGCCGCCGGTGGTGAGGGGGTGCGGTGGGGCATCGAGGACTGCCGGCACCTCTCGGCGCGGCTGGAGATCGACCTGCTGGACGCCGGCCAGGCGGTGGTGCGGGTGCCGGCCAAGCTGATGGCCGAGCAGCGGCGCACCGCCCGCACGCGGGGGAAGTCCGACCCGATCGACGCGCTGGCGGTCGCGCGTGCGGTGCTGCGCGAGCCGGACCTGCCGGTCGCCGCCCACGACGAGGCTTCCCGGGAGCTGAAGATGCTGGTCGATCGGCGCGATGACCTGGTCAAAGAGCGCACCGCGGCGATGAACCGGTTCCGCTGGCACCTGCACCGAATCGATCCCACCGTCGACCCCAAGCCCAAGTCGCTCAAGCAGGCCAAGACCCGCCGCGAGCTCGCCGAGTTCCTGGCCGACAAGACCGGGATCGACGCCCGGATGGCCCGTGAGGTGCTGGCTGACATCGACCGGGTCACCCCGGTCATCAACGACCTCGAGCGTGAGGTGACCGCCCTGGCCGCCGTCCAGGCCCCGGCGCTGCTGGAGCTGCCCGGCTGCGCCGGCCTGACCGCGGCGAAGATCGTCGGGGAGATCGCCGGCATCGACCGTTTCGCCCACGAGGCCAAGTTCGCCATGCACGCCGGGGTCGCCCCGATCCCGGTCTGGTCCGGGCGCACCGAGGGTCGGGTCCGGATGTGCAAGGCCGGAAACCGACAACTCAACGCCGCCCTGCACCGCATCGCCATCACCCAGATCCAACGCCACGGTCCAGGACGGACCTACTACGAGAAGCGCCTGGCCGCCGGCGACTCAACGACCGAAGCGCTCCGCTGCCTCAAACGACGCCTCGCCCGCGTCGTCTACCAGACCCTGAAGACCACCACCTCAACCCCGACCGCGGGCTTGCTCCCGGCCGCGGCTTGACATAGGAGAAACGCATGGAGAAGCCCGAGATCGACTTCGTGGACCCCGAGCCGCCGGCCGACCTGGTCGTGACCGACCTCGTCGAGGGCGACGGGGACGAGGCGCAGGCCGGCCGGACCGTCGAGGTGCACTACGTCGGCGTCTCGCACGAGACGGGCGAGGAGTTCGACGCGTCCTACAACCGCGGCGAGCCGCTCAGGTTCCGGCTCGGCGTGGGTCAGGTGATCCAGGGCTGGGACACCGGCGTCCAGGGCATGAAGGTGGGCGGCCGCAGGCAGCTGGTCATCCCTCCGCACCTGGCGTACGGCGACCGGGGCGCCGGCGGCGTGATCAAGCCGGGCGCGACTCTGGTGTTCGTGGTCGACCTGCTCGGCGTCAGCTGACCTACGGCTCGTTCCTCGCGCCGCCCAGATCACTCCCAGGCGCGCTCGCCGCCGACGCGGGCCGACTTGGCGGCGACGCTGACCACGTCGCCACGCTCGAGCTGGCGTCCACGGCGGGTCTCGACCTCGCCGTTGACGCGAACGATGCCTCCGGCCAGGACCTGCTTGGCCTCCCCGCCGGACTCGATGAGGTCTGCCAGCTTGAGGAACTGACCGAGCTTGATCGAGTCGTCCTCCACCGGCACGTCGTTGTAGTCCGTCACGCTCCCATTCTCCTACCCGGCGTGTCGGGGACCCAATTCCACACGCCGATCAGGGCAGCAGCACGCTCACCGCGTGGATGGCCACGCCGACCAGGCCGCCGACCACGGTCCCGTTGATCCGGATGAACTGCAGGTCGCGCCCCACGTGCAGCTCGATGCGGCGCGCAGCCTCGCGGCCGTCCCACCGCTCGATGGTGTGGGTGATGACCGCGGTGACCTCCGCGCCGTACCGATCGACCACGAAGACCGCGGCGTCCGCGGCCAGCCCGTCAAGACGGGCCTGCAGCGCGGTGTCGTGGCTGAGCCGGGCCGAGAACGCCCCGATCTCGACCAGCATCCGCTGGCGTACGGCGCCCTGGGGGTCCGCGAGCGACGTGGTCAGCGCGCGCCGGAGCGCGTCCCAGAGCGAGATCGCGGAGCGGAGCACCGCCGGGTTGTCCAGGACGCGCCTCTTCAGGGCCTCGGCGCGCTCCTGCGTCGCCGGGTCGGTGAGCAGGTCGGCGGCCAGCTGATGCAGGACCGAGTCGAGCGCGACCCGGGCGCGGTGCCGCGGGTCGTCGCGGATGTCCTCCACCCAGCGGACCAGCTCGATGTGGATCCGGGTGGTCACCGCCTCGTTGAGCCGCGGCGGCGCCCACCACGGCGCACGTTCGCCGAGCACCTCCGCGACCGTGTCGGGGTTCTCGACCAGCCAGCCGTGCAGCTCCGCCAGGGCGAGGTCGACCAGCCCGTGGTGGAGGTCGTCCTCCAGCGCCTCGGTGAGCAGCCCGCCGAGCAGCGGTGCGATCGGCTCCTCGCGGAACCGCGGGGTCAGCGCGTCGCGCACCAGCGACTCGATGTGGTCATCGCGGACCTTGGACAGCGCGATCGCAGCCACCTCGGCCACCTCGTCGACCACCCGCTGCGCGTTGACCGGCTGGGCCAGCCAGAGGCCGAGCCGCCGGGAGACCCCCGCCGCACCGATCCGGTCGCGGATGATCGCCTCCTGCAGGAAGTTCTCCCCGACGAACTCCTCGAGCCCCCGGCCCAGGTCGTCCTTCTTGCGCGGGATCAGCGCGGTATGCGGCACCGGCAGCCCGAGCGGGTGCTTGAAGAGGGCGGTGACCGCGAACCAGTCCGCGATCGCACCCACCATCGACGCCTCGGCGCCGGCGTTGACGAAGCCGAGGAACCCACCGCGGTCCCTCGTGACGACGTACACGACCGCGGCCAGCACCAGGAGCCCGGTGGCGACCGTGCGCATCCGCCGCAGCCCGGCCCGTCGCAGGGCGTCGGCAGCGGGATCCCCCGCGACGAGGGGTCCGAGAGGGGCTGTGGCAACCGCGGTGTCATCCATCAGCCGTCGATTCTCCCGGACGCACCCAGGCTGGGAGAATCCCGCCCATGGCTCGCACCGTCTTGACCTTCGGCACGTTCGACGTCTTCCACGTCGGACACCTGCGGGTCATCGAGCGCGCGGCCCAGCACGGCGACCGGCTGGTCGTCGGTGTGTCCTCCGACGCGCTCAACGTGGCCAAGAAGGGCCGCGAGCCGGTCTTCAGCCAGGCCGAGCGGCTGGCGATCGTGGGTGCCCTCAAGGCGGTCGACGAGGTGTTCGTCGAGGAGAGCCTCGAGCTGAAACGGCACTACATCGAGCAGTACGCCGCGGACGTGCTCGTCATGGGCGATGACTGGAAGGGCCGCTTCGACGAGTTCATGGACGTCTGCGAGGTCGTCTACCTGCCCCGGACGCCGGCGATCTCGACCACGGCGCTGATCGAGAAGATCAGCGACCTGGGGTGAGGCGCTGCTGGAAGTCGGTCTCGGCTGGATGGGGCACCGGATATCCGGCTTGTGACCTGTCCGTGGGTGGTCGGCCGCGCGCGTAGCCCGCCGCAACCCGGGCTTTGCCGAGGATCTCGGGCACCAGGTGCCGATCTCCCTCCGCAAACCCACCGATGGGGCTGGTGGTGCCCGCGCTGTGCAACGGCGCGGCGAAGCCCGCCGCTGTGCGCCGTATCACCGGATCACTGCGAAATGGCCTGCACAGAAGACCTCGAATTGGCCGTTCTCTCCGGCCATTATCGCCACCAGAATTGAGCCATGACATCGGTCGCGCCGCCCACCCAGCCGGCCGATCCGCAGGCCGCCGTCGGTGGCCGGCTGGACGTGTCGCAAGGGGCGGCGCTGACCATCGGGGCGGTGCTCGGGACCGGGGTGATCTCGCTGCCGGCGCTGGCCGTGCACGCCGCGGGACCGGCCTCGCTGCTGGCCTGGGCCGCGCTGCTGTTGCTGTCCATCCCCCTCGCCACGACCTTCGCGGCGCTCGGCGCCCGCTACCCAGACGGCGGCGGCGTGTCGACCTACGCCCGACGGGCGTTCGGCGCCCGGGCCGCGACGGTGGTGGGCTGGTGCTTCTACTTCGCGATCCCGATCGGGGCACCTACCGCGGCAGGGTTCGCCGGGGCGTACGTCGCGGACTCGCTCGGCGGGGGTCGGCAGACCCAGCTGGTCGCCACCGGAGCGATCATCGCGCTGGTCGCCGCGATGAACTGGTTCGGCCTGCGGGTCAGCGGCCGGGTGCAGCTGGTCATCGCGTTCGTCCTCGGCGCCCTGCTGCTGGCCGCGACCCTGGTCTCGCTGCCGCACGCGGACCTTCGCAACCTCACCCCGTTCGCCCCCCACGGCTGGCTGGCGGTCGGCTCGGCGGCCGCGCTGCTGGTGTGGGCGTTCGCCGGCTGGGAGGCGGTCACCTCGTTGAGTGCGGAGTACCGCAACCCGGGCCGCGACATCGGTCGCGCGACGGGCATCGCGATCGCGGTCATCAGCGTGCTCTACCTGGGGGTCGCGTTCGCGACCGTCGCCGTGCTCGGCGACCACCCGGGCAAGGCGCCGCTGTCGGACCTGCTCGTGCTCGGCCTGGGCGAGTGGGCCCGGCCGGTCACGACGGTGGTCGCGGTGCTGCTCTCGGTGGGTGCCATCAACGCCTACTTCGGCGGCGGCGCGCGGCTCGGCGCCGCTCTCGGCCGCGACGGGTCGCTCCCCGCGTGGCTGGCCCACGGGTCGAGCGCCGGCGAGGTGCCGCGCCGCTCGCTGGCCGTCGTGACACTCGGCGCCCTCACCTCGCTCGGCGTGCTCACGGCCGGCGGGCTCTCGCTCAACGCGCCGCTGCTGGCCACCACCGGCGCCTTCGCGCTGGTCTACGCCGTCGGCACCGCCGCGGCCCTCAAGCTGCTCCCGCGCGGCAGCTGGGTGCGCAGGGGCGCGGCCATCGGCCTGGTTGCGACGCTCGGACTGCTGATCCTCACCGGGACCCACCTCCTCGCGCCGGCGCTCATCGGGGCGGGGGCGCTGGCGTGGACGACGTTTCGTCGAGGAGCGCGGCCAGCCGAGCCAGCCCCGGCCTGATCGACGCCGGGTCGGTCGCCCCGTAGCCCATCACGATGCCCTTCGGCCCGCCGCTGACGGCGTACTGCGACAGGGTCTCGACCACGATGCCCAGCGCGGCCGCCCGCTGCACCACGGCGGCGTCGTCGACCGCCTGGTCGCGCAGCACGGTGGTGACATGCAGCCCGGCCTGGCACGGCATCAGCTCGAGGTGGCGGCTGAGCGGGCCGTGCACCGCCTCGAGGACCAGCTCGCGCCGCTCGGCGTACGCCGCCTTGGCCTTGCGCAGGTGGCGGGCGAACAGCCCATCCGCGATGAACCGGGCCAGCGCAGCCTGCTCGGGCACGTCGATGTAGCCGACCGACAGCTGGAGCGCCGCGCGCAGCGCGGCCTGGAGCGGCTCGGGCGCCACGAGGTAGCCGAACCGCAGCCCCGGCACCAGCGACTTGGAGAACGTGCCGAGGTAGAGCACGCGCCCGGCGTCGTCCATGGAGTGCAACGTCTCCAGCGGCCGCTCGGTGAACCGGAACTCGCTGTCGTAGTCGTCCTCGACCACGGCGCACCGGTGGCGGCTGGCGAAGTCGAGGAGCGCATGGCGCCGGTCGAGGGACAAGGGGGGTCCGGTCGGGAACTGGTGCGAGGGGGTGGTGAAGACCAACCGCGTGGACGTCGGGAGGTCGTCGACGACCAGCCCTTCGAGGTCGACGCGGACCGGCACCACCTTGGCGCCGTAGGAAGCGAACAGGTCGCGGGCGAGCGGGTAGCCGGGCTCCTCCATCGCCACCACGTCGCCCGGCGCGAGGAGCACGCGCGCCACCAGGTCGAGGGCCTGCTGGGTCCCGTGGGTGACCAGGACCTCGTCCGGGGTCGCGGTGACACCGCGCGAGAGCGCCAGCTGCCGGGCGATCGCCTCGCGCAGCGGGAGGTGCCCGGCCGGGTCGGCGTAGACACCGAGGTCGTGCGCGCCGACCCGCAGCTCTGCGGTGACCAGCCGACGCCAGGTGTCGAACGGGAACAGTCGGGCGTCGGGGATCCCGACCCGGAAGTCGTGGGCCGGCTTGGGCGTCGTCCCGCTCGTCACGTGCGGCCCGCGGTCCCAGCCGGGGCGCGGCGCCAGGTCCGTCCCCCGCCGCGGCGGCCGCACCGGCCGCGCCGCGTCTGCGACGAACGTCCCGGCGCCGACCCGCGCCGTGAGGAAGCCCTCCGCGACCAGCCGCTCGTACGCCGTCGCCACCGTGGTCCGGGACACCCCCAGGTCGACAGCGAGCGCCCGCGTCGGCGGCAGCCGCTCCCCCGGCTCGAGCCGGCCGCCGCGGACCGCGTCCAGCAGCGCCCGGTAGACGGCGGTGGCGCGGTCGCCGCGGGTGCTCAGGTCGACGACCAGGTCACCGAGCTCGCGCATGCGGACACACTGGCACGTCGTACCGACGTCGGGACTCACCCCGGTGCCTACCCTGCGGAGGTCTCGACAGGCTCGACCAGCGGCGGGCCAGCAGGTGCCTTCGCTGCGGAGGTCTCGACAGGCTCGACCGGCGACGGGTCACCACGGTGGCTGAGGTGCGAGGCGCCCCGGCGCCGAGCCTCGAAGCCTGGTGAGCCGGTGCTGGGACCCACCCGGGTGCCTTCCCTGCGGAGGCTTCGAGGCCCAGGCGCAGAACGCCTTCGCACCTCGGCCACCGTGCCGCTCACGAACTTCGAGGGTGCCAGAGCCCTCGGTAGGTTGATCCGGTGCTCATCTCCGACTCGCACCGGTTCCTCTTCGTGCATGTCCAGAAGACCGGCGGGTCGACGATCGACAACGGCCTGACCGCGGCGCTGGGCGACGTACGCCGGATCCCCGCGGCCAACCGGCACGCACCGCTGGACCGGCTGCTGCAGCTCGAACCGGGGCTCGCCGGCTACTGGACGGCCGGCTTCGTCCGCAACCCGTGGGCGCGGATGCTCTCGTGGTGGCGGATGATGGAGCGGTTCCGCGACGGCGCCGAGCAGGGGATCGACCGGTACGTCGACCACCTGCAGCGCAACCGGTTCGTGGCCAGCATCATCGCCGCTCACCCGGACTTCGAGTCCTTCGTGATGCATGCCCCCGACGAGCACCCGCGGCTGCGCAAGCCGCAGGTCGCCTTCCTCAACAACGACCTGAAGCGGGCCGACTTCACCGGCCGCCAGGAGAGCCTCGAGAGCGACCTCAAACAGATCTATGACCACCTCGGGCTGGAGTGGATCCCTCCGCAGAGCGTCAACATCGACCCCGGCCGGCCCGACTACCGCGAGGTCTACACCCCGGCGACGCGCCGGCGCGTGGCCCAGCTGTTCGAGGCCGACCTACGCGAGTACGGCTACGAGTTCTGAGCGCAGCCGGACCCAGGCGAGCACCAGGAAGACGGCCTCCGGCCCCAGTGACCACAGGCCCAGACTGCGGTCACTGGTCCACTCCTCGTGGTAGTCGGGCAGGCCCACGACCCGGCTGACGACGAAGAGGCCAGCCATCCCCGCGCACACCGCCGCGCCGAGCAGCCAGCCCGCCCGATGGTCCCGGAGCACGAGCACCAACGCGACCGCGCACAGCACGGAGGCGACGACGAACCCGACCCCGATGTAGGGCATCTCCTCGAGGTGCTCGGGGGTGAGGTAGAGGTGGATGGCGATCTCGGCAGCAAGCATCAGGGCCGCGACGATCCGCAACGGCATGACGAGCTCCTTCCGACATGAGCCGGGGTGCTCCCGTGCCCGCGTAGCAGCCGGGCACGGAAGCCCTCCCCCGTCGTGGTCACGGGCAACGGACGTCCGGGTTCCAGGGCGAGAAGCGGCCCGCCGGGTTGTCCTTGAAGGCCCAGACGTGCAGCGAGTAGAAGTCCGGCAGGCCGAAGCGGTTCGGCGCCTTGGTCAGGTTGAACTTGTGCCCGAACAGCGACGGGCGGGACGTGTGCGTGGCGTCCCAGTCGGCCTTGAGCACGACGTACTCCACCGCGGCCAGCTTGAGGGTGCCGTCCGCGAGCGGCTCGTAGACGAGCGCCTCGGGCTTCGCGACCTTCTCGGCCGGGTCGCCTACACGCTTGCCCTTGACCCAGTGCACACCCATGCCACCCATGCCCGGCATGTCGATGCAGGTGATGCCTTTCTGGTCGGCAAGCAGGCCGAAGCCGGCCTGCTCGGCGTTGGCGACGTTGTGGAACGACTTCGTCGCCGTACGCAGCTTGCCCAGGTCGTGCTGCGCGGTCGATGCCCCGGCCGGAGCCGTGCCCGTGAGCAGCGCGGCAGCGGCCACGCACGACAGCAGGATGCGGGTCTTCATGGTCAGAGTCCTCCTCGGTCTCGGTGTTCTGATGCGTCGAGAACCTAGGTCGGCATCACCGTGGCCCGGATCGGGAGAACCACCCATGTTGAGCCGACCCACCACCCACATTCGGACCACGTCCGGTCCGGCTGAGGCATCAACCGCGACCGGACGGGGAACCGGGAGCACATGTCCGAGCCGGTCCTGCAGCAGCCCTCTCGCCATGGCGACGGCCCGCTGATGAGCGACGACACGGCCCTGACCGACATGGCCGCTCTCCTCGGCGACCCGGCCCCGTCCGCGACCGTGGCGGACCGCTACCGGCTGCACCGGCTGCTGGGACGGGGCGGGATGGCCGACGTGCACGAGGCCATCGACACCCGGCTCGACCGCCGGGTCGCGGTGAAACTGCTCCGTGAGGCGACGGCGAACGAGACCGACCGGGCCCGGTTCCTCTCCGAGGCCCGGCTCCTGGCGCGGCTGTCCCACCCGCGACTGGTCAGGGTCCTCGACGCCGGCGTCGACCGGGACCGGCCGTTCCTGGTGCTGGAGCTGGTGCGCGGCAGCACCCTGGGCGACGCCCTCGTCGCGCCGCTGCCGCCGGCCCGGGTGTCCGCCATCGGCGCCGACATCGCCGCGGCCCTCGCGCACGTGCACGCCGCCGGCGTGGTCCACCGCGACGTCAAGCCCGGCAACGTGCTGGTCGGCGAGGACGGCACCGCGAGGCTCGCGGACTTCGGGATCGCCAGGCTGGTCGACGACACCAGCCACCACACCCGCACGGGGCATGTCGTCGGCACCGTCGCCTACCTGGCGCCCGAGCAGGTCGCGGGCGAGCCGGTCACCACGGCCGTCGACGTCTACTCACTGGGACTGGTCCTCCTCGAGTCGCTCACCGGCGGCCGGGCGTACGCCGGCACGTCGGTCGAGGTCGCGCTGGCCCGGCTCCACCGTGCTCCGGCGATCCCCGCCACCCTGCCGGCTCCCTGGCGGGAGCTGCTCACAGCCATGACCGCGCGCGACCCGGGAGACCGCCCGACGGCGGCCCAGGTCGTCGCCCGGCTGCGCGGCGCGGCCACCGAGGCGCGACCGGCGCCGGGCCGCCGCGTGGTGTCGGCCCGCGCGGTGCCGGCCCGCGTGGTCCTGGCCGGCGCGGCCGCGGCCTTCGCGCTCCTGCTCGGCACGGCGGGCTGGACCTCGCTGTCGCTGCCCTCGGGCACGGCGTCCGCGGCAGGCAAACACCACGCGCGCGCTGCCGAGGACCGTCCGGCCGCGGCACGCACGCCACAGCCGCCGGCCACCGGTGCGGCCACCACCCCGGACGTCGTACCCGCCACGACCTCCGCGACCAACGCGGCCGACCCCGCACCCGTGTCCCGCCAGGGCAGCCCTCAGCACCGGCACCACGCCCGCCACCAAGCGCACCACCGTCCCGGCCCCCCGCACCGTCATGCCGGCCACCACCCAGGCGGCCACCACCCAGGCGGCCACCACCGGGGCAACCACGGTCACCACCGCTGACCTCGACGCGGCTCCGCATCAGTGATGGAGTGACCGTCGTGTACCCCGGCACCTTCGCAGCAAAGGACCCGGACAAGCCGGCACTGGTGATGGCCGACACCGGCGAGACCCTGACCTACGGCGAGCTCGAGGACCGGTCCGTCCGCCTGGCTCGCGTGCTTCGGGACGCCGGGCTCCAGACGGGCGATGCGGTCGCCCTGCTCAGCGAGAACGACGCGCTCTACCTCGTGGCCTACTGGGCGGCGCTGCGCAGCGGCCTCTACCTGGTCGCCATCAACTTCCATCTCACCGCTGACGAGCAGGCCTACATCCTCGACGACTGCGGTGCGACCGTGCTGATCTCCTCCGCCGCCCAGGCCGACCGTGCCACGGAGCTCGCCGACCGGACGCCAGCCGTCGGCACCAGACTCCTGGGGGACGACGTCGACCGGGCGATCGCCGAGGCCGACGGCGGCCCGCTCGGCGACCAGCCCGCAGGCGCCGACATGCTCTACTCCTCGGGCACCACCGGCTTCCCGAAGGCGGTCAAGCCGCCGTTGCGCGACCACCAGGTCGATGAGCCGGGGAGCATCTACGTGGCGCTGTTCCAGCCGATGTTCGGCTTCGGTGAGGACACCGTCTACCTCTCGCCCGCACCGATGTACCACGCCGCACCGCTGCGCTTCTGCATGGTCGTCACGGCCACCGGCGGCACGGTCGTCGCCATGCGGAGGTTCGACGCCGAACAGGCGCTGGCACTGATCGAGCAGCACCGCGCGACCCACAGCCAGTGGGTGCCGACGATGTTCGTGCGGATGCTCAAGCTGTCCGACGACGTACGCCGGAAGTACGACGTGTCCAGCCTGCGGGTCGCCATCCACGCCGCCGCGCCCTGCCCGGTCGAGGTCAAGCAGCAGATGATCGACTGGTGGGGGCCGATCCTCTACGAGTACTACGCCGCCACCGAGGCGATCGGCCTCACCTGGATCACTCCGCAGGACTGGCTCGCACACCCTGGCTCGGTCGGCACCGCCGCTCTCGGCATCCTCCACATCGTCGACCAGGACCACCCCGACCAGCCGGAGCTGCCCGTCGGCGAGGATGGCCTGGTCTACTTCGAGCGCGACGTGATGCCCTTCGCCTACCACCACGACCCGGAGAAGACCCGGCAGGCACAGCACCCGCGCCACGACAACTGGGCCACCACCGGCGACATCGGCCACGTCGACGAGGACGGCTACCTCTACCTCACCGACCGGCGCGCGTTCATGGTGATCAGTGGTGGCGCCAACATCTACCCGCAGGAGGTGGAGAACGCGCTCACCCTCCACCCGGCCGTCTACGACGTGGCGGTGATCGGCGTACCCGATCCCGACATGGGCGAGGTGGTCAAGGCGGTCGTGGTGCCCGCGCCCGGCGTCGAGCCGGGGCCGGAGCTCGAGCGCGAGCTGATCGACCACGTGAGGGACCGGATCGCCCACGTCAAGGCACCTCGTACGGTGGACTTCGTCGACGAGCTGCCACGCACGCCGACCGGGAAGCTGGTCAAGCGCAAGCTGCAGGAGAGATATCGATGAGGTACGAGCGCACGATCGAGGTGCCGGCCTCCGCCGAGGAGACGTGGAAGGTCCTCGAGGACGTCGCCGGCTGGCCGAGCTGGACGCCGACGGTCCAGACGGCCGACATCGAGGGTCCGCTCCAGACGGGGACCAAGGTGCGGGTCAAGCAGCCCGGGCGCGGCACGGTGACCTACGAGGTCCAGGTGCTGGAGCCGGGCCGCCGGTTCCAGTGGGGCTCCCACGGGGTGGGCAACGACCAGCGTGCCGACCACGTCGTCGAGCCCAACGGCCCCGACAGCTGCGTCGTCACGCTCACCTTCGAGATGACCGGCGCCCTGGGTGGGATCGTCGGCGCGCTGTTCGGGAGCAGGATCCGCGGGATGGTCGACACCGAGGCCGAGAGCCTGCGCAAGCGGCTGTCGGACGGCTGACCCGGGATCGACGCGGTCCGGCTCCGGGGAGCGGTCAGCCCGCAACCCGGACAGTGCCGAAATGGGTGGGTTCAGGTTGCTGACCGACCGCTGCACCGGCCCGACCCCGGGGAGCGATCAGCCTGCAACCGCGCAGTGCGGAATCGGCTGGGTTCGGGGTGCCAGCTGACCGCCGCCCGGGGTCGGACCGGACGAGCGGTTCGTCAGCAACCCGGGAGGACCGAACGGGTGGGTTCCTCAGGCGCTCCGCTCAGAACGCGACCGCTTCGGTGAGCTGCTCCAGCGAGTACTCCGTGATCCGGATCAGCGCCTGCTTGCACGACTCGCGCTCGCGGGCGTCGAGCTCGATCATCGGCACGTGCTCGGGGATCGCCAGGGCGGCCCGGATCTCCTCGAGCGGGTAGTGCTGGGCGTTGTCGAACTGGTTGACCGCCACGATGAACGGCAGCCCCTTCGACTCGAAGTAGTCCAGCGGCGAGAACGCCTCGTCGAGCCGGTTGGTGTCGACCAGCACGATGGCGCCGATGGCACCGAGGCACAGGTCGTCCCACATGAACCAGAACCGACGCTGGCCCGGCGTACCGAAGAGGTACAGGACCAGGTCCTCGGCCAGCGTGATGCGGCCGAAGTCCATGGCCACGGTGGTCGTGGCCTTGGTGGGCACGGCGGCCAGGTCGTCAACGCCTTCGGACTCGTTGGTGACGAGAGCTTCGGTGCGCAAGGGCATGATCTCCGAGACTGAACCCACGAGGGTCGTCTTGCCCACGCCGAAGCCACCGGCGATGACGATCTTGGTCGACGCCGCGGAGCGCTGGGCGCTAGAGCGTGCGTAGTCCACGGAGGGTCCTTTCGATGAGCTCTCGTCGCTCGTCCTGCGACGATTCGGCGGTCAGGGTCGCCTGCACCCGGACGTGCCCCTGCTCGACCAGGTCGCCCAGGAGAACCCGGACGACGCCGATCGGCATGTGCACGTGCGCGGACACCTCGGCGACCGAGCGTTTGTCACACACCTCGAGGATCTGCTTCAGGTTGCCGTCGGTGGGTTCCTCGACCCCACCTGTCTCCCGGCGAAGCGTCGCTTCGAACGGGAGCTCCACCTTCGGAGCCGTCCGGCCGCCGGTCAGCGTGTAGGGCCGGACGACACGCGCGGCTGGCGCGTCCTCGTCCGGTTCCCACGGCTGGGTCGGCAGTGCCATGACTGGTTCCCGTCGTCCTTCAGACGCCGCTGAGCGGGACGCGGGCGGTCGCCTGGACCATGCGGCCCACGCGGTCGACGAGGAGGGCCATCTCGTAGCCCACCTGGCCGATGTCGGCGGAGTCCTCGGTGAGGACGGCGAGGTGCGATCCGTCGCCGACGCTCATGAGGAGCAGGTAGCCGTTCTGCATCTCGATCACGGTCTGCAGGACGGAGCCACCCTCGAACAGTCGCGCCGCGCCGACCGCCAGGCTCGCCATCCCGGAGGAGACGGCGGCGACCTGCTCGGCACGCTCGTCGGGCAGGCTCAGGCTCTTGGCCATCAGGAGTCCGTCGGCCGACACCAGCACGGCGTGTGCCGCGGACGGCACCTCGTCGACGAACTTGCTGACGACCCAGTCGAGCCCGCGCTCGTCGGTCTCGGTCATCTCGGTCATGCGGGACCTTCCTCGGTGGTGGTGCTCTGTGCGGGTACGTGCTCGTCCACGGCGGCAGTACGGCCCCGGGACACGCCGGCAGCGTGCGCGGCGAGCCTGGCCCGGATCGCCTCCGGGTCGCGGCTGACAGGGACGGCCGGCGCCGGCGAGACACCGCCGGGCACCAACCGGTTGCCGGGACGCCGCATCGGGAGCCCGGACTGGCTGACCGGAGCAGGCGCCTCGGCGATCTGCTCGGCGGCCTCCCAGCCGGCCTCGATCTCCGACTTGGTCCAGGTGGCGTCGTCGCCCGAGCTGAGCCAGCGGGACCGCAGGGTGCGGAAGATCGGCGTCTCGTCCTCGGTCGGCTCGGGCATCGGGCTGCGCGAGTCGAGCAGGTCGTACGCCGGCTCCGCGGTGGGCGGAGGGGCCGACGCGCTGCTCGACGGCGAGTCCGCCCAGCTGGCGGCCGGGGCCTCCTCCGCTGCCGGCTCGGCCTCCGCCGCCGACACGGTCACCGGCTCGGACTCCGCCGTCGGCTCGGGCTCGGGCGCGGCCACCGGCTCGAGCCGGGCGGCCGGCTCCTCCGGTGCGGGCGTGCCGTTGCTGGAGCCGGCGTTCCGGTTGCCGTTGAGCGCGTGGAAGTTGCTCAGGCCGCCGCGGCGCGGTACGTCGAGCGGCGTGACGACGTCGTCCAGCGTCGACGACGCGTTCTGGTCGGCGTCCTCGCGCAGCGCGTCGGACGACGTCGGCGCCAGGCCGAGCCCGGAGCTCGCCGGCCCGACACCGTCGCGGTCCCTGGCCCGGGCGGCCGCGGCGTCGATCGCGGCGAACGCGGTCGTGGGCGTGGTCGGCTCGCGCCGCGGCAGGTCCGGCTTCCCGGACTCGGACGACTCGGACTGCGCGGACTGCGCGGCCTCGCTGGCCCGAAGCCGCTGGAACAGCGAGCCACCGGTCGAGGTGACGGGAGCGCCGGGCATGGCGCCACCGGTCCTGGTCGCACCCGGCGCACGCTGAGGCAGCCGGGTGACGGCGTTGATGGCCGCCGCGATCGGGTCCACCTCGGCCGCGGCCGTGTCGGTCTTGGCTGCCGGTGCAGCCGGAGCGGCCGGTGCAGCCGGAGCGGCGGACGCGGCCGGAGCCGTAGGCGCCACCGGGGTCACCGGTGCCGCGGGCGCGACCGTGGGCCTCGGCGTGGCTGGGGTCACGGGGGCGACCGGAGCCGTCCCGGCGGGCCGGGCGAACGACGTCGCCGACGCTGCCGGCGCCGCGGGGGCCGCGGGAGCCGGGCGGGCCGGCTGCTTCGGCTCGGCCTCGTTGCTGAGCTGCTCTGCGACGGCCGCGGGCAGCACCGACTTGGCCGACCCGAGCCCGGTCAGGCCCGGACGCTGCTTGGCCTGCACCTGGGTCGGCCGGCCACCCAGCAGCGCGGGCGGCAGGAGCACCGTGGCCGTCGTGCCGCCGCGGGTGTTGCGGGACAGGGAGACGGTGATGCCATGCCGGTTCGCGAGCCGGCTCACCACCAGCAGACCCATCCGGCGGGCGGTGTCGACCGTGACCTCGCCACCGGAGCGCAGGTCCTCGTTGAGGGAGTTCAGCACGTCCTGGGCGATGCCGAGGCCGCCGTCGCTGATCTCGACAATGGTGCTGTCACCGGCCTGCTTGGTCGAGATCTTCACCGGCGCCGTGGGCGGCGAGAAGGCCAGCGCGTTGTCGACGAGCTCGGTCATCAGGTGCACGACGTCCGCGGACGCCGCCCCGTTGACCTTCTCGGAGGGCGCGCCCTCGATCTGGACGCGCTGGTACTCCTGGACGCCGGCCATCGCGGCCTGGAAGACGTCGCCGAGTGCGAGGGCGTCCTGGTCGCTGGTCTGGGTCGGCGCGTCCGCGAGGACCATCAGCGAGTCCGCCGTACGGCGCATGCGCGAGGCCAGGTGGTCGAGACGGAACAGCGACTCGAGGCGGTTGGGGTCCTCCTCGTCCTTCTCGAGCCGCTCGATGAGGCCGAGCTGCTGGTTGATGAGCGAGGTGTTGCGTCGCGACAGGGTCGAGAACATCTCGCCGACCTGGGTGCGCAGCTTGGCCTCACCGGACGCGAGGGTCACCGCCTGGCGGTGCAGGTCGTCGACGGCCCGCGCCAGCTGGCCCATCTCCTCGTGCGTGGTGACGGGGATCGGGACGATGTCGCCAGGATCGTCGCCCGACCGGATCTTGGTGACCATCTCCGGCAGCCGGGTGTTCGCGACGTCGAGGGTGCCCTCACGCACCTTGCGGATCGGGTTCAGCAGCATGCGCGAGACGAACAGCGCCAGCAGGAGCGCCGCCAGCAGCAACGCGATGGTGATGACGGCGTTGGCGATGGCCAGGCCCCGGGCGTCGTTGGCGGCGCTGGTGAGGTCCTTGTCGATGTCCGCGAGCAACGACGTGGTCAGGTTGTCGTAGGGCTCGAAGTCCTCGGCGTCACCGATGTTGGTCTGGTTGTCCCGGATGACACCGAAGTGAGCGGCGTTCTGCTGGTTGAGCTTCTGGACCATCGGCTGGGTGAGGCCCAGGTAGGAACCGAGGCGGTCGATGATGACCTGCTCGACGCCCAGCTCGGCCGACAGGTCGACCATGTTGATGCTCTTGGGGTCCGCGTTGGTCATGTAGAGCTGCATGGCGAGGGACACCCGGCCGTCGAGCGCCTGCTGCAGGGCGCCCAGCTTGGGCTCCGGGTTGATCTGTGCCGCCACGATCGAGTCGATCAGCCCGGTCACGCCCCGCTGCAGCTGGCGGAGCTGGGAGACCGCCTGGCCGGTCGAGAGGTAGGCCGTGCCGTCACGCAGCTGGGCGCTCAGGTTGATGACCGAATTGAGCCGCTGCTGCTGGGTCGCGGTCAGGTCGGCGGTCTTGCCCGTGTCCTCGAGCCGCTTGCCGGCCACATCCACGGCGGAGATCGCCGACTGCCGGCCCGGGTCGTCGAGGGCGGGCCGCTGCCTGGAGATGATGATGGCGCGCTCGGCCGCAGCCAGGTAGCCGGCGGCAGGCCGGAGCACCTCGATCTGCTTCGCCGTGGACGAGTAGTTGTCGGACTCACTCAGCTCGTTGTGCACGCGGAGGCCGCCGAAGGTTGCGGCCAGCAGCATCGGAATGGCCAGGGCCAGCGCCAGCTTGCGACGGAGCGACCACTCGGGAAGTGCAAGTGCAGACGCAATGCGCCCAGCGCTGTCGCGCCGCTTCTCCTCAGACATTCGCCCCACCCACGTCTATCGAGTTCGAGACGCCGTCGTGCGTGACGGCACCCGCCAAGATCGAGATCACGATAGGTTTCACTCCCCCCGCCCCGCGGCAGAATCGGGGAATCCGCGGGGTATCGGCCGACTCAGTCAACCCGGTCTAGTCCTCAGTGTCCATGCTTGTCCGACCGCCGTGTTCGCCAGGCGGTCGTGTTGTACACGGCTGCGGAGCCGCGGACCAGAGGCTACGTCCTACGACGAAGGGCCACCGCCGTAATCCGGCAGGTGGCCCTCCCACGGGCGGGGTCGGACGATGGCCGTGAGGACGACCCCTCCGAGCATCAGCACGATGTCGAGCACGGCCACGGACACGCCGATGACCCCTGCACCCGCGCCGGTAGTCCCAGACCTTCCCAACACGCCTGCCGCGAGAACGGCGTGAGGAAGGTCTGCCACTTTCCGTGTCAGCGCCAGCCGAGCTCCGGAGCGACGTACTTCAACACGCTCTCGATCACGTGCGCGTTGTAGTCGACCCCGAGCTGGTTGGGCACGGTCAGCAACAGGGTGTCCGCGGCCGCGATCGCCTCGTCCTCGGCCAGCTCCTTGACCAGCTGGTCGGGCTCGCCGGCGTACGACTTGCCGAACCGCGCCAGCCCGCCGTCGATGTGGCCGACCTGGTCCTGGCTGTTGCGGTCGTGCCCGAAGTAGGCACGGTCGAGGTCGCTGACGAGGGGGAAGATGCTGCGGCTCACCGAGACGCGCGGCTCGCGTGGCCAGCCGGCCGCCGCCCACGCGTCGCGGAACATCTGGAGCTGCTCGGCCTGGAGCTGGTGGAACGGCACGCCGGTGTCCTCGGTGAGCAGCGTCGAGCTCATCAGGTTCATGCCCTGCTCGGCCGCCCACACCGCGGTCGCGCGCGTGCCGGCGCCCCACCAGATCCGCTTGGCCAGCCCCGGCGACTGCGGCTGGATGGCGAGCAGGCCGCGCCGTCCGGTCATCGCGGGGTCGGCCTCGACGACCGGCTCGCCGGCGATCGCCGCGCGGAACCGCGCCGCGTGCTCGCGCGCCATGTCGGCATCGCTGCGCCCCTCGGGCGGCACGGGGCCGAACGCCTCATAGCCGCGCAGCGCCGGCTCCGGCGAGCCGCGGCTGATGCCGAGCTGCAGCCGCCCGCCGCTGATCAGGTCTGCCGCGCCGGCGTCCTCGGCCATGTAGAGCGGGTTCTCGTAGCGCATGTCGATCACCGCGGTGCCGAGCTCGATCCGCGACGTCCGCGCCGCCATCGCCGCCAGCAGCGGGAACGGCGACGCGAGCTGCGGCGCGAAGTGGTGCACGCGCAGGAACGCGCCGTCGATGCCGATCTCCTCGGCCGCCACCGCCAGCTCGACGTGCTGGCGCAGCGACTCCGCGGCGGTGCGCGTCTGCGAGCCCGGCGCGCCGGACCAGTGGCCGAAGCTGAGGAACCCGATCCGCTTCATCGCTACGGGCTTAGCAGATCGGCGGCGAACTCCTCGGCGAGGATCGCGTATCCGACGGTGTCGAGCCATTCGCCGGATCGGTGCTGCGACTCGCGCACCAGGTGCTGCTCGCGGCGCATGCCGACGCGCTCCATCAGCCTCCACGAGGCGTCGTTGCCGAGGTAGCAGTTCGCGGTGACCCGGCGTACGCCGAGATCCTGGAAGCAGTGGCGCAGCAGCTCGCGCACGGCCTCGGTGGCGTACCCGTGGCCGGTGAAGGCGGGATCCAGGACCCAGCCGAGCTCGGCCTCGGCGCCCTCGCGGCGGAGCATGAAGTCGCCGATGATGCGCTCGCCGAGCGCCACGATGACGGTCGCCGCGAGCCGCGCGGGCTCGGTGAACCGCGCGCGGTAGCCGTCGAGATCGGCGGGCGTCCCGTCGAGCCACTCGTTGACCGGCTCGAGCCGGCGGTAGGCCCAGGTCGCGCCGGCGTCGCCGGCGGCGCCGGGGCGGAGCGTGAGCCGCGCGGTGCGCAGCGGGCGCTCGAGCGACGGCGCGGCCGGCGCCCCGGTCGCGCGCAGCTCGGTGATGACGGCGCCGATGTCGCGCAGCGCGGCGAGGACCCCGTGCAGCTGGGCCTGGTCGGCGACCCGGACGGTGACGGTGCTGCCGCCGTCGCCGTCCCGGGTCATCTCGTCGCCCCCGAGCCACGCCGACCAGTGGTCGTCGAGGTGCCCGTCGACGCGGATCGCGTAGATCATCGGGTCGCGGGCTCGGGGACCCACGCCGCGGCCGGCGCGCCGGCGCCGTCGCGCCAGAGCGAGACGCCGAGGCCGATCAGCGCGACGGCCGTCGGGACCGCGAACGGGCGGTTGAAGGACTCCGGCAGCGCGGACAGCGCGAGCGCGGAGGTGGTCCCGTAGGCGAGCAGCGCGGCGGCCCAGCGGGCGAGCACGCGAGCGCGGAACAGCGCGATGCCGAACAGCAGGCCGCCGAGCGCGTAGCCGATGCCGGAGACGAGGAACAGCTGGCTCATGTGGCCGATGTCGCCCTTCGGGCTCCCGCCCACGGCCGCGTCGAGCACGTCCTGCACGTAGCCGGGGTTCGAGTGCGCGACCGCCGGGAGGACGTAGCCGACGATGCACTCGACGGCGAACAGCGAGAGGAACCCGGCCATCAGCAGCCCGTAGCCGGCCAGGCCGAGGACGCCGAAGCGTTCGCGGTTGCGCAGGAACATGCCGGTGATGCCGATCATGGCCAGGACGGTCATGAGCACCTTCGCGGTCTCGCGGACCGCCATCTCGCCGGTGACGATGTGCTCGACGTCGGCCGGCGGGTGATTGACCTGGACGCCGAGGAAGATGGCGCCGGCGGCCGCGGCGCAGAGGCCGGCGGCGGCGGTGAGGCGGTTCGCGGTGATCTCCATGGCGCGCAAGCTATGCGCGGGTGTGGTGAGTCCGCATCACCAAGCGATGTGATTCGAGGTGGTGATCTCGCTCACAGCAGGCCGAGCTCCGCGGCGCGGGCCACCGCGGCGCGGCGCGTGTTCACGCCGAGCTTGCTGAAGATGTGCTTGGTGTGCGTGCGCAGCGTGTTCACCGAGACGAACAGCCGGCCCGCGATCTCCGGGCCGCTGAGCTCGGTCGCGAGCAGCCGCAGCACCTCGTGCTCGCGCTCGCTGAGCCCTTCCTCGGAGGCGCGGGCGGCGGGTGCCGGCGGTGTGCCGGGGAGGAGCTCGGAGCCCGCGGCGCGGAGCAGCTCGGCCATCGGCTCGCCCTCGTCGAGGAAGAGCCGGCGGTAGCCGGCCGGGACCGCCTCGCCGACGGCGGCGGCGAGCCCGGCGGGGTCGCGGCGGGCGAGCGCGCGCAGCATGCGCGCCTCGATCGCGCTGCCGGCACGCTCGCGCGCGTCGTCCAGCACGCGGTCGAGCAGCGCGAGCGCCTCATCGGTGTCGGCTTCGGCGATCCGCAGCCGGGCCAGCGTGAGCCGCTCGTACTCGCCCAGGTAGCCGGGCGCGGGCTCGCGCCCGCGCGCCCACGCCCGCGCGTCCTCCAGGCGGCCTTGGGCGATCCGCACGCGTGCCCGGGTCGCGGCGATCGGCCGCACGTCCGGGAAGTAGCCGGGCAGGAACAGCGGCTCGGCCCGGTCGAGCATCGCGACCGCGCCGTCGAGATCGCCGCGCGCGCGCAGCAGCGCGGCCGTCGCCGTGTACCAGCGGTGGCGGTTCTCCAGCAGCGAGGCCCGCTCGCCCAGCCCGCGGGCGATCTCGAGGTGCTCGGCGGCGCGTTCGAGGTCGCCCTGCTCGCGCAGGACGTCGGCGAGGCCGACGTGCAGGTCGCCGGTGGTGGACAGCACCGGGTCCTCGGCCTCGGCCAGCGCGCGTTCGTACAGCCGGCGCGCCTCGTCCGGCCGTCCGCGCGCGAGCCACAGGTTCGCCAGCACGACGGTCGCGCCGAGCGCGTCGGCCACCATGCCGGCCGCGCGCAGGCTCGCGACCGCCTCGGTGAACGTGTCGACCGCGGCGACGAGGTCGCCGGCGGCCCACGCCGCCAGGCCGATGAAGCCGGCGGCGGCGCCGCGCCGGAAGTGGTCGTCCGGCTCGGCCAGCGCGAGCGCCTCGCGCGCGTGCGCGACCGTCCCGCCGACGTCGCCCCGGGCCTGGGCGACCGAGGCGCGGTAGACGGCGATCATCGCCGGAAGCGAGCGGATCTCGCGCTCGCGGTCGCCGAGCGCCTCGGCCGGCGCGCCCGCGGTGCGGATGGCCGGCGCGGGGGTCTGCGCGGCCGCGTCGAGCCACGCCTCCACCCCGTCGAAGTCGCCCTCGGAGAGCCGGCTCCAGCCCATGAACGTGGCGAGCAGCGGCCGGCCGCGGACGACGTCCTCGGGCAGCGCGAGCAGCCACTCGCGAAGGATGCGGTCCTGGCGCTGCCGGCGCAGCTCGGCCAGGCCGAGCTCGATCAGGTCGGCGGTGCGCTCGTGGTCGCCGCTCGCGATCGCGTGCTTGACGGCGCCGGCGAGCAGGCCATGCTCGGCCAGCCAGTGCGCGGCCGCCGCGTGCCGCGCGGGGTCGCGGCTCCGGCGGGCGCGCAGGGCATCCGCGAAGAGGTGGTGATAGCGGTACCAGCGGCGCTCGTCGTCGAGCGCGACGACGAACAGGTTCTCGCGCTCGAGCGTCTCCAGCATCTCGCGGCCGCCGGGCCCGCCGGTCACCGCGTCGCACAGGCCGCCGGTCAGCTCGTCGAGCACGCAGGTGTCGAGCAGGAACGCGCGCGTGGCGTCCGGCTGCCGGTCCAGCACCTCCTCGACGAGGTAGTCCAGCACGAACCGGTGGCTCCCGGAGAACGCCTCGACGAACCCGGCGACGTCGCCGGCGTGGCTGCGGGCCGACAGCGCGGCGAGCTGCAGCCCGGCCGCCCAGCCCTCGGTGCGCGTCTCCAGCGCCTGCACCAACCCGGGCTCCAGGCCGAGCTCCATCACCTCGTTGAGGAACGCGTCCGCCTCCTCGGCCGTGAAGCGCAGGTCCGCGGCCCGCACCTCGGCGAGCTCGCCGCGGGCGCGCAGCCGCGCGAGCGGGAGCGGCGGGTCGGCCCGCGTGGTCAGCGCCAGCGTGATCTGCGGAGGCAGGTTGTCGAGCAGGAACGTGAGCGCCTCGTGCACGGCGGCCGCGTCGATCACGTGGTAGTCGTCGAGCGCCACCACCATCGGACCGGCGCGCACGTCGAGATCGTTGATCAGGCTGACCAGGACGGCGTCGCCGGCCTCGGCCTCCAGGAGCGTGAGCGCCTCCCCGCCGACCTCGGGCTCCGCGATCTGGATCGCGGCGATCAGGTGGGTGAGGAACGGCCGCAGCTCACCGTCCGTGCGGTCGAGCGCCAGCCACGCGACGCGCCGGCGCCCGGCGGCCAGCCACTGCCCCAGCAGCGTGGTCTTGCCGAACCCGGCCGGCGCGGCGACGAGCACGAGGCGCGGCGCGTGTTCGAGCCGCTCGATCAGGCGCCCGCGCGGCACCAGCCGCGGGCGCGGCCTCGGCGGGCGCAGCTTGGTGCCCGGCACCGGCATCCGCTCAGCCTAGGGTCGGCGCGCGCGGCGCGTCGGTGACAGATGCCGTTCATTACGTGAGGCGCGGGCCTCGAGCCGTCAGGCTGCGTCTC
>NZ_DASUFR010000148.1:0-3410 GCF_036274455.1 Nocardioides sp. | reverse complement strand
GAACAAGGGCGTGGATGCCTGCGTCGCGAGAGTCGTGCGATGGCAAGGCGTCCGTCCCGAAGGCAGGCTGGGCGCCTTTCGAGGGGCGGCAACACAGCCAGCGTGCGGCTATCGCGGCGCAGGCGCCGCGCGATTGTTCAGCAGTCTCCTAGCCGTCGGGGCCGAGCGGCGGTCAGCAGGCCATCCCGACCCGACCCCGCAGCTACTCGCCGGGTTGCTGACTGACCGCCCACCGACAGCAACCCCCCAGCTGCGGTCAGCAGGCAACCCCGAACAACGCGCCGGAGAACTCCTTGGCCGCCTGCTGGTCCGGCGTCGTCAGCTCCACGAAGCTCGGCGTGCCCTGCGCGTCGTGGTCGGCGGTGCTCACGCTGCCCAGCAGACACCCACGCCACGCGCTCCGACTAGCCTGCTCGGGTGGAGCACGACCCGCGGATCGAGGACCTCGGGTTCGCGCGGGTCGACATGGACCGAGCCCGGCGGACCGGCGACGCCGAGGTCGTCTACGGCGAGGGCAAGACGCCGGGACAGGTCATCGCGATCCTCAGGACCCTCCACGAGCGCCACCCCGACCGCGCGGTGCTGGCCACCCGCTTGTCCGAGGACGCCATGGCCCAGGTGGCCACCTCCCTCCCGGACGCGAACGTCGACGCCGTGGCCCGGGCCGCGACCCTGGGCCCGTTCCCCGAGCCCCGTGGCTCGGTGGCGGTGGTGTCGGCCGGCACCAGCGACGCTCCGGTGGCCGCCGAAGCGGCGCTGAGCATCCGGGTGCACGGCTCGGCGGTCGAGCTGATCGAGGACGTCGGCGTGGCCGGGCTGCACCGGCTGCTGGCCGTCAAGGACCGGCTCGAGGCGGCCAACTGCCTCGTGGTCGTGGCCGGGATGGAGGGCGCGCTGCCCTCCGTGGTCGGCGGGCTGACCGGCACGCCGCTGGTGGCGGTGCCGACCAGCGTCGGGTACGGCGCCTCGTTCGGCGGGCTGGCCGCACTGCTGGCAATGCTCAACTCCTGCGCCCCCGGGGTCACCGTGGTGAACATCGACAACGGCTACGGCGCCGGGGTCTTCGCGGCCCGCGTGGCCAGGGCAGCCCGATGACGACCCTCTGGGTCGACGCCTCGTCAGGCGCCAGCGGCGACATGCTGCTCGGCGCACTGGTCGGCGCCGGAGTCTCGATCGAGGTCCCCCAGCGTGCGGTGGCCGCGGTGTCGCCGGAGCTCATGACGCTGCGCGCCGAGGCGGTCACCCGCAACGGCTTCGCGGCGACCCGCGTGCACGTCGACGTCGCCGACTCCGCCCACCACCGCACCTGGCGCGACATCCGCAGGATGCTGCTCGAGTCCACGCTGTCCGACGACATCCGCGACCTTGCCCTGCGCGTCTTCGAACGACTCGCCGCCGCCGAGGGAGCGGTGCACGGGCACGACCCGCTCGACGTGCACTTCCACGAGGTGGGCGCACTGGACGCGATCGCCGACGTGGTCGGCACCTGCGCCGGGTTCGCGCACCTCGCACCGACCGAGATCGTGGTCAGCCCGATCGCGGTCGGCTCGGGGACGATCCGCGCTGCGCACGGCACCCTCCCGGTGCCGCCACCCGCCGTGGCCGCACTGCTCACCGGCGTGCCGTCGTACGCCGGTCCCGAGTCGGCTCCGGCCACCGAGCTCTGCACCCCGACCGGGGCGGCCTTGCTGACCACGCTCGCGACGTCGTACGGTCCCCAGCCCGCCATGACCACCGAGCAGATCGGCGTCGGCGCAGGCGGCCGCGATCCCGAGGGGCACGCCAACGTGCTCCGGCTGCTGGTCGGCAGCCCCGTGCCAGCGGCCGGGGACGCCGACGACCTGCTCGTGCTCGAGACCAACGTCGACGACCTCGACCCGAGGTTGTGGCCCGACGTCATCACCTCCGTGCTCGCGGCCGGCGCGCTGGACGCCTGGCTGACGCCGATCGTGATGAAGAAGGGTCGTCCGGCGCACACCTTCCGCGCGCTGGCCTCCCCCGACCGGGCGGCCGAGGTCCGGGCCACGATCTTCCGGGAGACCACGACGATCGGGGTCCGGGCGTACCCCGTCGCCCGCCATGCCCTCCCCCGCGAGCTCGCGACGGTGAGCGTGGACGGCTTCGAGATCGCGGTCAAGCTCGCCCGCCTCGACGGCGTGGTGGTGACTGCTCAGCCGGAGTACGAGGACGTCGTGCGCGCCGCACACGCCCTCGGCCGCCCCGTGCGCGAGGTCCTGGCCCGGGCGCAGGCGGCAGCGAGCTCAGCCGCGCAGGAGGCTCGCCACCGCTGACTGGCCCCGGGCCTCGGCGTGCTGCAGTGCCGTGGCGCCGTCGTGGTCGGCGATGGCCGGGTCGGCACCGGCGTCGAGCAGGATCCGCACGATCTCCTGGTAGGGCTCGGTCCCGTCGCCGAGGATCACCGCCTCGAGAAGCGCGGTCCACCCGAGGTCGTTCACGTGGTTGACGTCGATGCCGGTCCGCACGACCCGGCGGACGTAGTCGACGTGGCCGCGTTCGCTGGCCGGGATGACCGAGGTACCGCCGAACCGGTTGCGGATCGTCAGGTCCGGGTGCGCCGGCAACAGCACCTCCACCATCGGCACGCTGCCGGTCACCCCGGTGACCAGCCACGGCGTGTCGTGCCGGTCGTCGAGGGCGTCCGGGTCCGCGCCCAGGGCCACCAGCAGCCGGGCGGTGTCGACCCGGTCCTCGGTCACCGCGAGCAGCAGTGGGGTGCGGTCGTGCGCGTCGCGGCTCTCGATGTCGGCGTCGTGGCGTAGGGCCAGGGCCACGGCGTCCGCGTCGCCGTCGAGGCTGCCCCGCTCGCCCTGCGCGGCACGGGACAGGAGATCGGCGATCGCGCCGAAACCCCTCGCCCGCGCGGTCTCCACGGCGGTCCGGCCGTCCCGGCTCGCCCGGATGGCCACGTCGACCCCCGCCGCGACCAGGATCCGCACCGTGTCGACGTAACGCCGGCTGCCATCGCCGAGGGTCACGGCTTCGTGCAGTGCTGTCCAGCCCAGGTTGTTGACGTGGTCGAGGCGCACGCCGGCCCGCACCAGCCGCCCGACGACCCGCCAGTGGCCGCGCTCGGCGGCGCGGATGAGACCGGTGCCGTCGAAGCTGTCCCGCGCGTCGACGTCCGCGCCGTGGCGGAGGGTGAGGGCGAGCAGGTCGTCGTACCCCTCGCTGGTCGCGATGAGGAACGCGCTCTGCTGGGTGTCGTCCTGCGCGTTCACGTCTGCGCCGAGGGCCACCAGCCGCCGGGCGCGATCGACGTCGCCGGCCCAGGCCGCCTCGATGAGCCGGCGGTCGAGCTCGGTCTGGTCGACCGGCTCGGCGCTGGGCTCCGGTTGGCGGGTGGTCACGTCGGTCGCCTCCTGGCTGGGCGTGGGTGTCGCGCGTGCCGC